>JBGPIX010000126.1:0-13874 GCA_041485085.1 Candidatus Acidiferrum sp.
GATGCTGGGCGCGATTACGTGGATGTACCGTAAGTTGATCGAAGCGAGCGAAATCAAAGGCGTTGCAAATGGATGGCAGGCGGCGCGTGCGCTAGGGATGCGGCCGGAGCAGGCGGAGCTGGCGCTACAAAATGCGAGAAAGATTTCGAAGCCGCGCTTGCTGGCGGGATTGCATGCGCTGCGCAATGCGGATGACCGGTTGAAGGGAAGCGGGGCGGAGCCGCGAACGGTGATGGAATTCTTGGTGGCGCAGCTGACGGGTGGCGAAGCGAAAGCGGCGCGGGGTTAAGGAAGTTCGAGAAAAGAATTAATGCAGAGTCCACAGAGAACGCAGAGTTCGCAGAGGAAAAAAAGTCAGAAAAAAGGCTCAGGAAAAATGAAGACAGGGCGGCCAGTGGGTCGCCCTTCTTGTTGCTGAGGGTGGAACGCGCGCGTTGCAGGGAGAATATCGCGCAGTGAAACCGGGTGAGGCGCGTGCCAGAATTATCGGCGGTCGGTCACGGCAATTTCGTAGTGACGGACGCGGCGATCGAAGCTGGTGAGCAGGGCAGCGGCTTCGTCGGCCACGACGGCGGCTTCGAGGTCTGGGCCAGCGAGGGCGCGAATGGATTCGAGGGAGCGCCAGATGGTGTCGACGACGATTTCGACTTCGCTGTCGAGGGGGCGAGTGTAGACGTTGGCACCGAGGTAGCCCGGAACGCCGCGCAGTTGGGGCAAGACGTTTTGGGAAAAGTGTTCAAGATACTTGGGTAATTGCGCTTCGGTGGCGCGGCCGGACCAGCGGCGCGAGATCGTTCCTGGGGCCGGAGCTGCAGAGGAAACCGGCGGTTCATTGCCGACGACGACATTCCAGGGACGGACTTGCCATTTTTTGGCGAGGCCGTTAAGGACGTAAGGATCCTTGCGGGCGAAGGCTTCGACTTTGCTCTTGTCATCCACGTGAAAAACTAGCAAGGCGCTATCCACTGGCTCGGAGAGAGCGCCGGCTAGAACCAGCTCACCGCGTTCGCGGGCTTCACGGGCGAGGCGCAAGTGCTCCTCGCGGAAGGGGACGCGGCGATTGACCATGTCGTCGACGAGTTCGTAAATCAGGGCGTAGTAGCTCATGGAGTGTCACCAATCCTTCTGAACGAGTCAAGGGTAGCCGAAATTGCTGCCTGACAGAAAAGCGGGAGCAAGCTCCCGCACTCCAAACGGAGGTTTAGACGGGTAGGAGCCAATTGTGGGTGTCCGGCTCGCGGCCGGTTTGGATGGCGACGAGACGCGAACGGAGTCGCGCGGCAACGGAAGAATCGGTTACGGCGGGGAATTGCAGGTCGCGTTCGCGGTAACGGATGCAGGCGATGGGCGCGACGATGGCGGCGGTTCCGGCGCCGAACGCTTCGGTGAGTTTTCCCGCGGCATGGGCAGAAACAATTTCGTCGATGGTGATTTGGCGTTCTTCCGCAGGGATGCCCATCTCGCGCAGCAAAGTCAGAGCGGAGTTGCGCGTGACACCGGGCAGGATCGTGCCGCCCAGAGGCGGAGTGATGGCTTTGCCATCTAAAACGAAAAAGACATTCATCACCCCGGACTCTTCGACGTAGCGGCGCTCGACACCGTCCAGCCACAGCACATTGTGAAAACCTTTTTCCTGCGCGAGCCGCGCGGCTAGGAGGCCACCAGCGTAATTGCCCGCCGCTTTGCTGTCGCCGGTGCCGCCTGGAAACGCGCGGACGAAGCGCTCTTCCGCGAGCAGGCGAATGGGTTGCGCGAAATAAGGACCGACGGGGCAAGTCATGACGATGAGGCGGAAGCGATTGGCGGGGCGAACGAGGAGCGTGTCGTCGATGCCGAAGTAGGTTGGGCGGACGTAGAGAGCGCCACCTTCACGGTGCGGGATCCAATCGCGATCGAGGCGAACTAATTCCTTGACGCCCTCGATGAAAAGCGACTCTGGAATTTCTGGCATGGCCAGGCGCGCGGCGGAACGGTTCAAGCGAGCGAAATTTTCGCGCGGACGAAAGAGCGCGACGCTGCCATTAGGGAGTCGATGAGCTTTGAAGCCTTCGAAAATGGCCTGGCCGTAATGGAAAGGAGTCAGCGCAGGCGAAAAAGAGATTGGCCCGAAAGGAACGATTTGCGGCTGCTTCCAAGCGCCGGCTTCCCAATCGGCGACGAACATGTGGTCGCTGAAGGTGGCGCCGAACTCGGAATTTTCGCGCAGCGCTTCCGTAAGACGGGATTGGGATACACGAGTGACGGGGATCGCTGTCGACATGGGGCCTCACAGGGAAAAAAGAACGGGCGCCCACCGCGGCGGGCGCCCCCACTGATACCGAAAAAATCGAATAGCGGGAGAACTCTTGCTACTTCGCGGCCTTCGCTTTGATGCCGTTGAACGCCAGCGTGAGGCGCGACTTGTAACGGTTGGCGGTATTCTCGTGCAGCACGTTCTTGGCAATGGCTTGATCGATTGCCGACATCGTGGGTTGCAGAAGATTGCCCGCGGCAGTGGCGTCGCCGGCGTCGATGGCGGTGCGCAAACGCCGCATCATCGTACGGACCCGGGTGCGGTTGGCGCGGTTGACCTCGGCGCGCTGACGAGATTGCGCCGCCCGCTTCAAAACCGACTTTTTCTTCTTCTTAACTTTGGTAGCCTGTCCCTGGGCCATCTATTGCTCCTTTTGCGTATCACTCAAACTTCTAACGTTAAACGAGGCTCGCGGCTTTGTCAAACGAGCTCAAAGATTTCGATTCTCCTAATTAGGGGGCTCCAGGCGATCAATCGACCAGCTTGTCGCTGAGCCATCGGGCGACGACGTTCAGACCGGCTTGCACCAGTCCGTACGAGCCGGCATCGCTCCACCATTCCGGACCGCGATCATGATCGGCTAAGGAAGTTTCCAGTGCCAACTTTGCGGACGCTAGTTTCAAGGGGAGCGTTGGATCCAACGGCTTCGGCTCGGCAGCTTGTTTGAGTTGCTCCAACATGCGCTGCGGCTGTTTCATATCGAGCATGGAAAGGGGCGAGTGGCAGTAGGGACAGGCAGAGTTGGATTCCAGGTTGATGGACGCCCCACAGTTGGAGCAATTCATAGACTGAACGTTCTGCCGTAACTCCTTGATTTGCTCCGGAGAGAGCGGATGGATGAAATTTTTCTCTTTCAAGAATTCGAGAAAGGCGATGAAGTGACCGTCATCGGTCCCGCATCGCCAATAAGTGAACGGCATGTTTCCCTGCAAGTCGTGCGCCAGCCGGAGTGACGTGGCGCATCGCGGGCAGCGGAGCGCGTCCGGCAGCGAGGGCTTCTTCGCTGACGAGTGTTCACCGATAAACTTCATGAGCTTCAGTGTGGAGCCGGGAGAGAGCTGCAGGCTTTCGAAATGATCGAACCAGAAACCCTGGCATTTGGCGCATACATCGATAGCGACTTGTCCGCCCATGCGGCCGTTGAGCGTCATGGCAGTCATATCGATTGCGCAGCCAGGGCACTTCATGGACAAACATTGTAACTAGTCGCCTGGAGCAATGCCATCAATCGGGACGGAAGTCCCGGGAAATCCTTGCCGGCCTCCAGTTTGGTAAGGACCGCGATCCCTGCGCCGTCGCTTCCGACAAATTGCTTTCGGCGACGTGGACTCGGGGCGCAATGCGTGTGACGCGCACTGAAGAAGTGCAAGCCATTCGCGACTGGGCCAAAACGCGCGCGCTGGAAAACCGCGAGGCTGACTGCGAATCAGGTCTTGGGAAAAAGCGCGCTGGCTTCGTCGAAGCGGCGCTGCATTTTCTCGCCATCGCAGGGCTGCTCCAGCAGAGTCTCCGCGTCCCACTCGCTGCGCGGGACACCGAAAAAATCTCCGCCGTAGACATGAATGGCGCCGGTCAAGCGGGGAATGGGGTTGGTCACAGAATGGATGATCTCATGTCCCAGCGGCAGGGTTTCCTTTTCGAAGAGCGCCTTTGCTCCCGCGGCTTCGACCATGCCGTGTGCCCGGCCGGGCGCACGGCGCCAGTAGATGTTGTCTTCGCGGCCTGTATAGATGCCAATCAGCGCCCACATGTGGTGATTGTGCGGCAGCAAAGTCATCCACGGCGCCCAGATGACATTCAGAATCGTGAGCTGGCTGGACTGAAAGAGTTTTTGCATCTCGGCGCGCTTGGGTTCGCCCAGCGCGGCGAGCACGGACGGCGGATCGGAGACGGCGCGAGCCAGGACCTGGCGGACGGCCACCTGGGATGCAATTTCCTTCGCGGCGGTCAGACAATCTGCAATGAACTGGTCGCGATCAAACGGCATTCGGAATCTCCTCCGTGAAATCCACCGCAATAACTATTTTACACCCAACTCGCATGGTCCCGCATCCTTAGCGCATGGAAGCTTGAGCAGTATGTCCGGCAAATGCGGAGTCTGCCTCCGCCCCTTTACGGCGAAAGGTTAGAGAAACGCAGTTTGCCGCGTCAAATAGCTGTAACTTGACCCGGGCGGAGTGCTGCGTTAGGGTGTAAGAAGTTTCTCCATGAGTGAACCGCGAAGCGGTCACGCCCGCCCGGCTTGCAGCAGGCAAGCTGCGGCAGGCAGGCCCGCCAGCGGCAGGCCCAAACAGGAGGAATCCCATCGGCCACCCGGTTCCTGTAGCAGGAAGACCTTCCAACTGGATGAGACGTACCGTTCACATTTCCGGACAAATTGAACCCTTCTTCGGCACGCTGGATGAAAATGTGCGCTTGCTGGAGGATTCGCTGCGCGTACGCACGCATCTACACGACACGCGGCTGACGATCGAAGGCGAGCAGGATAGCGTGGACCAGGCAGTGAAGATCGTCGAAGAGTACAACCACCTGACGCGGCACGGGAAAGCGCTTACGGCGGCGGAGGTGAAATCGCTGCTGCGCGTGGCGACCGAGGAACCACACGAATCACCGCGCGGAATGTTCGAGCACAGCCGCGTACGTTCGTTCGGCAAAAAACAAGTCACGCCGAAGAACGCCAGCCAGAAACGCTACATGGAAGAGATTGAGAAGCACGACATGATGTTCGGCATCGGCCCGGGCGGCACCGGAAAAACCTACATCGCAGTGGCCATGGCCGTGAGCGCGATGCTCACGAAGCAAGTGAACCGCATCATCCTGGCGCGGCCGGCAGTGGAAGCAGGCGAGCGGCTGGGGTTTTTGCCGGGCACGCTGCAGCAGAAAATCGATCCGTACATGCGTCCGCTGTACGACGCGCTGTACGACATGCTGGACGCCGACAAACTGGAGCGCTTCCTGGAGAAAGGCATCATCGAGGTGGCGCCGCTGGCGTTCATGCGCGGCCGCACGTTGAATGACTCGTTTGTGATTCTGGACGAAGCGCAAAACACCACCAGCGAACAAATGAAAATGTTCCTCACGCGGCTGGGATTCAACTCCAAGGCGGTGATTACTGGCGACGTGACGCAAATCGACCTGCCGCAAGGGAAGAAATCCGGTTTGATTGAAGCGCTGGAAGTTTGCGGCAAGATTGAAGGGATCGGCGTGGTGCAGTTTGGCGAGAAGGACGTGGTGCGGCACAACCTGGTGCAGCAGATTATCCGCGCCTATGAAGAGTATGATGTAGTTCACCCGCAGCGCGGCGGAAACACTCCGAATGGCAAAGCGGGAACTTCCGCGAGAGAATCCGGAAAAGAACAAGATAAAGAAGCGCAACACGGATGATTCTGAACCGCCAGCGAGCGGTTCGCCTGGCGCGGCGTCCCCTCGAATCGTTTTTGCGCCGCGCGCAAGAGGAAGTGGGTTTCCTGGGAGCAGGCGTCACCGTCTGCTTGGTAAGCGACGCGGAGATCGCCCGGTTGAATGAAACGTTTCGCAAGAAAAAAGGACCCACCGACGTGCTGTCTTTCCCGGCGGTGACGCGGCGAAGACCGGCTCGGCTTCGGCGTAACTCGAAGCCGGTGAAGGCGAGCGTTGGCTTGGGCGATATTGCGATTTCTCCCGCAACGGCACAGCGTTATGCAAAAAAAAATGGGCGGAAACTTTCCAGCGAACTTCAAGTGCTGATTCTCCACGGTGTATTGCATCTGCTGGGCTACGACCACGAAACCGATCGCGGCGAGATGGACCGGGTTGAACGGAAGCTACGGAAGCGGCTCGGACTGGCGTGATGAATCTAAGCTGGCTCTATGCGCTGAGTGTTGTATTGGTAGCTGTTACACTGCCGATTTTCTCCTATCTGACACTCATTTACCGCGAACTCGGACGCATGACCACGGGCCGCATCCACATGCACCTGGAAATCTTTGAATCGGAGATCGAGCCGAAGCTCAAGATCAACCGGAAGAGCGGCGGGCGCACCTTCCGAATCCTCGGGCACTTCTGGCTGGCGTTCCTGGTGTTGGAGACGACGCGCGGAGTGGTGTACTTCGTTCCGGGCACCTGGGAATCTTTCGTGCAGTTCTGCGTGTTTCTGGTGCTCGAAGTGGTCATCGCCATGCATTTTATTCCAGATATGCTGCTGTACCGCACGACGGGGCGTTGGCTGCGCCCACTGTTGCCGTTGATTCGCGGAGCGATGTGGTTCGTCTGGCCGGTGCGCGTATTTCTGGAGGGCGCGGAATCGCTAGCGCGAATCTCCGAGCACGAGGCCGAGAAGACCGAAGAGCAGCGCACGGAAGAGGGAATTGAAGCGCTGGTGGAAGCGGCGGAAGAAGAAGGCATCATCGAGCCGGAGCAGGCGGACTTGATCGAGCAAGTCGTGGAGTTCAGCGACAAACGCGTGCGCGAAGTGATGACGCCGCGGCCCGACATCGTGGCCTTGCCCGCGGAGGCTACGCTCGAAGACCTGCACGCCAAAGTGGTCGAGACGAAATTGAACAAGATTCCCGTGTACGAGAAATCGCTCGACGATATTTTCGGCGTGGTGTATTCGCAGGACCTTTTGCAAATCGCAGACCAGGATTTGCTGAAGCGTAAGGTGCGCGAGTTGGTCAAACCGGTGCTCTTCATCCCGGAGACCAAGGTGGGCTCGGAGTTGCTACGCGAAATGCGCCAGAAGGGTCAGCCGCTGGCGGTGGTCATCGATGAGCATGGTACGGTGGCGGGCATTGCTACCGTGGAAGACCTGGTGGAAGAGATCGTCGGCGCAAGCGGCTTCGAGGGAAGGCCTCCCGCGCCGGATGTGGTGCGTGAAGCGGATGGCGGCCTGGTCATGCGCGGAAGCATGCCCATTGGCGACGTCGAAGATTTGCTGGGCGTAAAGTTCGGCGATAAAACGGATGAGGCGGTGACCACTCTCGCGGGCTTGCTGAGTCATGCTTCCGGCAAAGTGCCGGCGCCCGGGGACAAGATCGACCTGGCGGATCATCGCTTTGAAGTTCTGGAAGCGAACCAGAGAAAAGTATTGCGCGTGCGCATTCGCAAGCAGATGAAAGCTGTTCCTACAAAGCGATAAAAGACCTAAGTCACGAACAATCGCAGAGAAGAGTGCTCGGTGGCAAAAGAAGAAAAGCCAGAGAAGAAAGAGTTTCGTTCCGGATTTGTGGCTATTGTCGGGCGACCTAATGCGGGCAAGTCCACGCTGGTGAATCGGCTGGTCGGGCAGAAGATCGCGATCGTTACGTCGAAACCGCAAACGACGCGCAACCGTATCCAGGGAATTGTGACCAAGCCGCAGGGGCAGATCGTCTTTATCGACACGCCTGGCTTGCATGAAGCCGACTCGGCTCTGGGTCGGCAGATGATGCAGGAAGTGGCGGCGGCTCTGGAAGGCATTGACGTGCTGCTGCTGATGGTCGATGCCAGCAGCATGCATCCGCACGCGGATGATTTGCTGCTGGAAAAGGCCAAGCGGTTTCGCGGAAAAACGATTCTGGCTCTGAACAAAGTAGATCGTTTGCCGAAGCCGAAGCTCTTGCCGCTAATCGAATCGTTTTCAAAGGCATTTGAATTCAGCGCCATCGTCCCGATTTCCGCTTTGCAGGGCACGGGATGCGACGAGTTGCTTGACGAAATTCTGAAGCAATTGCCGCAGGGTGAGCCGTACTTTCCGGAAGATCAGGTAACGGACCAACCGGAACGATTTCTGGCCGCGGAGATCATTCGCGAAAAAGCCATCCAGTTGATGTACCACGAAGTGCCGTACGCGCTGGCCGTGGTGGTTGAAAAATACGAAGAGAAGCCCAGGCTGTTGCGCATCGAAGCGGTCATGAACGTGGAGCGCGATTCACAGAAAAAGATTCTGATTGGCCACAAGGGCGAAATGCTGAAGAAAATTGGAACGGAAGCCCGCAAGGAACTTGAAGCGATTCTCGGCAGCAAAATCTATTTGGGACTATTCGTGAAAGTCGCGCCAGATTGGCGGGAAAATCCCCAAAAGGTGCGCGAACTGGACTGGCGCTATCAGCTCGAAGGCCTCACCGAAGAGTTAGACAAAAAAGAATAGGAAGAGCATGCACGGAGGATCGTAGCTCGGTTGTAGGGGCGCAGCATGCTGCGCCCCTACTCGGCAAAACTGTTCTCAACTGGGGCGTGGGTTAGTTCGAACGACGTATCCAAAACCCGACGATGAATGCGATAATTATGGAGCCCCAAAGGACACAAAACGTGATGAGTTGCCACCTTTTGGGCTTCTTCCACAGCTTGGCATGACCCGCTTTCCACCCTGCTCCACTGGATTCCAAAAACCAGACGTTAAGATAGAAAACAACAAACGCGGCAAGAAGGAACTTTGCAAAATTGAACCAGTCCGCATGCGTCATTCTCAGATCCCCGGCCTAATATCCCGACGAACCGGACTGGCTGCCATATCCGCCGAAAGACCAGCGCACGCCAAAGGTGGCATAAAGACCGTAGGGGCCATTCGTCTTGAGGTCCGCGGGGCCCAGGGATTTACTGTAACGACCGAGCCAATCCACCTGATGCTGCGTGGCGCGCAGTTCGAAATGTTTTGGCAACTGAAACCCAATTCCAACGGAACGCTCGAAAGCGATCGGCAACATGGAAGCCGTGTACGTAAGCTGCGGAATATTTCTTCCAAAACTGAATTTCGGTTCAAAAAAGAGAAAGAAATGCCGCGCCGGAGTGCGGCCGAACGGCTGGAATTCGACGTAACCGCTAAATAAATAACGTCCGTAAGCTGTACATAAGGACGCCGCGCCTCCAGCGCTGGCCGGTTGAGGGAACGCGCAGCGCCCAAGGTCGGGCTCATTATGAGAGGGGGCCACCTCGAAATCCGTATAACCACGCACCCAGTTGTGTGGAAAAAATGTCCGCAATTTCTCCGGAGTTTTTGATGCGTGGCCGGTGGCGACAGTAGCCGTCTGCGATTGTGACGTAAGAACGAAGACGGTCAGCAGCACACTGGCCAGAAAAATAATTTTCTTCAAGGGAGTCCCTCGCATTTCATGCGTAATTTGTTGAAGCAGTGAGACGACCTGTGCGTGCCAGTCAGAATTTCAGAGAATGAAGCGGCGGTGGACCTAGAGCGTCCGCGCGAGAACCGCAGTTCCAGTCAGTACTGCGAAATGGTTGGCCCAGGTTTGGCGGATTCTACACGAATTGAGGGTCCGGCGGGAAAAAGAGAAAGGCGCCGCGCGACGTCGGCAGAGCCTTCGGTCCCATGAAGACTAATCGGGCGCGGCGATCCCCAGAGATTTCATTTTGCGGTAGAGGTGGCTGCGTTCCAGTCCCAGAGCCGCGGCCGTTTGCGTCATGTTCCAACTGTGCTCCTGCAATTTCCGTAAGATGAATTCCCGCTCATAGGCGCTGCGCGCCTCATGCAGCGTGGAGTAAGGATGGTGCGGGCTTTCGGCGGCGCCGCGAAAAAGCTCGGGGGGGAGGTGATGCGGCTCGATACGGGCCTGGGGGCACACGATCACCAGCCGCTCGACGAGGTTGCGCAGTTCCCGGACATTGCCAGGCCAGGGATAGCGGATGAGGATTTCCATGGCGGAGTCGCTGAGCTCCCGCGTTTTTTTCGCGTAGGCCGAGCTGAATTCCGCCAGGAAATATCTCGCCAGCGTGGGGATGTCCTCTTTGCGGTCGCGCAAGGGCGGCACGTAAAAGGGAATCACGTTCAGGCGATAGAAAAGATCCTGGCGAAACGCGCCGCGTGCGATCTCTTGTTCGAGATGTTTGTTGGTTGCTGCAATGACGCGCACATCCACGCGCATGGTTTCGTTGGAACCTACGCGCTCAAAGCGCTGCTCCTCGAGGACGCGCAGAACTTTTGATTGCGTGCGAAGGCTCATGTCTCCGATTTCATCGAGGAAGAGCGTTCCGCTATCGGCCTTTTGAAATTTGCCGATTTTATCTTCCGTCGCGCCCGTAAAGCTGCCTTTAATGTGGCCGAAGAGCTCGGACTCGATCAGCTCCTCGGGAATCGCGGCGCAATTGACCTCCACGAAAGGGCCCTTGCTGCGGAGACTCGCGGCGTGCAGCGCGTGAGCAACCAGCTCTTTGCCTGTGCCGCTTTCCCCGTAGATCAGCACGCGGCCGTTCGTGGGCGCGGTGACGGCAATCTGCTGGCGCAGCGCTTTCATGGGAACGCTATCGCCAATCACCTGATAGCGGTAACCCAGTTCGCTTCGCAGCACTTGGTTTTCATCTTGCAGTCGCCGCTGTTGAATGGCGTTGCGAACCAGAACGATGATTTTTTCAAGCGAGAGGGGTTTCTCAATGAAATCAAAGGCGCCGAGCTTGGTGGCGCGCACGGCGGTCTCAATTGTGCCGTGGCCTGAAATCATGATCACGGCCGGCGGCCGGGGGGAAGCTTGCAGGCGGCTCAGAGCTTCGAGGCCGTCCATACCGGGAAGCCAGACGTCGAGCAGAACAACTTCAAACTCGCCGGCAGCGGCGCGGTTCAAGGCCTCTTCGGCAGAGCCCACAGCTTCCACATGATAGCCCTCGTCCTCCAAAATCGAAGAAAGAGACTCACGAATGCCAGCCTCGTCGTCCACGACGAGGAGATGCGGTCCAAGTGTCATCGAGTAGTGTCCGATCCATTGTGGTCGGCAACGGCGGCAGGCATCAATTCCGCAGCTGGCAGCTCCACGAGAAAACGCGAGCCCACGGGAAGATTGTCCTCGACGTGAATGCTGCCCCCGTGCTCGGCCACGATGCGAGCGGCGATAGCCAGGCCGAGCCCCGTGCCTCGATCCTTGGTGGAGAAGTGCGGCAGGAAGAGTTTGTCCTTGTCTTCCGGCGAAATACCGGTGCCAGTGTCCGAAACGCAGATCACCACGGTCTCCGCATCCGAACGGCCTACGGTAGAGACCAGGATTTCCCCGCTCACCGAATTCTCCAGCGCTTCCGCGGCATTATCGATGAGATTTACGATGACGCTGCGGAGCAACCCCCCGTCGGCGCGCACTGGCGGCAGATTCTCGGCAAGCGTCGTCTTGAGCGTGATGCCATCGAGCCGCCCGGAGAAGACTTCCACAGCCTGATTGACAATGGTGTTGGCATTGGTGGGTACAAGCTTGGCAGTAGGGAAGCGCACAAATTGCGAGAACTCGTTGACCAACTCGGCGAGCGTGGAGACTTCCCGCTCGATCAACCGTGAACATTCCTGGACCAGCTTGGCCAATTCCGAGTGACGAGTTGCCACCGATTGGGAGGGGTCGCTGCGCTCGAGGAATCTCAGCAGGCGCTGGGCGGAAAGCTGAATGGGAGTCAGCGGATTCTTGATCTCATGGGCGATGCGCCGCGCCACTTCCTGCCAAGCCGCCGATTTCTGCGCGCGCAGCACTTCCGTCAGATCGTCGAGGACGAGAACGTAGCCGGTGTTGGCGCGGCGCGGTCCAAGAGAACTCACGGTGACGGCGAGGTGCAGCACACGTCCAGCGGCGACCGTCTCGATCTCCCGCGACACGACTCCCATGCGCAGGGATCTGCGCATCAGGTAATTCACGATGCGTGCCGCATCCGCGCCGACGAGCCCTTCAAACGAGTGAGCCTCCGAGCCGGCAGTGGCGAACATTCTCGATACAGCGCTGTTCACTCGCAGAATAGCACCGTGCGCGTCGAGCGAAATGACTCCCGTGGGAATATTCTCAAGCACCGTCTCCATCAATTGCCGACGGCGTTCGAGTTCCTGGACGGCCTGCTGCAAGTTTCTGGTGAACTGATCGATTTGCGAGCGGCTGTCGCGCAACTGGGTGGTCATCGTATTGAACGAACGCACCAGGATTCCCAATTCATCCTGAGCTTGCTCCGGGACCTGGTAATCAAAGTTCCCGGAGGAAACCTCGCGCGTCCCTTCGGCGAGCGCCTGAATCGGGATGGTGACCTGCTTGGCTAGAAACAATGCCACCCACATCACCGCGGACAGCAGTAGCACCGTGAAAAAAAGAAGAATCAGAAGCATCTGCCGCTTTAACGCTCGTAGGTCTTGCTTTTCTTGGTAATACTCGCGCGTCTGAGCTTGAATCGCCGTCAGCCGTTCGAGAACGTCGGGGCTCGTACGATAGGCGGCAACCACGAATCCCCCTGCCAGATTTTCCTGCGATGCCGGAACGCGAGCGGCGAAATAGCTCCTTCCGCCAACCGCCCAGATTTCCACTCCGCTGGGCAACGATCGCAAATATTGCCCCGGAACATCTGGCTGCACGCAGATTGGGCCGGTGCGATCCTCCGGCTGGCTATCGCAGACGATGCCGCCGCGCAGCACCTTGCCGTCGCGATCCAGAAACCAGACGGCGTCCCCGCCCTTGGCGAAGACATGTTCCAGGAAATCCGTGCCGGGACGATTCGCCTCGGCTTGCGCCTGCATAGCCAGTCCGCGAAGTCGCGGCATTTGCGCCCGCCCCAGATCGTTCAGAAGTTTCTGTGTCTCCTCAGAGGCGACCTCCAGCGGTTTCGGAAACCACAGCAACAAACTGCGGTTGATCAACGAGTAGCTGACGATGAACATGAATATGATCGGCAGCAGGGAAATGGCCATCGCCCCGACAACCATTTTCGTCTTGAACCGAGTCCCAAGTTGTTCTCGGCTGCGTTCTGCCCAGAGACGAAGGGTGGTCCTCGCGAGAATGAGACCAAACACCAGAAAAGCGGCAGTGATCAAACTGGAGACAGCGTAGAGCACCATCACGGCGCGCCAACTCTGCGGCTCAAAGGGTACGGTGAGGGATCCGAAGGTGAACACCGCAGCGAGGAGCAGCGTTAGCAGAATTCCGCCGATGGCTAGACCCCATCTCTGTTTGTTGTCCGGTCGGCTCATGATTTCGCTATCATTAAAATGTCAAAATGTTCCCGTGAATCTTACACTGGGCAGGAGAGCCGCATGCGGCACATCCACCGTGGACATTTTTCGTCAGTGGCGTCACCTGATAGGCAGAATGTGTCCGAGTTGGTTGCTCAGGCATCTCTCTGGCACGATAGCCAGCGTATTGAAGCAAGTCAAGATTTCTACCTGTCCTCTTTTCACGGAACCTGCCCTTTTGGGCAGGTATTAGCCATTTCAGAACTACGCGCGAAATTCTGCCTACCTTCCCCTTCAGCATTTGTTAAGGTGAGCGCTGGGTGCAAACCCGTTGGGAGTACTGCGGATGTCCGTCCGTTTGGGCGAAATATTAGTTAAAGAAAGCTTGATCACGCAGGACCAGCTCCAAAAAGCGCTGGAGTTTCAGCGCGCCAATGGAGGCAAGCTGGGAAGCTGCCTGACCAAGATGGGCTTCATCACCGATGATGACATCACCGGCGTGCTCTCCCGTCAATACGGCGTTCCCTCCATCAACCTGAAGTATTACGAGATCGATCCCAACGTCATCAAGCTGATTCCGCAGGACACCGCCGCGCGCTACCAGGTCATCCCGCTGTCGCGCGTGGGCTCCGTTCTCACCATCGCCATGACGGATCCCACCAACGTCTTCGCGATGGACGATATCAAGTTCATGACCGGTTTCAACGTCGAGCC
>JBGPIX010000127.1:0-13801 GCA_041485085.1 Candidatus Acidiferrum sp.
CGATTTCGAGGCGGAGGTCGAAAGTTCGATTTTCGGAGGCCGCTAGATCGAGGATGACGTCACGGGCCACAAAGGAAGAGTGTTGGAAGTGAATGAGATAGTGGCCGGCTGGGAGCACGAGAAGATATGCACCATCGCCGCTGGAAACTGCCGACCAAATGCGGGGATTTGTGTCGTTTGCAAACTGCGCGGTGACTTTGACGTTGCCGATGCCATAGCCGGAAGGATCCGTGAATTTTCCGGAGAGGTGCGCATCGGGTGAATTGCTTTGGGCTGGCAGAGAAATGCTGACAACAGAGACTGCGAAGAGAAGAAAGGCAGTACGAAGTACAGTAGATTTCATTTTATCCTCCGCTCCCTCTCGCGCGGGAGTTGAAGGTTGTCCGGTGCGATGGAAATGAATCGCACGGCTGCGAACTTCGCCGGTCTCCTGGCTTGGCGGTAGCTCCGGGCCTTTTTAACGAGGACCGTTGCGGGGCCTTCCCGCGGGGTCGCCCAGCGAAGGGGCGACTGGCCGCAGTGGCCTGCGCATAAACTGAATCCGCCTTACAGTCGCGCGGCGGCGACGGCTTAGTTGCTGGCGATCCCGATCAAGCTAGATCGCCGAACCGTCTTCCCGAGCACGAAGTTCGCGGTGAATGTGATCTGCAGCGCGGGGCCGCAGGGTTGGGGTTAACGAGAAAAACTTCTATTCACTGCGTTCCAGACAAAACGTTGACGCGAGGCCGCCCGGAGGAACCGAATTCCACCGTGAGCGGCGTCTGGAAAACCTGTTCGAGCAATTCGCGCTGATAAATGCTGGCGGGCGGGCCGACGCGCAAGCAGCGGCCGCGCTGCATCAAGACGACTTGATCGGCGTACTCCGCCGCGAGGTTCAATTCGTGGGTCACGACTACAACGGTGTAGCGATTTTCCGCGGCGAGGCGGCGCAAAGAATCCAGCAAGCCGATTTGCGCGGCGATATCCAAATGGAGAGTGGGTTCGTCGAGCAATAGAAGCAGCGGCTGCTGCGCCAAAGCGCGCGCGAGGATTACGCGCTGTTTTTCGCCACCGGAGATTTGATCCATCCAGCGGTCGCTCAGATCGGCGGCACCGACTTGCGCGAGAGCGTTTTTCGCGATCAAGACGTCGTCTTCCGATTCGAACCGCAGGGAGCGTCCATGGGCATGGCGGCCTTGCAGAACAAATTCCCAGGCGCGCGAGGGGAAGAGCAGGGTGCTCTCCTGCTGAACGACGGCGATGCGCTGCGCGCGGGTGCGCGGGGTGAGCGAATGGATGACGAATCCGTTGAGCAGGACCCGTCCGGAGAGAGGCGCGAGGGCGCCGGAAATCAATTTCAAAAGAGTGGATTTGCCGCTGGCGTTGGGACCGAGGATGGCGACGATTTCGCCGGGCTTGGCTTGAAAACTCGTCGCTTCCAGAGTGAAAAGCGGCGCTTGCGCCGGATTTGCGGAATGGGCGTAGCTGACTTGCTCCACGCTGAGGCGGACGTCGTTGCTTGCGCGTGCAGGCTCGCTGAGATTTCGCGCGAGAGCTGAACCGCTGCTCATGCCAGCCTCCTGCGCAGGAGGTAGATGAAGAGCGGCGCGCCGACAACGGCGGTCACTGCGCCGACGGCAAGTTCGTTGGGTGCGACGACGGTGCGCGCCAGCGTGTCGGCAAATACGACGGCGATAGCTCCGCCGAGGGCGGCAGTGGGCAGCAGGGTGCGATGGTCCGAGCCGAAGATGAGACGCATCACATGAGGCACGATGAGGCCGACGTAGCCGATGGCGCCACTGACGGAGACGGCCAGCCCGGTGAGGAACGAAGCAGCGATGTAGACGACCAGGCGCACGCGCGGCACGTCGACGCCAAGATGCATGGCTTCTTTTTCGCCGGCAAGAAGCAAATTTAAGTCAGAAGCAGTGGTGTAAATCGCGCCGGCAGCGGCGAGGAAGCCAAGGCCCAGAAACCAGTAAACACTCTTCTGAAAAGATGTGGAGAGATTGCCCATCAGCCAGAAAACCATGCCGCGGGTATTGCCGGTGGTGACGGTGCCCATGAGAAAGGTGATGACGGCGGAGAGGAAAGAGCCGGTGATGACACCGCCTAGAAGGAGGGTGGTGCTATCGATCTGACCATCGCGACGGCCGAGAAAGTACACGATGGCGATCGTCGCCGCGGCACCGAGAAATGCTCCCATCGGCGTGAGTAGCGCGGAGAGAGCCGGCGGCAAGGAAAGATACGGTGTTGCGATGAGGGCCAGAATGGCGCCTACGGAGGCACCGCTGGACACGCCGAGGACGTAGGGGTCCGCTAGTGGATTGCGAAGCAAAGCCTGGAAGCTGGTGCCCGCGACGGAGAGCGACGCGCCAACAATGATAGCGAGAAGAATGCGTGGGCCGCGGATATTCCAAATGATAAAGCCATAGTCAGTGGAGATTTGGCTGCTCTGTCCAAACAGGAAACGCAGCAAATCACGCCCCAGGGCGTAGAGCGAAACGGGCACGGCACCGAATTTCAAGGCAACCACAACAACCACGAATAAAATCACCACCAAGATCGTGCATTGGAAGAGAAGGCGCCGAAGCGTCAGTGGGCGCATGTGCAGCCTCCAAGAAACGGAATGCGGGCCTGCAGGGTGTCGGGCAAGAAAGAAGAACGGGGTGCGGGCCGCTGGTTTGGCGAAGGATTCTCCTTCTCGATTTTTTCTTTGGTATTGTCTGGTTTTTCGACGAAAGCATCCGGATGAAGCTGCTTGGCGAGATCCTCGATCGCCGAGACGATTCGCGGGGCGGGCCGATTGACAGCATCGCTGATCACCGCAATCCGGCGTCGGCTGACTGCTTCCACAATGCTCCATCCCGGGAGCGTGGCGAGCACTTCAACAGTGGAGGAAGAGGAATCGGAATGCGAATCCGCGAAAACCAGGAAGTCGGGCTGCAGATGTGCGACTTCTTCAAGACTAACTTGAGGCCAGTCTTGTTCGGAATCAACGATGGAGACGGCTCCCGCGCGGCGCAACGCATCGGCGATAAAAGTGCTCTTTCCAACAGAGATGAGCGGCTGGGTCCAGACAACGAAGAGAACGCGTTTGGGAGGCAGTGCACCCAGGCGCTGTTTCAGATCGTCAAGACGGTGTTGCATGTCACCTGCAACGGAGGAGCCCGCCTCGGGAACACCGAGGATATCGGAGAGTTTTCTCGAAGAGGCGATGATTTCGTCGACAGTATGAGGATCAGTGGCGTAAGAAGAGATTCCCAAAGTTTCCAGCGAATTTACTGTCTCAAGCCGGTTGAAAGCTTTGGTCACAAGAACGATATCTGGATGCAAAGCTGCAATGATTTCCAAGCTTGGGTTAATTCCACCGCCGACCTTGGTTTTTTTCTGCGCGTCAGGAGGGTAATCGCAGTATTCGGTGTCTCCCACGAGATGGTCCTGTAGACCAAGCGCATAGACGGTTTCGGTCAAGCTTGGCGCGAGTGACACGATGCGGTTGACCGGTTGAGGAACGCGAACCGTGCGGCCGGTTTCGTCGGTGACTTCGCGGTAGAGAGGAGATATGGGAGAGAGTGGGGAAGCACTCTGCGCGCGCAACATCGCCGAGCAAGACAAAAGTGCAGTGATTGTGGCGGCGATGGCGGTTCGGAGGCGCTTGCGTGAGAATTCTTTCACAAATATTCCCTGACCCGAGAATTTCATTGTGCCAACAAAAAAGCCCCACGAGACATCTTGGGGCGAATGGCAAACGCTCTTTCTCGCGAAGAGCACTGCCTCTGCGGCATGGGAGGGTGGCCTGGCTTACGGCTTTTCAGCCGATCACAGTGGCGGGACCGCGGCCGATTCACACGGCCTTCCCCGCTGCCCTTGCCTGCAAATTGAAAATCGAGTGTATGCCGCGTCCGCGGGAGTGTCAATGCGCGACTGAAAGAAGGGCTGGAACGTTTAGCGGTTCTTCCAATTGGGCTTGCGCTTTTCCACCAGTGCGCGCAGGCCTTCTTGCGAATCCTCGAGGCGGTATAGCTCGTTCAAGAAAATGTTCATCGAATGTTTGAGGCCCTCGCGCAGCGACAAACCCATGCCCCCGAGAATTGCTTTCTTCGCCATGGTCAGCACCGGGCCGGAGTGGCCGCTGATCCGGTCGACAAGATCTTTCACCGCTTGTTCGAGTTGAGCTTCCGGCACGAGACGATTCACCATGCCGAGTTCCAGGGCGCGTTCGGCGGTCACCGGTTCCCCAGTCAGGACAAGTTCGAGCGCGATCTTGGGCCCTACGAGGAAAGGCAGAATTGTGGATGCGAGCGGCGGAAAGATGCCGATGCTGATTTCCGGTTGCGCAAATCGCGCCCTGGGTGTGGCAATTACGAGATCGCCGAAAGCGGCCAGCTCCGCGCCGCCGCCGATGGCCGGGCCGTTCACCACGCAGATGACCGGTTTGCCGATTTCCAACATTCCCGCGAAGGCCGCGTGAAACGCATCGAGCATCTGAAACACGCGCTGCGACGTATATTCGCCGATGTCGATTCCGCCGCAGAACACCTTGCACGCCGAATCGAGCACGATCAACTTGACGTCATCACTCTCGCCAGCATGAGAAATTCCGCTGGCGATTTCGCGGAGCATGGCTTCATTGAGAAGATTGTGTTCCGGGCGGCTGAGGGTCATCCTCGCGACGCCGGCGTCGATGCGAAATTTCACGTGCTCAAATTCTTCCGGCTTGCGCCGATCCGGTTGCAACGTGAAGTCCTGGGTGTTGACAGGCTTGATCATTTCCCGCGCTCCTGAGCATCCATCGCTTATTTGACTTACGTAAGTCCCTGGAAGAGGCCAAATCTGATGCTAGCACGGTGTTTTGTGGTATCCACGAGGAGTGGGACGCATAGTGCGCAAATAGTTCGCAGGCCCTAGGGACGGGGATCACCGGAAACGTGCTGAAGCTCTTGCTGGCGGGAAAAACACTGGCTTCATCCTCCAGTTTTTTCTTGTGCATCTCCTTGCAATCGCTATGCTGTCTGCTACCGCGAAGTTTGTGCGCCGGGGAACACTTGCGGCAATTCAGACGAATGTCTCAATTCGACGCCATGTCCAAGGAACGAACCGCTGTGGCTGTTCGAATGACGGGATCGCCCGATGCTGACGGATTCCCAACGGTTCTTGCGTGGGGGCGGTCGGCGACGCTCCAGTTCAACACTGACTGGCGCGGCGAGAACGGCGATCCCGAAAGAGAAACGGAAGTAAAGATACTCTGGACCCCTGAGTGGCTTTATTTTCGGTTCGTGGCGAAATTTCGTGTCATCACTGTTTTTCCTGATGCCGAGCCGAACGGCCACCGTGACCAACTCTGGGACCGCGACGTCGCTGAAGTGTTCATTCAACCCGACCCGTCACAGCTCCGCCGTTATAAGGAATTCGAGGTCAGCCCGAACGGATTCTGGATCGATCTGGACATCACGCCGGGCGAGAAACACGACTTGAAGAGTGGTTTGCGGCGCCGTGTAAGTTTGAACGACACCGCGAAAACCTGGGTCGCGGAGCTTGCGCTTCCCATGAAATGCCTGGTAGAACACTTCGATCCCGAAGCTAGGTGGAGAGTCAATTTTTACCGGGTCGAAGGCGTCAACGAGCCGCGATTTTACTCCGCGTGGGAGCCTACCCGGACGGCCGTGCCGAATTTTCACGTTCCGGAAGCGTTTGGCGAATTGATTTTTGTTTTCAGCCCAAAGCCGTAAGAGTGCGAAGTCCGCCAAGGCCGGCGGCAGATCAAGAGTGGTATCCCTGCTGATTTTTCCTTATGCTTTCCCCGTGAAAAGATCACTGCGGCATTTTCGGTATTTTGCAGCGGAGCGAATGTTCCGAGTTCTTTTCTGCGTTCTGAGCGCCGCCGGAATGGTGTGCGGCGGTTCGGTTTTGCTGGCTCGCCCGCAGCAAGCGGAAAAAGAAGCGGGTCCTGCCGTCACGAAAGTCGAACCTCCGAGTTGGTGGGTGGGGCTCACACCGGAAGTGATGCTGCTGCTTTCCGGACACGATCTGGAAGCGACCCACGTGGGGTGCAATCTGCCGACGCTCCACGTCTCGCGCACGCAGTCCACGGCAGGAGGGAAGTACCTCTTTATCTGGCTGAAAATTGGGGCCGACACAAAATCTGGAACCGCCATCTGCCGAATCGCCGCGCCCAAGGGAACGACTTCCTTCGAACTACCGCTCGCTGCGCGCGCTCCGACGCTGGGAAAGTTTCAAGGGCTTTCGCAGGATGACGTGATGTATCTCATCATGCCGGATCGCTTCGCAAACGGCGACCCCACGAATGACGAGCTGGCCGAGGCGCCCGGCTCCCACGATCGTTCGAAACCCCGCGCGTACCATGGCGGCGACCTGCGCGGAATTCAGAACCACTTGCCGTATCTGAAAGACCTAGGCGTGACTGCACTGTGGCTAACGCCCATCGTGAAGAATGGGGCATCGCAGGACTATCACGGGTATGGCGCCGTGGACCTCTACGCCGTCGACCCGCATCTCGGCGCGCTGAAAGACTATCAAGACCTGGTTGCTGCGGCTCACAGACAAGGAATGAAAATTTTCTTTGACGCCGTTCCGAATCATGTGGGCCCGAAGCATCCCTGGGTCTCGAACCCCCCGCTGCCTGGCTGGTTTCATGGCACGCCGCAACACCACATCGATTCTTTTTCGCCGCTGAAAGGCAGCTTCTACGGCAAGGCGGGCGATCAGCCCATCGCGAACGATCCGTTCGAAGCGCTGATCGATCCCCACGCCTCCGCGCGCATGAAGCGAAATCTTACGGACGGCTGGTTTTTCGGGATTTTGCCGGACATGAACACAGAGAATTCAATGGTCGAGCAATATCTTCTGCAGAACAGCATATGGTGGGCGGAGACGTCGGGGCTGGACGGCTTCCGCGTTGACACGTTTCCGTACGTGGGGCGGAAGTTCTGGGCAGATTGGCATGCTGGATTGCGCAGGCTCTATCCCTACCTGACCACCGTTGGCGAAGTGTTTCATCCTGATCCCAGTGTGACTTCATTTTTTGTGGGCGGCGTAAGGCGTTACGATGGAATCGATAGCGGGCTTTCTACGGTCTTCGATTTTCCCATGTTTTTCACGCTAAGAAATGTGTTGTTGCGGGGCGCACCCGCGGGCCGCATCGCTGACGTGCTGCGGCATGACGCTTTGTACGTGCATCCGGAAATGTTGGTGCCATTTTTTGCGAATCACGACGTGCCACGCTTCGCGAGCGCGGAAGGCAGCTCTCCCGCGAAGATCAAGCTGGCGTTCGGGCTCACACTAACGCTGCGCGGCATACCTGAGATTTACTACGGCGATGAGATCGGGATGACTGGGGGCGGCGATCCGGACAACCGGCGCGATTTTCCCGGCGGTTGGATTGGGGATACGAACGACGCGTTCACGCAGTCCGGCCGCACGCGCGAGCAGCAGGAGATTTTCTCTTACGTGCAATCGCTGCTCACCGTTCGCCGGGAACATGCCGCCCTGCGAGGTGGCCAGTTATGGCATCTGGCCTCCGACGAAACGTCTTATGTTTTTGTCCGCGAATCGGAGGAAGAGCGAATTGTGGTGGCCTTCAACAACGCCGATAAGCCGCGAGAACTTCGCGTTCCGTTGGGCGACACGCTGGCGCAAGAGGCCTCAGAGATTGGACTTCTTTTCGGCGAGGCGAAAGGGGAGTTGCTCAAGGGCGAACTCCGAATCTCTATGCCGCCGCAATCGATCTCGATTTTTTCTTTGAACTGAGTCGGTGCCAGGGCGGTCTTCAGAACACTAGGCGAACGCTCCAATTCTTCAGGGCATCGGGCACGGTGAGGGTGACGGCGCGCGCGCGGTCATCGTAGCGCCATTCGTGGATACTTCGCTCACCGATGTGAACTTCCTTCGGCGCTGCAACAGCACCATAAATCGTCACTTCCGCACTTTTCCACCACGGCTGATAAGCGTTTTTTTCGATGGTACTTGTGACAGCGGCCGCGCCGTCGGAAACCTGGCAAGAGTAATTCACGCGTAGGATTTCTCCCTTTTGATAGGCGAACGTGTGTCCGTCATCCTGGTAAAGCGCCCCGCTGCAATCACCATTCGATGTGCTGCTGGGAAGATAAACGCGCAATTGAAGCGGTCCGGCCGGCTTTTCTTCCGTGGATTGGACTAAAGGCTGCATCGGCACGATGGCTCCGGCGCGCACGTAGAGCGGCATCTGGTCGAGCCGGGGTTGCAAAGTAAACTTTTCTTTGCTCGACAACTTCGCATTTGTCCAGAAGTCGTACCACTCGCCGGGCGGCAGGGAGATTTCTTCGGCGTCGATCATGTCGGTGGTCACCGGGGCGACAAAAAAATCTCTTCCGAAAAGAAAATCCCGGTTGTCGGCGTAAAATTCCGATGCTTGGGGATATTCGAGAAACACGGGCCGCATGAGTGGCAGGCCCGTCCGCGACATTTCTTCGATTCCGGTATACAGATACGGCATCAGCTCGTAGCGCAGCTCGATATATTTCCGGCGGATGGCTTCATGCTCCGGGCCATGCACCCAAGGTTCCTGGTCCAGAGTTCCCTTGGAGGTGTGGTCGCGGTAAATCGGGTTTAACGCGCCGACTTCGAACCAGCGCGTCAACAGATCGGCGGTGGGGGAACCGGCAAAGCCACCGATGTCGTCGCCGACGAGCGGGTAACCTGAAATCCCCATGCTCAAAAGCATCGGCGTGCTCATCTTCAAATGATTCCAGGTGCTGCTATTGTCGCCGGTCCATGTGGCGGCATAGCGCTGCGTGCCGGAATACGCGGCGCGCGTTAGCACGAAGGGCCGTTCGTCCGGTTGCAGCTTGCGCAGTCCTTCGTATGTCGCCCGCACGTTCTGCATGCCGAACACATTGTGGATGGCGCGATGATCGATGCTGGTGCCATCGTCGAGGCGGTGCCTGATGTCGAGCGGCATGGTCTTATCGGCGCGCAGGAAGAGCGCTGGTTCATTCATGTCATTCCAGAAGCCGGCCGCACCCATGCCAACAAAGTCTTTGTAGAGTCCGCCCCACCATTCGCGCGCGCGCGTCAAAGTAAAGTCCGGGAAAACGCTCTCCCCCGGCCACACGGAACCGACGTAGACCGATCCATCGGGGTTTTTCACGAACATGTCGTTTTTTATTCCCAAATCGTAAGGCGCGTAGCCATGGTTGGGATCTTTCTTGATGTGCAGGTCGGTGATCAAAATCGTGTGCATGCCCTGGGCGCGAAAATCCGAGATCATTTTCTCGAATGTCGGGAAATATTCCCGGTTGATCGTAAACGGCGCGTTGCCCTGCTGGTAATCGATATCGAAGTAGATGGCATCGGCGGGTATTTTTTTTTCGCGGAGCGTTTTGACGATTTCCCGCGCGCGCGATTCCGGATAATACGAGTAACGGCATTGCTGGTAGCCGAGCGTCCAGAGCGGAGGCAGAGGAGTTCGCCCCGTCATGGCTGTGTATTCTTCTATGATTGTTTTCGGCTCGGGCCCGGCGATGAAGTAGTAGTTTAACTCGCCGCCTTCGGCGCCGAAGGAAAAATAATCCGGGGACTCTTTGCCAAAATCAAAAACGCTTCGATAGGTGTTGTCGAAGAAAAGGCCATAGGCCGCGCCGTTGCGCAGTCCGATGAAAAAGGGAATGGTTTTGTACAGCGGGTCGGTGGACTCCTGCCAGCCGAATTCATCGGTATTCCAGTTTGTGAAGGAGCGGTTGCGGCGATTCATCGGGCCGCCTTTATCGCCAAGGCCGTAATAATTTTCATCCGTGGGCATTTTTTTCCAGATATGCACGCGCTTGCCGTTCCAGGCCATCGGCAGGTCTGGCTGGTCGGCAAGATAAACGGTTCCAGCCGCGTCCGAGAAATTGATCAGCAGAGGCGCTCTTTGTATCGAGGCCACCACATTCCCAGAAATAATCCGAACTTCTTTCTGGTTTTCTTCGATCTTAACGGCGGGCGGTTCCGGCGATTCAATCAAGGCCCAGGAAAAATCCTTGGGGAAACTTCCGTCCGGCGCCACGCGCACGCGAAAAATCCCGTCGCGAAAGACGGTGACACGCACTTTTGCTGCGCCGGCGGTTAAGTCCACGCCATCTTTCAGCCTTTCGACGCGTTGGACCTTGCCAAGGTGTTGCCAGCCCTGCGCCAAAGCAAATCCACACCCGAGAGCGGAGGCAAGCAGTCCAATTCCGATTCGGCGAGCTAACCCTTTCATCTCTATCCCCCCTCAAGACATGAAGAAAAACGAAGAACGATGGGGCGAAATTCCAATTCAAGCAGCAGCACAACGAATTGCTTACGAAGGGTTTCGATTGAAAAGCTTATAACAGGCTCCATGCAGGCTCAATGCCGATTCATGCCGACGGCCGTTTCCTCGCCCCTTTTCCTTACTAGGGAATAAGCGAGCCGCGCTCCCGGTATCTAGAGGTGCGCCCACCGGGGATTTTTGCTCCAGATTGCTCCCCGGCCTGGAACAAGGTAAAAAAGAATAGGGAGAAACATGATGAAGATATTGTTTTGCTTGCTTTTTTGCGCGGCTGCGGTGATGGCTGCGGACAAGTCGGTGCACGACTTCACTTTGAATTCGATCGATGGCCAGCCCGCGCCGCTCGCGGCCTATAAGGGGAAAGTCGTGCTTCTCGTCAACGTTGCGAGCCGATGCGGTTTCACGCCGCAGTATACGGCGCTGGAATCGACCTATGAGAAGTACAAGGGGGCCGGCTTAGTTATCGTGGGCGTCCCCGCGAATAATTTTGGCGCGCAAGAGCCCGGCACGAATCAAGAGATCAAAACCTTTTGCTCCTCGAAGTATCATGTGACCTTCCCCATGATGGCCAAGGTGTCCGTGAAGGGCGAAGACATCACGCCGCTCTATCAATTCCTGACGGACAAAGCCGCGAATCCCCAAACCGGCGGCGAGATTCAATGGAATTTCACCAAGTTCCTGATCGGCCCTGACGGTCACGTCATTGCGCGCTTCGAGCCCGAGGTGACGCCGGATGCGCCGCAGGTAACGTCCGCCATCGAGAAGGCCCTGGCCGCCCTGAAATCTTGAGCGGAGCCGCTCGAGTCAGTCCGGGCGCGGAACTTCAGACGCAACGTATAATCGGTAAGCTGCCTGCCGGGCGATTCTGAGAGAATCGCCTGCCCGCGGATCCCTATGCCGATTCTCGCATTGCAAGACGTCTCAAAAGACTATTTGACGGATGGCCAGCCCGTGCATGCGCTCAACGGTCTTTCGCTGAACGTGGAGCGCGGCGAGTTTGTGGCCCTGGTGGGGCGCAGCGGCTGCGGGAAATCCACTTTGCTCAATCTTGCCGGGGCCATGGATTTTCCGACCTCGGGCAAGGTGCTTCTGGATGGGGTTTCGACTGCTTCTCTTAGCGACAGCGGCTTGACTCAGCTGCGGCGCGAGAAGGTCGGCTTCATATTTCAATCGTTTCAATTGCTTCACACGCTGACGGTTTTTGAAAACGTCGAACTGCCGCTGCTCCTTGCCGGAAGACCGAACGCTCGCGAAGCAGCCCGCGAACGCCTTAAATGGGTCGAACTCGACGGCCTCGGCGATCGCTATCCTCACCAACTCTCCGGCGGCCAGATGCAACGGGTCGCCATTGCCCGCGCGCTCATCCATTCACCCAGCATCCTGCTTGCCGACGAGCCCACCGGCAATCTCGACACCACGACGGGCAACCTAATTCTGGAATTGCTGCGGCGCCTCACGCGGGAGCAAAACACCGCGACCATCATGGCCACCCACAGTCTCGAAGCCGCTGCGCTCGTGAACACGGTCGTCAGATTGCGCGACGGCAAAATCGAAGAAATCCTCCGGCGCTGAAATGCCTCTTCTTCTGCTCTTTTACCGATTGATGATGCGCCCGCTCTTCCGGGAGCCGGTCCGGACGTCGCTGACGATCCTGGCAATCGCTCTGGGAGTCGCGGTTGTGCTAGCGATTGATCTTGCCGGCGGCGCCGCCACGGGCTCGTTCCGCAGCTCGCTGGAAACCCTTGCTGGCGATAACGATCTGGAAGTTACGGCATCGGGCGGCATACCGGAAGCTGTTGTCGGTACGTTGGACACGTTGCCATATCCCATTCGAGTATCGCCGCGCATTGAGGACTACGCGGTGATCGCGGAGACCAAGAAGTCCCTGCCGCTTATTGGGTTGGATCTTGTCGCGGAAGCCAGTGCCTACGCGCAGAGCGAATCTCCAAGAATTGCGGAGTTGCGGCCGCTTAACGCCTCGGGGAATGTTTTCGAGCATCTCGGCGATGCAGGCAGCATTTGGGTTGGTTCGAGTGCTGGGTACAAGTCGGGCGATCGCGTCGAACTGCTCATCAACGACCGCGTCAGTAACTACACTGTGCGTGGCGTCTATCCAGATTCGAATGGCAACGAATCCGCTATCGTGATGGACCTCGCGACAGCTCAACAGGCGCTGGCGCGTTATGGTCGTGTCGATCGCATCCTCTTGAAAGTGCCGGAGAGTCCCAGCCTAGAAGATTGGCAGCAGCGTTTGCGCGCCGTACTTCCCGCCGGAGTGGAAGTTCGACCGCAGGGCAGCGGCACGAACGAAAACCGACGCATGCTGGCAGCCTTCCGCTGGAACTTGCGCCTGCTGAGCTACATCTCTCTCGTTGTCGGCGCTTTCCTGATTTACAACACCATTTCTGTTTCCGTCGTTCGCCGCCGCCCGGAAATTGGCATCGTGCGCGCGCTCGGTGCCAGCCGTGGCGTCATTCTTTCCGCGTTCGTGGGTGAGGCGGCTTGCTTCGGGCTTGCTGGCGCGCTCCTCGGTCTTCCCCTCGGCCGCTTCATGGCGACGGGCGCGGTCCGGTTGATGGCCGTTACGGTGGAATCGCTCTACATCAGCAGCCGGCCAGGAAGTATCGAGCTGAGTGCTGCCTCCGTCGTTCTGGCGCTTTTGATCGGCGTGGGTGTCGCGGTTGCATCCGCTTATTCACCCGCGCGCGAAGCTTCTCAAGTTTCACCCGTCGAAGCGATGGCACGGGGCCGACGTGAGTATGATGTGCGTGTCCACAAGGGGCGCGATTTTTGGCTTGCTTTGGGGCTTGGCCTAGCGGCAGTCGTGGCCTCTCGCGCTCCCGCTATTGTCGGCAAGCCTTTTTTTGGTTATCTCGCTGCAATCTTGCTCGTAGCCGCATCGGCGTTGGCGATGCCCGCGTTCGTCGCCGCACTGACATCCGGTTCATCGAAATTCCTTGGAAAGGTGCTCGGAGTGGAATCGCTGCTCGCTTCCCGAAGCCTCGCGGCCTCCTTGCGCCGAACTTCCGTTCTGGTCGGCGCGCTCTCGACCGCTATCGCCATGATGACCGCGGTCGGCATCATGGTCGGCAGCTTTCGCCAGACCGTGATGATTTGGATGGAAGATCAATTGCCCGCCGATCTCTACCTTCGTCCCGCTGGTTCCGCCGCCGCGGATCGGCATCCGACCATTTCAACGGGCCTGGCGGAAGAGCTTGCGAAACTTCCGGGTGTTGCAGCGGTCGAACGCTTGCGCATCTACGAAATCAGCTTTGAAGGCATGCCCG
The DNA here is from genome assembly GCA_041485085.1 of Candidatus Acidiferrum sp. Classification (GTDB taxonomy): domain Bacteria; phylum Acidobacteriota; class Terriglobia; order Acidiferrales; family UBA7541; genus Acidiferrum. The sequence continues at coordinate 13,558 of JBGPIX010000127.1, forward strand.
CGTCTCTCGCTTCCGCCGATCTGAATGTCCTGCGTTCCTATCACGATTCCGATTTCTTTTCCGGGCGGCCCAGGGAGCAAGTCCTTGCCGAGCTGCGCGATTCGAACGCCGTCGTCGTGAGCGAGCCCTTCACTTACAAACACCATAAGAAAGCTGGCGATTCCTTAACTCTTTCGCTCGGGGAAACCAAGGCAGCTTTCCGCATCGTCGATGTCTATTACGATTATTCCAGCGAGCGCGGAAG
>JBGPIX010000128.1:0-13713 GCA_041485085.1 Candidatus Acidiferrum sp.
AGATGAAATTCTGCCGCTCGAGGAACTGGAGCGGCGCGCCATTCTCCGCACCCTGCGCGAAACGGGAGGCGACAAGCTTTCCACCGCGCGCATGCTCGGCATCGGGAAGACCACGCTGTACCGCAAGCTGAAGCAATACCATATGGACCACGCCGAGCAGTAACGCCACCGACCGATCGCAAATTCTTCCAGCAGGCCGTGGCAATATTCTGTTTCGTCCTCAATCGTCTTGCTTTAAGTGTTGCCTCGTCTATGTCGGACTGACAAAAGTGCTTGCTCCAAGTCTTTCCAGGGGATATAGAAATCATCGGAGTTTCGTGAGGGCTTACGCCGATGACGAGCCTTTGGCAGGACCTTCGTTACGGTTTACGGATTCTGGGTAAAAGTCCCGGAATTGCCGTCGTTGCTATCCTTACGCTTGCTTTGGGCATCGGAGCAACGACTGCGATCTGGAGCGTTGTCGACAGCGTTCTGCTCAATCCCCTCCCATATAGGAACGCCGATCGATTAGCGACCCCCTCGATTCTCTTGCCGGACCAAATCACCATTCCGCGGTTCCCTGTCTCAGTCTTTCTCGATTTCAAAGAACAAAACCACACATTCGAAGACATGATCGGGCTGGCCTACGTGGGAGTCCACTACAAGGGCAGGGGTGGAACTGAACAGTTCTTCGGCGGTTGGGTGACGCCGAACACCTTTGAATTTCTTGGCATCGAACCACTCCTGGGCCGTCAGATCACACCAGAAGATGGAAAGCTTGGTTCTCCGCCCGTGTTCGCCATGAGCTACGGATTGTGGAGCAAGTTATTTAACCGCGACCCGAAGATACTCGGAACCACGCTGAATCTCAATGGCACGGCGAGGACTTTGGTCGCCATCATGCCGCCGCGATTCCGATTCGGCGACTGTGAAGTTTGGATGCCACTTGAACTCAACAGAGCCACTTTCATTACTGGATTTGGCGTTCAGCCAAACGAAGTGTGGACGGTCGGACGCCTCAAATCAGGCGGTAGTTTGCAAGCCGCCTCTGCGGATCTCGGGTTCGTTGTGAAAGGACTCGAAAAAACTTATCCCGCATGGTTTCGCACGAATTACAGGTTGGTGATCAATTCCCTGACTGACGAGTCTGTGGGACGCTTCAAAGCGACACTGTTTTCCATGATGGCCGGCGTGGCCATGTTGCTCTTCATTGCTTGCAGCAATGTTGCGAATCTTTTGCTCGCTCGAGCGACAGTGCGTGAAAAGGAGATTGTGATCCGTGCTTCCATGGGCGCGACGCGAGGCCGTTTGATCAGGCAATTGTTGGTTGAGAGTTGCCTCCTGGCAGCAGCAAGCTGTATTGCCGGATGCCTATTTGCCTTTTTGGGATTGAAAGGAGTGGCAGGCGCGATTCCGCCAGATACGATCCCCTCCGAAGTCGTGATCGCACTCAGGCCAGCGACACTGCTCCTTGCCATGGGAGTTTCCGTTGTGACGAGTTTGCTCTGCGGTCTTGCACCCGCTCTCCATGCCGTACGCCGCGACTTGCGCACGAGCCTTACGGGGAGCGGAAAAGGAACAAGCGGGGAGTCTCCGCACGGAGGGTTGCGCTCTAGCCTAATAGTCGCGGAGATCGCGCTGTCCATTGTCTTGTTGATAGCTACCGGTCTGATGGTGCGCACTCTACAGGCCCTCGAACAAGTAGACGTCGGGTTTGACCCAGTGAATGTTATGTACGCGCAGCTATCTTTCCCCGAGGGCCGGTACGATAGCGCTGACCAAAAGAGAGCTTTCTTCCAGAAGACTCTCGATCGCGTGGCGTCTATTCCAGGAGTGATCGCGTCCACCGAAGCCACGTCCTTTCCACCCTATTCATTCGGGTGGACCGAGGTGGCCGTGCCGGGGAAGACGCATTCCCAGCCTTGGGGCACCACATTTGACATGTGTAGTGAGGGCTATTTCCAGACTCTGGGTCGACACTTGCTGCGCGGCAGACTGCTTTCACGAAACGACGTGGAGTCGGCTCGACATGTGACCGTCATCAACCAAACCCTCGCCCGCGCCTACTTCGGGAACGAAAATCCCATCGGTCAAACCATTAAGTTCAGCAGCTTCGAAGAGTACGCGGCGGATTGGCCGCGGGACGCCTATTTTGAAATCATCGGGGTAATCGCCGATGCCAAGAACCATGGTTTGCAGGACGCGCCAAAGCCCGAGGTCTATTTCGCCTATACACTCACCGGCACCGGTTCACGCGGGATCGTAGTAAGGACTGCAGGAAACTCAAACTCCATCTTGGCAAGCCTTCGGCGTGAAATAGCAGCAGTGGACCCCGACGTGGCCGTCTCCGAAGCTGGATCAATTGAGGGTCTTCTCGGGCGCTGGTATTACGCAGGACCACGATTTACCATCATCATTCTCGGAACCTTCGCTGGTGTCGGATTGCTACTGGTTTTGATTGGTGTTTTCAGCGTTATGGCATACGCAGTTTCACTCCGAACGCACGAGATTGGCATCCGAATCGCCCTCGGAGCTCAACAGAAGGATGTTCTGCGCATGGTGCTCAAGAAGGGTTTGGCTTTGATCATTACAGGAACGATGACCGGATTGGTTCTGAGCCTGGCTATGACACGCTTAATGGCCAGCCAAATCTGGGGTGTCTCGACGACCGACCCCTGGACGTTTTCTGCCGTTGCAGCAGTGATCCTCGCCGCTGGTCTGACAGCATGCTTATTTCCAGCCCGCAGAGCCACGCAAGTGGACCCGCTGGTCTCTCTACGTTACGAATAACTCAGCCTCAACAAACACGGAGAATCTGACCCACCATCGAAGTTCGGTTACCTGCGCCCGGCACGGTGGACCGGCCCAAGACCCTAGGTCCATGAACACCGCGCCGAAGCGAGCGGTCGTCCTTTATCACTGGCGCCACGGTCGAGTCTTCTTCGATTCCTAATTCTGTAATCTGTCACCGGTTGCGAATTCCCGCTCACCAGTCACTCTCCCGCCGCGGACCGTTCTGGGAAGAACTCCCGGCAAAGTTTCGGCATGGAATTTCTCGCCTCCCGCCCTCTTTCCTAAGTGATTGATTTATCGAGCCTAACTGACATTTTCGGATGGGCCTGCCGATGCAAGAGCGATAACAGCGAGATCTTAACCTAATGCCGCGCGTCCCTCGTGATGGTTGGGTGGCCGCAATGAGAGGGCCTCAGGTTCGAGGCGAAGGAATGAGGATTTGGCGGAAAACCGCGGAGAGAGAATCGACCGGGCGAGGCCTGGCGCGCGGGGCCTTGGAAGGTGCTTCTCGCGAGGAATTGCTTCAGGAAGGGCAAGAGGCTCTTGCCAGGCAGGGACACTCAGCCCGCACCGGCGTCTGGCTCGAGGCGGATTCGAAGGGAACCTCTCACGACATGATCGCTGCCGGATTTCACGGAACGGTATGGGACCGGGGTAACCACGACACTCCCCCGGAGTGGGCCCATCTTTCGGTGGAGCCGCCGCTTCCCGAGGAGTTGCTTCTTCGCGGGAAAACAGTCGAGCAGGATCTGGACGCTTTTCCCGGGGATCCCATCCTCGGGCTGCTCGCGGGACTGCGTTACGCATTGTGGGTCCCTATCGAGTGGCAAGAGCAATTGAAAGGCATCATCCTCTTGGGAAGCGCCGGGAAACCACCCGCCAGTTCCCGCGAGCAGGTGGAATCGGTCGCCGCAGAACTCGCCCTTGCGTTGGGGCTGGAGGAGCAGCGGAGAGTCATTCGACGGCGAGACGCGGATCTCCGTGTCGTCCGGCATTTCCTTACAGGACAGGCAACCGATTCTTCACTGGACGCACTACTCTCTAATCTCGTGAATTCCTGCACGCATAAACCGGCGAGCCTGGAGGGTCCCGGCGCGGCCTTCGCGGTGATCGGCGCCTTGCACCAGGAGCGCGAAAAAACCGCAGACAGTTTTCCCGTCGAGTTCCGCTGGCGCAGCGGAGAGGATTCCTGGACGCGCGCCGTGGAGAGCGAACCGTTGGCCAGCGTCTGGCACCGGGCATTGCAAGCGCGGCGGATGACCGGAAGCGAGCCAGAGATGGGGTGGATGCCAGGGACGGTAGTTCGCATCATCGCGTTTCCTCTGGAATCGGAAGGTCAGCTCCTCGGGACACTCGTTGCAGGATTGCCGGAATCCGCAACCTCACTTGTTGCTCTGGATCGTCTGGAGCTGCGCGCCGGTCTTGCCGCGGCTATCTTGCGTCAGCGAAGGAGAAAAGAAGAAGACTCCAACATCGCCCGCTGGCAAGACGCGTTACTCGAGAACATCAGCGACCCGGTTCTGCTCCTGGATGACTCCGGAAGAATCACGGCGGCGACTCGCGGGGCCAGGGAGTTAACCGCAACGGGCTCCAGGACCAATGGGGCGCGGCTGGCCGGCATTTCCGCACAGGCGTATCTGCCCGAGCTCTTTCGCTCACACGAACAAGCGCACATTGCGGCATGGTTGCGTGCGGGGCTCGATCGTGAGGCCCGGAGGCCGGACGTCCATCCCGAGCCTGCTCGAGCGGAATTGCACAGCGGTGTAGGAGTGCGGTTGTCCTTCGGGTCGCCTTCGCAAGGTCCGGCCGCCGTGATTCGGCTCGAACCGCTGGTGAGCCGCGAATCGCCGGGGCAGGCCGAGATCGAATTACAAAACGTTATCGAATGGCTGGAAGAAGGCGTCCTCCTCTTTGACGCCCAGGACAATATCCGTGCCATGAACACGCGGTTCGAACAGATCGCCGGGCTGGCGCCGGAGGAGTCCGGAAAATTCAAGACTCTGGAGGGATTGATCGGGCGGCTGCAAGTTCATGCCGCGGAACCGGCGCGCTTCACCGCGCGCTGGCGGGAGCTGGCAAGTGGAATCGAAGGCGGCGTGCGCGAAGAGTTTCAAATGATGTATCCCGCTCCGCGCGTCCTTGAGAGAGCAGCGCGGCCCATTCTCGATCCCATCGGGCGGCTGCTCGGCCGCGTGGAAATCTACCGCGACTTGACCGCTCAGCGCATTTTCCATTCGAAACTCCTGCAGACCGAGAAGCTCGCGGCGCTTGGGCAAATGGTCAGTGGAGTCGCGCACGAACTAAGCAACCCGCTGACCAGCATTGCCGGCTACGCGCACCGGCTCCTGGCGCGTCAGGACCTTCCCGGCCGGACCGAGGAGGTGCGGCAGATTTATCAGGAGGCCGAGCGTGCCAGCAGCATTTTACGAGAGCTGCTACTCAATGCCCGGGAAACGCTCCCGGAGCAGCGTTTGGTGTCCTTGAATCAGGTCGTGCAAAGGGCCATGGATCTGCAGCGGTTCAGCCTGGCCGCGGAAAAAATCCGCGTGGAGATCGATCTGGACCCCGCTCTTCCTTTCGTGCAGGGCGACCCCGGGCATCTGCAGCAGGTGTTGATGAATCTGGTGGGCAACGCGCGGCAAGCCATCGAACATCTCGGGCAGGGCGGCACCATCCGGCTGCGGACAAAAAGAATCGGCGAGCGCAGGGTTTTGCTGGAAGTGGCCGACAACGGACCGGGAATCCCTCAGGCCATTCTCGCGCGGATCTTCGATCCCTTCTTCACCACCAAACCCGTGGGCGTTGGTACCGGCCTCGGACTCTCCATCGTCTTGAGTGTCGTGCGCGAACATGGCGGACAGGTGCACGTCTCAAGCCCGCCTCAAGGCGGTGCGGTTTTCCAGGTCGAACTTCCGGCGGTCGCGGAAACGGCCCAGGACGAGCCAGTGGGATCTCCGCTGCCCGGGCGAAAGACCTTTGTACCGGAAGCCGCGGAAATCGCGGAAACCGAAAATCGCCTTGCGCGAAGTCTCGATAGCGGAAAGGGCGCGCACGTTCTCGTCGTGGAAGATGAACCAACCGTGGCCCGCCTGATCGCCGACGTGCTCGAGGACGAAGGGATGCACGTGGACGTGCTACTGGACGGCCGCGAAGCCCTGGACCGTGCCGCCCGGCAAACCTTCGACTTGGTTATCTGCGACATGAAGATGCCCGGCCTCGACGGGCAGCATTTCTATAAATCGCTGGAGCGCTCCGGTAATCCTTTGCGCGAGCGTTTTCTTTTCGTCACTGGCGATATTATCGCGGCGCAAACGCGGGAGTTCCTGGAGCGCAACCATCTTCCGCACGTCGCCAAACCGTTTCGTGTAGAAGAGTTGACGGACAAAGTTCACGGTGTGTTGGCTGTCACAGCCCACCGGCAAATGCCGCCCGCGGAGGCGGCCAGGAAAAACGTAGCGAGAAACGGATAGAGCCATGGGCAACCGGGAACAAACCATCTTGGTAGTGAGCGACGATGCGGCATTGTGCGCGGCGGCGCGTCGGGAGTTTGAGGCCAGCATCGCGGGGCTGCGCGTGGCCTCCGTGTCCAGCGTTGCAGCGGCACGGAGAATCCTGGAGGAAGAGGCGCCCGTGGCGATCTTGCTCGAAGAGGCCGCCATCGCGCCCGAAACGGATGGGCCTCGAGCGATCGTGCCGCGGCTCGACGCCGTGGTGACCTCGCTGGCGGTCTACGCACCGGTCGTTGTTATTGGAACGGCGGCGCGGCGCGCGGAACTCACCGCGTTGATCGATGCAGGCGCGGCCGACTACGTCATGCGCGATGGAGGATGCCTCAGGTCGGCACTTGGCCTGATCCGCAGCCGTTTGCGCAGCGCACAAAGAGTGGCCGACAGCACGCACGAAACCTTCGAGGAGGCCGCGGAAGATTTTGGACAGGTGCTGCGCCACGAACTCAATAATCCGCTTACGGGAATTCTGGGAAACGCGGAGCTCTTGCTCGCCGAAGTTCACCGCAAGAATGACGGCACGCTCCCGCACGGCGGCGAACACCGCTTGGAAACCATTGCCGCCCTGGCCGTGCGTTTGCGCGAAACCGTGCGCCGCCTGAGCCAGGAGTGGGAAGCGCGCCAGCATCCGGTGCACTAAATAGAAAACAGAAAATGGAAATTTGAAATTGGAGAGAGTGCAGATTGAAAGTTCAAAGTTGAAGGTTGAAAGGAAAAGAGAGAATTTAACGCCCCGACCGGGTCGGGGCAGGCGCCTGGCACGGAGAACGCAAAGGACGCAGAGAAGAAAGAACTAAGAAAGCAGTGTTCGGGCAACTTGAAAGGCCGCGAGAGCGGCCTTTTTTTATTGGTGGGCAGGATCATCGCTTCCTGATTTCGATATTTGATCGGCGGCCGGAGTTTTGTTCGGCGAGAAGGCGGAATTCGCTGAGACGGCGGGATTTGCGGCGGCATAGGCGGCGAAGAAAGAGAGGACGCGGCGGCGGAATTCTTCGGGGGCGAAACCGTAGGCGGCGGTGTGAAAGGCGCGGGGAACGACCCAAAGTTGTTTGGGGCCGCGGGCGGCGGCGTAAATCATTTCCGCATGGCGGCAGGGAAGCGCGTCATCTTTTTCATCACAAATTAAGAGAACTGGAAAAGCGTGTGTGGCGACGGCTTTGACTGGGGAAACTTCCGCGACGGGGAAACCGGCGAGTTTTTCATCGCGATAGAGCAGCGTCCAGGTGCCGGGAGCGAACAGAAAGGGAAGCAGGTCGCGCTGAAGCGCGAACCCTGCACGGGCCGGAACGGAGGATTGACGGCGGGCGCTTGAGCACGTAAAATCGTGCTGCACGCATTTACGTGCTCACAATGAAAACGAACATCACATTGAAACTGGACGCCGAGGTTTTGCGGGAGGCGCGGATATTGGCGGCCGAGGAGGGCAGCTCGATCAGCGGGCTGCTAGCGGCGAAACTCGAGGAACTGGTGCAAGAGCGCAAAGGGTTCGATCGGGCACGAAAGCGCGCCCTGGCGCGGCTGCGCACGGGCCTGGATCTGGGCTGGAGTCCTGCTGCTTCACGGGACGAACTGCATGAGCGATAAGTGCTTCGTGGACACCAATATATTGGTGTACGCGCATGACTTCACTACCGGGGCCAAACACAAACGGGCGCAGGCGCTGGTTGAAAAGCTCTGGAGTTCCGAGGCCGGAGTGCTGAGCACGCAGGTTCTTCAGGAACTGTGCGTTAGTCTCCGCCGCAAGGCCGCGCGGCCATTGTCGGTCGAAGAGACCCGGCGGTTGATTGAGGACTATTCGAGATGGGAAGTAGTGGTCAACACCGCGGAATCGGTGCTGCAAGCGCTGACCATCGAAGCGCGCTATAAAATTTCGTTTTGGGATGCTCTGATTCTGCAGGCTGCGGGGAGTTGCGGTGCTGCGGTCCTTTATTCGGAAGACTTGGCGGAAGGGCAGAGTTACGGGGCGGTGCGCGTGGTGAACCCGCTGCGTTGAAAGTTGAAAGTGAAGAGTCTTGAACGACGTATCGACGGCGCCAGGAAAATCGGTGAATGTCCCGTCTGTCCCCCGACTCCCCCGACTCCGTCCCCCGACTCCCTGACTCCGAACCATCTAATTTCCGTAAAGCAGCTGGGGCTCCCGGCTTAGCGTTTCTCAAAGTTGGGAAACGTATTCAGGTATACCTTTTTGAAAGCATTTCACGTTCTCGGCCCCGAAGAATCTCTCGAATTTTTCCTGGGTGGGCAAGTCATCCAAGACGATGACTTCTATGGATTTCTTTGTCTTACTCTTTCGGTGGAGCATCCTTAGGCTCGCTGCCTTCAAGACCTGCTTAAGTTCAAAATCGGCCTCTGGTAACGAATAGCCAACAAATATCCACCGATCCGACTCGGCCAATAGACGTTCTGCGTGGTACCACACCGACGGGTAAGCGTGAGTTCTGAACGATTTCCTGTAGCTGAAACTGGCGATGTGCGAAGAGACTGGGAAGACACAGAACTTGCAATTTCGTTCGTTCGAGGTAATGCCGAGCGCATCGTCGAAGACTTTGTCGGTGAATTTTTCATCGAACAAACGAAAGTCCGATTTGATCAGCCCCGCTCTAATATGGAGGGGCAACTTACGCTCAAGGTCAAAGAATAGAGATTTGCAGTTTTCGCAGTAAACCCAGTTGCTTGACCCGTGCATTTTGCAGATCGGAATCCCCTGGCCGATCGAGGGGGCTTGAAATGTGTACCAGTCAAAGCAGTCGCAACGATAATCGATTTGGGAAATGGGTTGGGTTCGCAAGATATGATTTTCAAGCACAATATCCCAATTCAAAACGACAAATGCGCATCGCGAAGCATTGCCTTGGCAAAATTGACCAAGCAGCCGATCGATGTCAGCCGAATATGAGAATCGGCGGTCAAGAACAGAAAAGATTCTATGAATTGCCATGCGGCGGATAGCGCGCAGTACCTTCGGCGTGTACTTTCTAATGCCTAAAGTGTGTCCTGTGTTGGCAGCGAGATCGATGCACGTAAACATATCCTCGAGTGCGGGCAGCGCGCGATGTTCTTTCCAACCGAATGCGATGTTTAGGAATTCTTTTAGTGCTTCGGTTATTGCCCTATCGAGGTCACTGTTGAATTCGTCGGAAATCAATAGTGCAGAGAACTCAGATTGCAAGGGGAGCTCCGCGCACCTGGAAAACCCTGCGCCGAGAATAAACGCGACGGAAGGGTCCGCCGCTTGCATGGATTTATGGTGCGCCATAAGAGCCCGTAGTCTCGCCTCAACAGGGCGCTTTAGAATTCTGTAGAACAACGACCCAGCCATCCCGGCATCGGCAACCGATGCCGGGATAGGTCACTGGACCGTCGCACTTCGCAAGCTTGCGTTGTGCCTGGGAGTTGCTCCTCGGACCGAGCAACTGGCTCAGAAGGTCCTCTGAATAGCATACACCGAGCGCCTGGCCGAGTGCCCCATCCGCGCGGGGCTTGCGACGCGGCGGAAAAAGATCGTCCGAAAGTCCCGGAGATGCGTCCGGGATGCAAAGTTCGCATCTGAACGTTGGGGGATGAAAAGCGAAACTAGAAACAAGAAAAGCAAACTAGAAACTAGAAAGGACAAACTAGAAACTAGAAGGCAGAAATTAGGAGAACGGGGGCAGGATGCACGGGGCAACTAGGACACTTTAAGGTGCGCGGGAGGGACGCGAAATACGGCCTTAATATTCCGCAAGTCTCTCACGCAAATTTGAATATGGGTTCGTTCGAAGAAACCAGAGGTTTCGTAAATGGGCTTGCCTTCCAGGTAGACACCTCTAACGGTTTCAAATGGCCGCTGCTCGGCCCGAGCATTCACAGCGTGGATGTGATTGATAACAGCACAATCCAATCGGCGCATTAGCAGGTCCGGGCCGCCTTTGTTTTCAGGCATTTCGCCGCCGGACAATTCCACGACCTGCTTGAAGTCTGCATGGGCGTGTTTCACAAACTCGATACCGGTGCTGGAAATCAGGTCGAGACAATAGCCCAAGTCGATGACTGCTCCGACGACGTAGGGCCTTCGAATTCTATTCTTTTTACCCTGGCGATATTTTTGTAGAAAATGGGCCCATTCCAGCCCTCTAGCTGGATTTGATTCCCAAAAATACACACCCGAACCCAGCCAGTCGTACTCATTGGCACTGGCGCGGAAAGGCTTATAGTTGATGAGGTCTTCAGCGGTTGAACGATCACAGCCGTGGTAGGCGAGTACGAAAGAGGAAGAGAGTTCGTGCACTTAAATCCACGACTCCGTCTAGCGATACTGAGATGTGAGCTTCCCGGAAGGAGTATGCACACCTTCCTTCTGAAGAAACTTGCGGGCTCCCGCACGAGTGCCGGCATTTGCCGCTCTGACGCGCTTGAGGGACTTGCGGAATTCCTTCAGTTGTTTATTGCCCACGTTGGTGATTCCTCTCTTGCTGGATAGAATAGCCACCTTGGTGGTCTAACGCAAGATTGGACGGTCCATGCGGTCCATACGAGCGGGAGGCGACGTTGCGGCAGGGGATCGTCGGAACGTCCCGCAGATGCGTCCGGGATGCAAAGTTCGCATCTGAACGTGGGGGAGGAAGAGCGAAACTAGAAACTAGAAAGCAGAAACTAGAAATGGGAGAAGAGAGATTCCTCGCTTCGCTCGGAATGACGGGCGGGGGAGAGGAAATGAGGGGCGGGGGCGGCACGAGCATCCGCGCGGCATTTGGTTCATGATAAACTGTTGGATATTAGCTGTATCGGAGGGGTCTATTGGCCCGTGGGCTCCGATGCAGGAAGACCATACTCACCGACCACAAGGAAACAGCGATGAATATCGAAATCCGCGATGCCGCGTTGGAAGCCAGAATCAAGAAGCAGCTCCAAGCAACCGGCTCCGCGAGCGTCGAGGAAGTGCTGCTCCGCCTGCTGGAAACTCAGGAGGAACAGGATCGCTGGCTTTCAGAGAACCGGGGAACGATCAATGCAAAGATTCGGCGCGGCATCGAGCAACTGGACCGTGGCCAGGGAATCCCCGAAGACCAACTCGATGCTCACCTGGCAGACCTGAAGGCCAAGCCTGAATGACACGGCGGTACGTCCTCGCGCCGGAAGCCGCGCTCGACTTAGTCCAGATCTGGCCGCTATATCAAGAAGCAGAGCAGCCTCGAAATTGCGGACCGCGTTGAGTCGGTTATTCGGGAAAAGATCATTTTCCTGGCGTCAAACCCCGGCGCCGGACACTCGCGCAAGAATTTGACCGATGAAGAGGTGAAGTTCTTCCCAGTGTACTCCTACCTGATCGTCTACCGGCCGGAAACCGCGCCCCTGCAAGTCGTATCCATTCTTCACGGCCGTCGCGACGTAGAACAGCTGCTCAGGGATCGTCTCTGAGTGCTGCAGTTAGGTCGGTGGTGGACCTGTACGATACAGGCGCTACCGGGAACGGGAGCGGAGCAGGCTCAGGGCCATGGCGATTTGGCCGGAATGGTAGATGGTGTGTTGGACGATGCCGGGGAGGAGTGTTTCGTAGGGATAGGTGCGGCCGGGAACCTGTTTCGCTAAATCGGCGGCGGGAAAATTGCGAATTTTTTCTTCGAGCAGGTCGCGGCTTTGGTTCCAACGGGCGACGAGTTCGTTCCAGGGAATGGGCGGCTCGGCCCATTCCTTTTCGGCCTCCCAACGAGGCATCGGATTGCTTTCCGAGGTGTTGCGGATCCTTTCATTCCAAAGCAGCAAATGCTGAAGCAGCGCGGAAATGGTATGAGCTCCTGGAGCGGGCGGCTTGGTAGCAAGTTCCGGAGAAATCTGCGCTAAGAGCTCGGCGAGCGAAGGTCCGTACCAAGCGCCTTTGATGGTCACGGCACGGTAAGAGTCGGCGATTTGTTGGGTTTGGGTCATGGATGTGTAGTGGAAACGCGTGGATTGTGGCGGCGTTTCCCGGCGGGTCTAGTTTACACCAGGGGGAAAGAGAAACTAGAAGGTAGAAAGTAGAAGGTAGAAACTAGAAATTGGAAATTCGAAAGGAGAAGAGGGATTTCATCCCGCAAAATGCGCGGAATGGAGAAGAGCACGCAGGAGCGAATGCGGAAGAGTAAAGTCGGCCTGCTGCGTTGGAAATGACGGACGGGGGTGGCCGCAAGCGCGGAGGGGCGGCGAAAAACGCACAGCCTGAAGGCTGTGCCACAAAGGCAACGGTTGCCGGCTAGAACACGAAGGGGATGAGGCGGCGGGTGCGGCGGACGTACTGTTTGTAGGGTTCACCGAGGGCGGCGAGGAGGGCGGCTTCTTCGACGGAGATGCGGTAGGCGTAGGCGGGGACCATGCAGGCGAGAAGGGCGAGGAGGCCGGCCCAATTTCCGAGGGCGAGACCGAGGCCGACCAAGGTAACGAGCGCGCCGGTATAAGAAGGATGGCGGATGTAGCGATATGGTCCGGCCTCGACGACCGTTTGGCCGGCATGAACGGCGACATCGTAGGTAAAAAAGCGTCCTAGAAGCGACATGGCATAGAAACGGAAAGCAAGGCCGGCGAGCATGAGGCCGATGCCGACGAAAAAGACGGTGGTTCGATGCCACAGGATGGTGGCTTGCGGGAGGAGAAAGGAAAGCGCGAAAGCCAATCCGAGGGCCAGCCAAAGAAGAGCCATAAGTAGCCGAAACGAGCCGCGATCGCGAGCTTTTGTAGGGTCGCCGGACCGTTTGGTTCGGAAGCCGATGGTTTCCAGAACGAGCCACAAGACGTAGGTCGCCCAGAAGACAATCGCATAGGCGGGGCCACCGGAGAATGGCAAAGGGTGCAAGGAAGAGCCTATTGCTTTTGAGTGGTGACGAGTTTGGCGGCGGGAGAGGCGGCGCGCTGTTCGGCGCGGCGTTCTTGTTCGACGTGCTGGGTGAAGTCGGCGATTTCGTCGTCGAGGGCTTTGATTTCGCGGGCGAGGTGGATGTTTTGAGGGTCCCTTGTATAGATCTCGAATAGCGAGTTTCGCTTGGCTTTCAAATCGTCGCGCTTCTTTTTCCACACACCGGCTGTAGCACCCATGGGTCTAACCTCGGGACTAGTGTGCGCTATTTTGTGGCTTGAGGATAGGGGCTTGAAGAAAGGTGCATGGAATTGCGCACGGGAACTTTTGTGCGTGGTCATGCGAGATTTGATGGACAAACACACAGGCTGAGGCCTGCGCCACCGGCTAGGAGCGGAAGAGGACGGATTCGCGCTGGAACATTTTGATGGCGAGGAAGAGGGCGACGGCGGCGTAGACGCAGGTAGACGAAAAGATGATGGCAATGTAGTTCCAGTGATAGGTGCCGGCAACGAGTTCTTTGCAGAGCAAGCTGACGTTCAGAATTGGAATGAGGGAAAGCTTGGGAGTGAGCTCGACGCCGGGAAGCATGGCAGCCACGGCGGGAATGATGACCACAAAAGTCATCGG
>JBGPIX010000129.1:0-13661 GCA_041485085.1 Candidatus Acidiferrum sp.
ATCGCCAGTGACCAGGTGTGTTGCTCGTCCACTTACTGCCAGTTCGAGAAACTTGTCATCTTTTGCGTCGCGGCAAGCCCTTATTTCGGCCTTCACATTCACCCATTGAGCCTCGCGCGTGAGGGCCGCGAGAAAGGATCGAATATCTTCTTCATCCACATAGCGGCGGAAACGCTTTCGGCTTAGGATTTCCTGAACGCGATCTTCCTTGTAGTGGCGGGGCTCGCCCTGCCCGCTCCTAACTCGCCTTTTCTCCAGAGGTGGACACAGCCTCGCGAGGCGGAATGGCCATCTTTGTCGGATGGTGAATTTGGAATTCGACGGAGTACGGCGCGATTTGTGAACTTGCCTAGGCCACTCTAGCCGTCAACTGCACGTTGAGCGCAGACAAGGGAAAAACGTCTCCTGCGTGAAAGAGTGCTTCGATATTCCTGGCGGCGGAGACGCAGTGTTCGGTGGACATCATTGGGTGTCGAACGCGCTTGGGAAATTCGTCATACGTCTTGCCTTCGAGGCGCCTGCCAGCCTTCGCCTTGCGAACTCCGCCCCATTGCTTGAAGAAGAAAGGAACACCGCTACGCTTGCACTGATCCCGAAGCGGCAAGACCCATTCTTTCTTCATCGGCCTGGCACCTGCGCCACTCTCCCCACCTACAATCATCCAGTCGATGCCTCGCAAGTCCAGCCTGCCCATGTCCTCCAACAATGGCTCTACGGAGAGAAAACGAACCTCGGCGTTTGCGTTTCGTAAGTCTTCAATGCGCGGCAATCCATACTTCTTGTCTTCTACGCTCACGCCCCACCAGATGTGCTGTTGCTCGGCGGCAAAACGAACCTTTGTATTGAGGAGTCTGCGGAGGCGATCCGACCGTTTGGTCAGGACCTGATAGGTATGCCACTTGGCAGCAGCCATTACTTGCGCCACCGCCACAATGTAATTGTCCGGAACCGCCTCGTGAAAAAGGTCACTCATTGAATTGACGAAGATCATTTTTGGTGCACGCCACCGGAGTGGTTCCGCAAGCTTCTCCGGGACCAGCCGGAGATCGAAGCCCTGCTCATAGGGATGCCCCTTTACTCCTCTGAAGCGTTCTGCAAATGTCTCGGCATAGCAATGTTTACAGCCAGGACTAATTTTCGTGCAGCCCCGCACAGGGTTCCAGGTTGCATCCGTCCATTCAATGGTGGATTCGATCGACATCAGTTCCCTCCACGTTTTTCATATTTCTTAAAGACATCCAGTACTATGTGTTCGGCCGTGTTTTTCTGCGATGCGAAGAACAAATAGTAGACTACTGCACCTTTCGTATTCCTCATAGGCAGAGGCTTCGGAACTCTTGCGAATCCGGCAACTTTCTTGAGGCGTTCTCGAAATGCCTCCGCGACTACTTCGTTTGATTGCTTTTCCGGCTCTCTGAACAGATTCGTGTCAGTACGATAGGCGATCATTTTCCAGGAATCGTCTCCCCAGTAGGTGTTTAGTCTCGCCTTTTGAAGTTCATCTACAGCTTCTGGATTGCGCCAAAGAACATTTCGGTTCATGTCCGCCACCGGGAAATTTAGAAAGATATCGAGTGTTTTCATCTGCCCCGCAGCGAAAATCACCGACCAATCCAAATCGAGTCCATAAGGATCGAGGACACAGAGTCCCCGCCGGTAGTCTTTCCACTGGACCCGTGGGAAAACGCTATCCAGAAGAATTCGATTACAGTCACCTTGATAGATCGAAACGTCCTCTCGCGGTTGTATGAGGCTTCGCAAACTCTCGACCCTCTCAGGGACTATATCTATGAGATGGTATTCTCGAAACGGGGGCTGGACCCACAAGGCGTTCAACGGGCTTCCGGGCACAAAGTTCCTCGTCAGTTTGGTCAGATGCATACCGGCCCCAGCGAAAGCATCAATGTACACATGTTCTAGCGCTGGGTTTCTCTGAGCCGCAAGGATTTTGGAATAGGCAGAAGCGTAGTCTTTCAAGATTTCAAGTTTTATTTCGGACCAGTAGCCAATCTCATCGAATTCGGGTTGACTTCCCATCACGGTTCTTATCTTCGCCTTTTATTCGCCATATGTCAATCCAAGGTGGCGTTTACAGTACGCACTTATTAACATACTTTCCGATAATAGCGCACTTATTTTCAGTGCTGGGAGGGAAGTGGACGGCCCGGTGGCAGCTTCAACCCATCCCGTATCTTTTAGGGCGAAGGTGCTGCGGGGCGGGCCACCGGATGGGCTAAACCGATGGTATGCTCCGTTGTGATCCGGCATCCCAACCACGGAGGTCACACCATGAAACTGTTAGCAGCAATGGGCGTTCTATTATTTGTTTCCGTGCCCGCTCATGCACAAGGGGCAAAGCCTTGTGAAGAACTGAAAACTGAAATCGCGCAGAAGCTCGGCGCCAAAGGCGTGAAGGGCTACACCCTGGAAATCGTCGCGAAGGACAAGGACGCGGAAGGCAAAGTCGTCGGCACTTGCGACGGCGGCACCAAGAAGATCATCTACACCAAGGCACCCGCCCCCGCCGCCACCCCGGCCAAAGAAACACCCAAGCCCTAATCACGGTCTGCCTGTAGTTTGCGGTAGAGGCGGGTTGACCCCGCCATCCTTCTTGTTCTGTCTTTGTAGGGGCGAGGCGTAACTTGTCCTGAGCGCAGCCGAAGGAGCCCCGCCCGCTTCTAGAAGCCGTCCAGAAACGGTACACGTCTAAGGTTCGGGAGGAATTCACCGATGCTCAAACGAATCTCGATTTCTCTATTGCTTTTGGCTGCCGCTGTTCTCGCTCCACTGCAAGCCCCACTTCATGCGCAAGACAAGAAACCCACCACTTTGCGAGACGTCTTGCTATCGGAACTGCGCTCCGCGCACACCAACGCGGAATGGTTCGTCCCCGCGAACACCGCCGTGAAGGGCTTGACCGCCGATCAGGCCAATTGGACCGACGGCAAAGGAAATCACTCCGTCGGCCAGCTGGCCTACCACCTCGTGTTTTGGAATCGGCGAAATCTCGCCAACCTCAAAGGGGAGAAGAACGAAAAATTCAGCGGCAATAATGACGAGACCTTCACCAAATTTGATGCCAAGACTTGGAATGAAACCGTAAAGCAACTTGATGACGTCATGAACGAACTCGAAAAATGGGTGGAAACCGCCGACGAAGCCAAGCTGAAAGAGTCCGCCCAGACGTTCACCCACATCAGCACTCACAACGCCTACCACATCGGCCAGATCATCTTCGTCCGCAAGGAGCAAGGCTCCTGGGACCCCAAGAACGGCGTCAACTAAGTCCTTTCAAAAGGCGGTCCTGTGCCGCTGGCGTAGCGCAGCCATTCCTGGCTGTGCCCTTGTCTCAGTACCACTCAGTTAGCTATAGACAAAATTAGCGATTCGCGTTATTATAGGTTGTTATGTTTCGCCCCACCCCTCGACGATCCCGTAAGTCCTACTCCCGCCGCGTCTTGCCTCGTGCCCCTTCCTGCTCTTTGTCTTTCGTCTTCCGCACTAACCACTGTCCACTGACCACTACCCACTATCCGATTAAGTCCTTTGTCTTCATATCGTTTGCCGACCCCCACCCCTTAACCACAATCGAATCATATCGTTACAAGAACAGTGGGGGGAGAGGGTCTGCTTTCGTTCGACGTTGGGGTCGTCCCTGCTTAATCCATTCAGAATGTCCAGCAGCAAGTCCTTTAGAAGCAACACTTGCGAGCATTCTCGTAGGTGTTGCTTCTAAAAGGCTTACAGAAGGCCCGCAGAGAACTAAGCCCTTTAACTGCAACACTTACAAAAACACGAGGTGGGGGGAGGCATTTCCTCCTCAACGTTCAAACGTTCCGACCTGCGGACGTTCAGACAACCTGTTCGTCCCATTGCGGCCGAACGCCTTTGGTGCCACAATCCGAAAAGGCACGAGATTTCTTTACCATCCGGGGAAACAACTGCGCTCGCCCCGGTGTCTAAGACTACGAGAGCGGACAATGGGGACAGTTCGATCTTGGTCCCCCTCGCAAGTCGTGCCTAGGTCCAGCGTTCTAATACGGGTTTCAGGGTTTGTACTTGCAAACCCTGAGCTAAGCTGGAACCGATCAGCAGGGTGGCTCGCTGTACCGCATCCGGTAAGGATGCACTCGTAAAAGCCGCGGGCCGGAAAGGCCTGAAGTGTCCGATTGGGCTAGTGCCCTGTCATGGGGCCGCGATGAAGCCGAACTCGTCCACGAGCTCCAAGCGGGCTCGGAGACGGCCTTCGACTGGCTCGTCACGCACTATCATGCTCCGGTCTATAACCTCATCCTCGGCATGCTTGGCGACACTTCGGACGCCGCCGACGGCTCCCAGGAAGTTTTCTTGAAGGCCTTCCGCGGCATACGCAATTTCCGCCAGGGCAGCTCTTTGAAAACTTGGCTATACCGCATCGCCATTCGCGAAGCGTTGAATCACAAGCGCTGGTTCAAGCGTCATCTGCAAAAGAATGTTTCGATCGACGCCGAACCGGAAGAAGGGCAAGCGCGCATCGAAATCGAAGATCTTTGCGCCACGCCGTTCGAGCAGCTCGCCGCGCTGGAGATTCAAGTCGCTGTTCACGGCGCTTTGCAGCAGATTCCTGACGTTTTTCGCAGCGCGGTCATTTTGCGCGATCTCGAAGGCCTGAGTTACGAGGAAGTTGCCGAAGTTCTGGAATGCAGCGTCGGCACGGTGAAGTCCCGCATTCTTCGCGGACGCCGCGCGCTGAAAGAAATTCTTGAGCCGCTTCTGGGCGCGCAACAAGCTCACGCTGCGCGCGCGCAAACGGCTTCGCATGGCAGTGTTTCCGAATCGCAGCCGTCGCCTTTCGGCGATGCATTTTCTGCCGCAAGGCGAGTCGCGCTGCCTTCTCAAAGTATGGATCCGCGGGCAAGTTCCACGGATAAGGGTGTCCAATGAGGTGCAATACAGTACGAACCAAACTGGCGGGCTATCTCGACGACGCAATCACTGGCGGCGCGCGCGTGGAAGAGCGCGTTCAGATCAGTCAGCATCTGGAAGCATGCAACGTTTGCCGCCAAGAGTTGGAAAAATTCCGCAAGCTGAGCGTGATGCTTTCGCGGGTGCCGAAGAATCTTCCTCCTGCCGATCTCGCCGTGCGCATCAAGGTTGCTGCTGCTCAGGCACAGAATTCGTATGGCTGGTCCAGCCGCCTTCAACGCATGAAGGATCGCGCCGAAATTCTGCTCGACAACGTTTTCCGCCCTTTGAGCGTTCCAGCCACCGGCGGATTTTTCTCCGCCATCCTCGTCTTTGTTTTGGTGCTCCAGATGATTCTGCCAGGCACCACCGTGCGCGCCGTGCAGAACGACGTGGCTCTCAATCTGATGCGCCCCGCCGAGCTGGTTATGCTTTCGGACTATCCGCAATCCTGGGCGCCCGAGCAGCAAGATCTTGAACTTTCTTTGCCACACGGCCTGCTCGTGGATGTCACCGTCGATTCGCATGGCCAGATGACCGACTACCAGGTTCTTTCCGGACCGACGAGTCAGGAAGTTCGCCGCCATCTCGACCAGATGCTGCTCTTCTCTCGCTTCAGCCCCATGCTGAGCTTCGGCCGTCCCACTGCCGGCGGCCACGTGGTGCTTAGCTTCAGCGCCGTCCGCGTCCGCGGCTAATTTTCACCGGCATGAAAACTTTCGGACTGCTTTTCACGGCGGCGGGGAAATTTCTCCTGGCCGCCGCATTTTTTTGCTTCTCTTTGACGAGTGCCAGCGCGCAATTGCAGCGCAACGATTCCGAACGTCAGCTCTTCGAGTCGCTCAATCGCGAACGCACCGCTCAGGGCCTCTCCGCTCTCCAGTGGGATAACAGCCTTTTCAAAGCTGCCCGCAAACATGCTCTCCTTATGCTCGATCTGAATCAGCTCGAGCACCAACTTCCCAACGAACCTAACCTGGAAGCTCGCCTCGCGGAAGCCGGCGCGCGCTTTGCCGTCATCGCTGAAAACATTGCTTTCGGACAAAGTCCCGAGACGATTCACGCGGGCTGGATGCAATCACCGGGGCACAAGAAAAATATTTTGAATCCGCATCTTACTTCCGTCGGAATCGCGGCGGTGCACGGGCCGGGCGGCCTTTACGCCGTGCAGGATTTTTCACAGGTCGTTCCGGAATTGAGCGTCGAGCAGCAAGAGCAAAAAGTAGTTTCATTTCTGACTGCGCAGGGATTTCGCCTGGCTGACGCGACAGTTGGCGCGCGGAAGACTTGCGAGAGCGACGCGGGACTTTCCGGCACTGGCGCGAAATCGATGGTGCGATTTGAGGTGGCGGACCTGAATAATCTGCCGGAAGAACTCGAGCGAAAAATTCGCAGCGGGCCTCTCGGCAAAGTGGCGGTAGGGGCGTGCCACGCGAACGGGACCTCGGGTTTTTCCCGCTATCGAATTGCCGTGCTATTTTTCTAATGGCTGAACGAAATTCGGCAACGCGCCGGGAAAGAAAAGAAACTGTTGTATCTGGAAACGAGAAGAAATACACTAGGCCGGTCATGAACGCCGCCCTTGCCAACTCCTATTGCTGGTATCGATTTACCGGAGATCCATCCAGGTGGCGGGGGGCGTTTCTGTAAGCGAATTTAGAAGCAAAAAGAGCCGACCCACTCGCCAGCCGAGTGGGTTTTTTGTTTTAAGGGACGAAAATAAATTGAGAGGGCCGGAAAGATGATCATCTCCATGAAACTGCACGCGAAGCGCGAAGAGATCGACGAAGTACGCCGACAGGTGGAGCACTTCGGTTATAAAGTGCACTCCATTGAAGGAGAAGAGCGCGTGGTGATCGGCGTCGTCGGCGTAGGGGATGTGACCGCGTGTCTTGAATCCGTCGAAGCCATGCCACAGGTGGAAAAAGTGGTGCGAATTTCGGCGCCGTACAAATTTGTGAGCAAGGAATTCCGTTCCGGCAAAACACGAATAAAAGTAAACGGAACGGAAATCGGAGGCGAAGAATTTGTGGTGATGGCCGGGCCATGCTCGGTGGAATCAGAAAAGCAGATCATGCAAGCTGCGGAAGGCGTGGCGAAAGCGGGCGCGAAAATGCTGCGCGGCGGTGCGTTCAAGCCGCGGACTTCGCCATACGATTTTCAGGGGATGGAAGAAGAAGGCTTGAAGCTGCTGAAGAAGGCGAAAGAAGCGACGGGTCTCGCGATTATCACAGAAGTGATGAGTGACCGCGATGTTGATTTGGTGGCGAAATACGCGGACGTGATGCAAGTCGGCGCGCGAAACATGCAGAATTTCATGCTGCTGAAAGCACTGGGAAAATGCGGCCGACCGGTGCTGTTGAAGCGTGGATTGAGCAGCACGGTGAAGGAGTTGTTGATGTCCGCGGAATACATCACGGCGCACGGAAATCCTGACGTGATTTTGTGCGAGCGCGGAATTCGCACCTTCGAAACCGTGACGCGAAACACTTGCGACATTGCGGCGATCCCCGCGCTGAATGAATTGACGCACCTGCCAGTGGTTCTGGACCCGAGCCATGCGACGGGGAAACGCAGCCTCGTGCCAGCGCTCTCCCGCGCGGGCGTGGCGATTGGCGCCGACGGATTGATCGTGGAAGTGCATCCCGCCCCGGAAAAAGCGATCAGCGACGGCGCGCAATCACTCGACCTCGCGCAATTCCAAAAAATGATGAACGATTTGCAACCATACATTCATCTCTGGAACGAATCGAGAAAGACGGAAATGGTCGCGGCTGCGAACCGCTGAATTGGTTAGGTCCGACGTGTGTTGGACTGTATGCGTAGCAATCCTGCAGAGACGCAGAACAATCGAGATCACTTCTTACTTTCCCGGAAGTGCGGCCTTGGCACCGTGCCGAATGTGGAGCACGTTCACGACATGATTGCGTTTGTCGACGGCGTAAATAATTCTATAGATGTGGGGTTTCTTCCCGAAGAGCAGATGACGGTACTTTTTGTTTTCAGAGATGATCGGGCCCCGACCGGGAAATCGTTCCAAAGTATATATTGATTTGGCGAGACGATTGAACCAAGCGAACGCGTGCTGGGAAGCATCGGCTTCAACGTAGTTGTAAATTGTTTCCATGTCCCGCAGGGCGCGGCCGGTCAGCTTAACGAGGTATTTCATGGGTACGGCGGAACGATTCAAGAGCTTCGCGCGCCGGCCGGACGCGGCCCTTCTTTATGTCTTCAAGCCCTTGGCGGATTCCCTCAACAGCATCGGCTTGCGCCGCGATGTCGAGCAGCTGCTGATAGGCTTCAGCATCCTGCACGACCGCTTCCGCTTTGCCGTTGATGGTGAGAATCAGGGGTCTCTTGGTTTTCTTGAGACGCTTCATGAATTCGCCCGGATTACGCCGGAATGTTGTCATGGCCTGAATGTCTTTCTTAATGTCGAACATGCTTACCTCGTATTGCCATGATAGCACCCTTAAAGGTGCTACAAAAGGGCAGGGTCCCGCATCATTTTCTCTCATTCACCAACTGAATCTCACGTGGATAAGACGGGGCTTCGACAGTTTGGTGGCCAGATGGAGGACTTGAGGGAGGAGAAGCTGGTTTGCCCGGAAAATGTTTGCGGAAACCGCACCAGTGTTATTCTTCCTGACTCATGAAGACGCTCAACGAGGTGTTCACCAAGCTGACGATGCGGCGACGGTATGAGGTTTGGTTTTTGCGGATGGGGCTGGGGGATGGGAGCGGGGCTTGGTGGTTTCGGTATTTGCTGATGAATCCGGGGCGGGGCGGGTGCGCGGGGGATGCGCAGGGGCAGGCGGTGCAGGTTTGGGCGACGTGGTTTCCGCGGGAGGGGAAGGCGGAGACTTGGATTCAGGGATTTCCGGTTGAGAGCCTTTGTTCGAGCGGCGCGCGTTTGAACAGCGCGGTTTCGAATAACGCAGGTTCTCATGGCACGGATGCGAAAAACGCGGGCTTGAGCGGGCGTCGTGCTAGTCCGTTTTTCTTGGAGGTTGGCGAGAACCGGATTGGCGAGGATGCGTGCCGGGGGCGGATTGAGGTCGGTGGGCAGCGGATTTCCTGGGATTTGCGGTATCGATCGACGTTTCGGGCGGAACTCAGCAGCAAGGGGTGGATTGGATTTTCGCGGACGCCGCATTCGGATGCGGTTTTCTCGGGCGAGATTGCGCTGAATGATCGCGTGTTTCGCGGCGAGCCGCTGGGATTTGGGATGCAGGGGCACAACTGTGGATACCGGCACCGGCATTTCTGGACTTGGACGCACATTCATTTTCCGAGCGCGCGGGGCCAAGGCTCGACGTTTGAAGCGCTGACTTATGAGATGCCGCTGGGCATGATGTTCCGCACGGCAGTGCTCTGGCATGGCGGGGAGAAGTACACTTTTCGCAAATTCCACGAGAGCGAGCGCGATTCGCGGCAACTCAGCTGGAAACTGGAATGCGCCGATGCGCGGGGCGCGCGCGTGGAAGTGCGCGTTTCCGGGCGAGGACGGTTTGTGCACCGGCTTCCGTATGTGAAGACGGATTGTTCGGGACGGTTTGAAGTGACGAATGACAGTCTGGCTCTGGCTCGGATGGTTGTTCGAGTTCCCGGGAAAGCTGCGGAAGAATTGACTACGGATTCCGGGGCCGCACTGGAGATGGTCGGCGGATAGTTCAGGCATTAAGCAGAACAATGGGCCGATTTGTCCAGAACAGATATCAAGCCACCTTTTCATTGGCAGCACGTTCGAGCAGTTCATGGATAAATGTTTGATAGGGTTTCGATTGTTTCGCAGCTAGGCGGCGAAGGCGGGCGAGAAGCCGCGGAGCAATGCGAATGGCAATCAGGTGCTTGGCGTTGCCGGTAACGGGCCGGCCAACGCGGCGGGCACGGCGCAGTTCAACGTCCGTCGATTCCGGGATGTCAGAGAAATCGATCTTGCTGTCGGGAATAGGTTTCGCGTTCCTTGCGGCTCGCAGGGCGCGCACTGATAATCCGGATGATTTCCTTGCCATCTGCTAACCTCCGCTGTGCGTAAACAACGATGAGAATCCTGCCAATAGCCGAGAAGCCCAGGCGTTTGCACCGAGATTCCAAATCAGAATGCTGCGAATCATCCCAATCGAGGCCCTTAGGATCGCTAAAGACAGTGGCCGCTTCTTCGAAGGGAACGCCGTGTTTCCTCAGGTTGCCAAGGGCTTTGCTGGCGTCCCAGGAGAACACATTAATGTATATACAATGAGTAAGGAAGGCTGTCAACCAGACGTTTCCTGGGTGAGATACAACAAGGGCCGATCACAACTGGTCTGGACATTTTGAGCGTGAGGGCGAAGCGGCAATTGCAAAATTCCGGAGTTATGATGAAAAAGCCAGAGATGGCGGCATAAGCGTTGGCATCGGAGGCGGGCGGATGAGCTTTTCGGTAAGTGAGGCGCAACTGGAAATTGTTCCGAGTGTCTCGACGATTCGCGATGCGCAGGGATTCCTGGCGAAGTATTTTGCGCCGACGCGATTGATCCCTGCTCCATTCCTGAGTAAAGCTACGGGCAAGAATGTTTATTTGAAATTGGAAACGGAGCTGGCGACGGGGTCGTTCAAAGTGCGAGGGGCGTTTTGGGCGCTGGCGCAGAGAATGAAGCGGGGGCCGATACAG
The DNA here is from genome assembly GCA_041485085.1 of Candidatus Acidiferrum sp. Classification (GTDB taxonomy): domain Bacteria; phylum Acidobacteriota; class Terriglobia; order Acidiferrales; family UBA7541; genus Acidiferrum. Next base: position 10,598 of record JBGPIX010000129.1, read on the forward strand.
GAAGTGGTGGCTTGCAGCACAGGGAATCACGGAGCGGCGGTGGCGTTTGCGGCGAAGCAATTTGGCATTGCGGCCAGGATATTTTTGCCGGCGAACTGCAATCCGGTGAAACGAGGGCGGATCGCGGCGCTGGGGGCGGCGATTGTGGAGAGCGGAAGCGGCGACCTGGCTTCGGCGTTTACGCTGGCGGCGGAATACGCTCAGCGGCCGGGCGTGCATTTCCTGAATGACGCGACTGATGAGCATTTGCCGGCTGGTCCCGCGACGATCTGCTGCGAAATCCTGGAACAGCTTCCCGAGACTAGTGCGATCTTTGTGCCTATGGGGGATACGGCATTGATTCGCGGGATCGCAGCGGCCGTGAAGCAGATGGCGCCGCGAGTGAAGATTATCGGAGTGCAAGCGGAGCAGGCGCCTTCTTACTACCTTTCGTGGAAGGAAGGCAAAGTGGTGGGCACGGAGACGTGCGAGACGATTGCGGATGGGTTGGCGACGCGAACGCCGGAGGCGGCGAATGTGCGCGTCGTGAAGAAGTTCGTCGATGATGTGGTGTTGGTGAGCGAAGAGCAAATGCTGCGCGCGATTGAGACGCTGCTAGTGGAAGAGCACGTGTTAGCGGAGCCAGCGGGGGCAGCGAGTACGGCGGCGCTGCTGAAAGGCTGCGCCGGCTGTGGCGATCAAATCGCATTGGTTGTCAGTGGAGCGAATATTTCTCGCGAAGTGCTAAAACGGGCCATCGGCAGCGTGTAGTTGCCATTGAAGATAGTCGATGACCGGCAACCTCAGCAACACACCAGCGTTCAAATTGAAAGTGAAATAATCCGGCAATTGGAACGCTGGCCACTCCTGCCTGTATCAGCCTGAAGATCGAAGGACTTCCGCTGCTCTCTGCGACTGGCCATTTGGCCAATTACGCTCAGGACAAGTTCCATTGCTCCCCCCAGTCCCAAATGGATCCTAAGAGTAAGGGGAAACTGCCTCCACGCAACGGCGAAAGGCGGATGGGCGATGGACGTGATAAAGACAGAGCTCAACTGTAAAGTGGCGCGCGGTTTTGCGCTCGCGGCATGCCTGGCAGGCGGATGTGCAGCCACAGGCACGCTGGTAAGGGCTCAGATTACGCCGGCTTTACAAGGCCCGAGATCAAATTCCCGATTGTTGAGCGCCGTGGAAGGGCGGACGATCGTGGATGCAGCGCAGGATCAGACCCGGCTGATGAACGGCGCGCAAGACTGCTCTCACCTGGTTCATCAGACATATTTCAACGCGGGATTTGAGTACGCGTATGCCAGTTCATTCGAACTCTACGCGGGAAACGACAAGTTTGAGCGGGTGAAGAGCCCACAGCCTGGAGATTTGATTGTATGGCCCGGGCATGTCGGAATTGTCCTGGATCCCCTGGATCACAGTTTTTATAGCTTGGTGAGCACGGGCTTGGAAGCCCAGAATTACCAAGGAGCGTATTGGAGGTCGCGTGGCAGACCGCGCTTCTATAGGTACAAAATAGAGAACGCTGAAATACTGACTGCATCCAAAGCCCAGGTGTCGTCACGGCCTTTCCACTCTGCGAAACAGGAGGAGACTAATGCGGCAATCGCGGAGCGAGCCCCTGTGGCGGCTTCGGCTTCGAACCGGCCGCCGAAAGCAGTTTCGGAGCGAACGAAGGTCGCAAATGCTCCAAATGAGCCGCCTGCGTCGGTTGGTGAGAGCAGTACCTTTGAGGCTCCGCAGAGCATTGTCATCGCGGCAGGAAACAAACAACCAACAACGAGCCAAGTAACAGAAGGCATCTCTGAATTGAGCAATGCCTCGGGGATCTTGTTGCGCACGGATGATCCGTCAAAACTGGCGTTGCCGCTGGTCATATTTGAACGATTCCAAGTGGAGCGGCTGGAAATCAAACGGGACCACGGATGGGCGCGTCTGCAACTTGATTCTCGAGCGACCATTGGAGGCGGGGAAACGAACTACAAACGGCGCCGCGAAAAAGTTCGGTGGGAGTTGCGCCGCACAGAATCGGGTTGGGAGGCGATCACGCCTTCGGACCGAACGTATGTATCGAACGACGTGGCTGTGCGCAATTTGGCCGCACAACTCGCGCGACTGACCGAAGGGGACGGCGCAGCGGCACATCAGGAGACGGTTTTGCAGCAGGAGTCACGGCTCGCCAATCTGCTCCATGCTCTGCTGGAAAAGAAGTAGGTGAAAGCAGAGCTGAGTTTGGTTTCTCGAATTAATGGTTTGGCTGTGAGTTCGGGCTTGGGTTTGGGGAATCCAGAGGCAGGGTGAAGGCTACGTAGACGCCGCCGGAAGGAGACTTGGGATCTTTGCCGCCGCCGGCGGCGATGACGACGAATTGGCGGCCGTTCACTTCATAAGTGGCGGGAGTGGCGTTGCCGGAAAAGGGAAGCGTGACCTCCCAGAGAAGTTCACCGGTGGATTTATCGAAGGCACGGAATTTTTTGTCGAAGTCAGTGGCGCCGATGAAGAGCAGCCCGCCGGCGGTGACGATTGGCCCGCCGTAATTTTCCGTGCCGGTGTTTTTCAGGCCTTTCGAAGCGAGTTCCGGGTATTCACCCAGCGGAACGTTCCAGACATATTCTCCGGTGTTGAGGTTGATGGCGTTCAGGGTGCCCCAGGGAGGCGCGACGGCGGGATAGCCATCCTGGTCGAGGAATTTGTGGTAGCCGGTGAAGCGAAATTTCATGGAGGTGGGAGGCGGTGCGGCGCTGGCGAGCTCTTTGCTTTCGCCGCTGGTCAGGAAATTGATGAGCGCGAACAATTGATCGTCGGTCAAATTTGGAAAGCCGGGCATGCGGCCTTTTCCGTTCTTGACGGTCGCGGCGAGCTGCGCGGGAGTCAGGCGGCTGCCCACTTCGATGAGGGAGGGCATCGCGGGAGGCGAACCGGCCATTTTTTCACCGTGGCAAACGCTGCACTGGCTCATGTAAATGGCGCGCGCGCTGTTTTCGCCGGTGTTTGGAGCGAGAGTGCCGGTCCAAGCCATCTCATTCGAATTGATGTAGATGATGGCGGTCTCCGCATCCACGGCGGGGCCGCCCCA
>JBGPIX010000130.1:0-13643 GCA_041485085.1 Candidatus Acidiferrum sp.
GTTTTTTTCTAGAAAGGTATCGCCGAGACTTGCTGGTAAGCCTGAATGATCTTGTTGCGAACTTGAACCATCATCTGAAAAGCGAGGTTCGCTTTTTCGACGGCAATCATGGCGGAGTGCACGTCCTGACCGTTCCCGGTCAAGAGCTGCGTGACTTTGCCATCCGCTTCGGACTGCAGCTGGTTTACCTGGTCCATGGCATTGCGCAACGTTCCCATGAAATCGGATTCTCCCGGGGACAACTGCTGACTCGATGAGTTCTTGGCGAGTTCCGCGCCAAACCCACCTGGTGGTAATCCTTGAATCGTGTTGCTCATGATAGTTTCTCCTAGCCGGGAATCATCCCAGAATGGTGATGGACGTCTGGATCATGTTTTTGGTGCTGGTGATTGCTGCTGCGTTTATTTCATAAGCGCGGGCCGCCCCCATGAGGTTGACCATCTCTTCGGCGGGATTGATCGAGGGGTAGGAGACGTAGCCCTGGACGTCTGCATCCGGGTGGCCGGGTTCGTAACGCCGGACTGGCGGCGTCTGGTCGGCAACCACATTCACAACGCGGACATCTTCGGCGTGAAGGTCTGCGAAAGAGGCGAGCATCATTCCGAACTGTGGCTTGGCGGCCTGTCGTGCGCCAAAAACAACATGCATGCGTTGGTAAGGTCCGCCGCCATCGGTACGAGTCGTTTCGGCGTTCGCAAGATTCGCGGAGACGACTTCGGCACGCAGGCGTTCGGCGCGCAACGCCGAGCCACTGATTTCCAACACACGAAAGAGATTCATTACTGGCCCTCCTTGATGGCGCTCTGTATTAGCGCGAACTGCGCTCGAAGAACGGACGTCGCGGCTTTGAATTGGAGTTGAACCTCGGCAAGCAACAAGGACTCGCGATCAACGCTTACGTTGTTGCCGTCGGGCCGCGCGAGGAGGCCGCGGACCGGCAAGACGAATGGGCTCGTCATGCTGGTGTCCTCGCCATTCATGGCGCGATACAATTCACCGCGGAAGTCCACATCTCTCGTGTGGTAGCCCGGCGTGTCAACGTTAGCCAGATTCGTACTCACCAGCGTTTCGCGCATGGCATTAACATCGAGGAAGCGTTCCAGCAGCGCCAATTGAGATGAATTCAGCCAACTCATGAGGCTCTCCTGGCCGGCAGACCGTACTCGCGAATCTTGTTGCGCACGGTGCGCAAGCTCACACCCATCAATTCCGCAGCTTTTGTCCGGTTTCCACCGGTAGCCACTAGTGTTTTCTCAAGAAGCTGCCGTTCCATCTCGTGGAGCGTAAGTCCCGCTATGAATGCGGCAGGTTTCTCCTGCTCGGCCGCGGTACATGATTCGAGGAGTTGTGCGCCGAGAGAAGTGCCGGAAGCAAGTGCAAGAGCTCGACGGATGAAATTTTCAAGTTCGCGAATGTTTCCGGGCCAGTCGTGGGCTTCGAGTTGCGCCGCGAGTTCCGCTGAGATGGAATACATTCCGTGTTGGCCGCGCGGCTCGTACTTGCGAAGGAAAAATTCCGCCAACGGAAGAACATCCTCGCGGCGCTCGCGGAGCGGCGCAATCGTGAGCGGAACAACGTTTAGCCGATAGTAAAGGTCGGCACGGAAATGACCTGCCTGCATTTGCGCACGCAGTGAACGATTTGTCGTCGCGATGACGCGGACATCCACTGGAACCGGGCGAGTGTCGCCGAGTCGATCAATCTCGCGCTCCTGTAGCGCACGAAGTATCTTTGGCTGCAGACTGAACGGCATCTCGCCAATTTCGTCGAGCAACAATGTTCCTCCATCGGCGAGTTCGAACTTTCCGGGTTTGGCTGTGGTGGCTCCCGTGAAAGCGCCGCGGACATGGCCAAAGAGTTCGCTTTCGAGCAAATTCTCGGGAAACGCGGAACAATTCACCGCGACGAAGGGGCCAGACTTGCGCTGACTAGATCCGTGAATGAGCTGCGCCAGAAGTTCCTTGCCTGTGCCGCTTTCGGCTTCGATCAGGATGTCGGCGTCGGTCTGCGCAACACGCTGGGCACGCGCCAGCAGCGAACGAAACTCGGCTGAGATACCTATCCCTCCAAATAGCGCACTACTTCCCTGTTCATCCCGTGCTGGCGCAAGAAATCGCTGTGCCGCCGCCTCCAACTCATCGAAAGAAACCGGTTTCTGCAAATAGTCACAGGCTCCTCCTTTCATGGCTAGCACCGCATCAGGAACGCTTCCATAAGCGGTAAGGAGAATGACGGGCGTATCCGGAACGCATGTGCGCACTCCCTGCATGACTTGCAGGCCGTCGCCGTCGGGCATTCGCATGTCCGTGACCACGAGCGTAGTTGGCGTTGAGCGGAATTTGGTGAGAGCGTCGCCCACACCTATGGCGGTCTGCACCCTCCAGCCGCGCCGGCGGAAGTTGGCTTCCAACGCTGCGCGCATTGCCGCTTCGTCATCTACAATCAACACATGGTTCATGCTTGACCTCCGGAGACGGGAAGAAGGACGGAAAACGTCGCGCCTTGCAGCTGTTTGCTCTGGACGCGGATTTCGCCGCCGTGTTGCTCAATGACCTTTTTGCAAACCGAGAGACCAAGTCCCGGACGGCCGGGGGTAGTAGTGAATCCTGGGTCGTAGATATGGTCCAGCAGTTCGGCAGCGATACCCCGCCCTTCATCCTGAAAGTCGATTTGAACCACGCCGCCTGGGAATTGCGGCGCCCACCGCAATCGGACAGAAAGCTTGCCACCCGGCAACATGGCGCGAAATGCGTTTAATGAAAGGTTGAAGAAAACTTGTTTGAGCCGGTTCGCGTCCGCGTGCGTGGAGATCTTCCCGATGGTGTTATCGATTCGAATGAGCTGGCCACGTTGACGTGCCAGCGGCTGAAGAAAATCCATTGTTTCGTGGACCAAACGATCAAGTTCGGTGGGAAGCAACTGAGCTGTCGGCTGACTGTGAAATTGCAATACGTTGTTGACGGTGGCCGAGAGTGCCCGGAGGCCGGCCTGCAGATGAGTGACCCACTGGCGCGTTTCCGGCATTTGTGATGTGGCGTCGGCGAGCAAACCGGTGAAAAGTTCCATGCTGCCGAGCGGATTGCGTATTTCATGTGCCAGAACGGTTGCTACTTCAGCTAGAGCCAGAGAGCGGCGCGCCGATTCCCGCTCCGAGGCGAGCCGCTTCTGTTCCGTGGTATCGCGGACGATCCAGATGGTATCGCCGGGGCTATCGCTGGACTCGTTAACGTTTGCGCGTAAAATGCCGATATACCGATTACCCGAAGATCCGGGCACCGTCCATTCCAGTTCTGAAATATTTCCCGCCCCGGGAGTTTCGCTCATTACTTTCTCAAATTCGACAGGCAGCGCATTTCCAGCGCAGGGAGACCAATCGGCAGGCACCTGAAGCAGGCGCCGTGCTTCCGGGTTAATGATTTGTGTTTGTCCGCCGGCACTGACCACTAGAACTCCACACGGCAAATTTTCCAGAACCCGCGAGAGATACCCGCGCACGCGCGCATTCTCCTCAAGACTGCGGTCGAGCTCGGAATTTGTCCTCTGGAGTTCGAGGTGCAAGCGAGACACTTCCGCCTGAAGTTGCACGTAGGATTTTTCGAGAGAGCCCGCAGCCTGGGTAAACGTCAAGAATGCGCGGGTCAGACTCTCCTGCGCCGCTGCCCGGCCATGCGCTTCCGCTGCCGCACTGCGCGTTCCTTGCCGGGGCCTGGGCAAACTTTTCATCAAGAACATGCATGCACGCTTTCTGCCAGGAGCGCTCCCCCAGGCTTAGATTTCCCTTAACTGGCAGCCATCACCGAACTGCTGGAAGTGCTTGACGCTTAGCTGCGTCTCTTCTCCAGATAAGATGAAAGCCCGTTCGATGGCGTGCTGCAGTTCGCGCACGTTTCCGGGCCATTGCCATTGCTGGAGGAAGCACAAAGCGGCAGCTGGCAGTTGTTTGAGCGGCAATCCGTTTTCAGCCGAGAGCAGCGAAAGAAAATGTGCGGCCAGTGAGCTGATGTCATCCACACGTTCTCGCAGAGGGGGCAGTGCGAGAGGAAAGATAGCCAGGCGATAATAGAGGTCCTGGCGAAATTGTTTCGCTTGAACCAAGTCGAAGAGACGCACGTTTGATGCGCACACAACGCGCACATCCACGCGGTGGACGTCGGAACTGCCGAGACGCTGCACTTCCCCGTTTTGCAAAAAGCGTAGAAGCTTCGCCTGCATGCTTAAAGGAAGCTCCCCGATTTCGTCGAGAAAAAGCGTACCGCCTTGTGCAACGTGAATTCGCCCGAGGCGCGACTGAACAGCCCCGGTAAATGCGCCCCGCGTGTGGCCGAACAATTCTGCTTCTAGCAGTGCTTCCGGAATGGCCGCGCAATTCACGACCACGAACGGCTGGCGTACCCGCGGGCTGAGCTGGTGCAAAGCCTGGGCGACAAGTTCCTTCCCGGTGCCGGTCTCGCCCATAATCAGCACCGTCGTGTCGCGCGATGCCACCATACGCGCGAGGCGATAGACCGACTGAATCGCCCGGCCCGCTCCGATCATTCCAGGAAGTGGTTGCACATCTGCCAAATTTGGATGTGGAGACGTCGGAAGTTGATCTTCAGCGATTCTCGATTCGTTGCCCCTTCCGTGATTCTCATTGTCTTCGCAAACCTGTGTGTCGTGGAGTTCGCCGCCAACACACCGCGAATCAACAAATTCCACTTCCGTTTGCGGATAGCGCTGCCGGATGAGTTCCGCCACTTCCCGCGCGTCCAAATCGGGAAGATGGCGATCCAAAAGCACATTGTCACAAGTGAAGTGCAGAAGCTTCGAGAGTGCGTGGGCGCCACCCACGGCCTCCTCACTCATCGAACCCGAATCTTCGCGGCTTTTCCTCATCAGACTGCGAAAGACCGGATCCGCGCTGGCAACGAGTACACGGTTTCGGGACTGAATGTAACTGGACGTAGCGATCGCAGCCATGGTTTCCCCCACTTCATATAACTTCCATTCACAGATCAGCAATCTTTCATCTGCGCGTTGCGGACGGAAAAATCTTCCGAGCCGCAAGCGGAACAGTGTTCTGCGTTTTGACTTCCAAACTTGAAGTTGAGGATGGACTGAAAAGAAGAAACTTAGCGGGAAACACAAATAGGCAGAGTGCACCGACTCGGAACAATGTTCCTCCAGCGCACACACTGAACCGCGCAATCATTGCCCAGATGCACGGCCGCCTTTGCCTAGCGGCGTGGACAAAGTTCATTCTGAGTGGCCGGAGGCTCACTCAAACGCTACATCGGCCAAGGAAGCGATTACTTTAGTGATTTTTTCGAGAACTTTATTAAAACGAAATAATAATTCACACTGTCAAACATGGATTCCGGGGAGCGCGGCACGCCTCGGAGCGCGGACTCGCTTACCATTCCGAAGATTCAGGCCATGGGCGCTTTCGTTCGCCGTGTGAAATACAGTGAACCAACGACAATTCCAAGTGTGCCGCGCCGTGCAAAACAGCCGCGATGGGAAAGTCTCGATAATGCGAGGCGAAATCGGCACGAAATTGTCGTTTTGAATTTGCGCACCCTAAATTGACTTCAGATTAGATGAGCGTATGTTTGAAGGATAAGGATTTCCGGCCCATTGGAGGATTTAATGAATCGCTGTCTCGCTACAATCTCGCTGTCTGCCATTTCCATTGGTGCGCTGGTGGCAGGGTGTCAAAAGCCGGCTGACCAGCAATCCAGTCCAGACGCCAATTCTTCTTCGTCCGTGGCGGATTCGGCGAAGACCGCTGTGAAGAAGGTTCTCGAACCGAAACCTCTGGTCGTCCCTGCTGACACCGTGATCGCTGTGGTTTTGGATCAAACCATAAGTTCCAAAACCAGCAAATCGGGGGACAAGTTTACAGCGACTGTCGAGTCTCCGGTGGAAGTGGAAGGAAAGGTCGCCATTCCCAAGGGCGCCCGCGCTGAGGGAATTGTGAAGGATGCAAAAGCTGCCGGACGATTCAAGGGGGGCGCTGCGCTGGCTCTGGAACTGACGACTGTCACCGTCAGCGGGAAGGATCATGAGATCCAGACCTCCGCTGCGGCGATGTCCAGCAAAGGAAAAGGCAAGCGCACCGCAACCATGGTCGGCGGTGGCGCCGCCGGGGGAGCCGCTATCGGCGCCGTCGCTGGTGGCGGCAAGGGCGCTGCGATCGGCGCGTTGATCGGGGCGGCCGCAGGAACCGGTGGCGCAGGATTTACAGGCAACCGCGACATCACACTACCTGCGGAGACGCCGCTCGATTTCAAACTTCTTCAGCCCGTGAGCATCAGACCAAAGTAGCACTGAGCATTTCTGGCCCCAGCGAAGCTTTCGTCCCGTGGGCGTTGACTGGGCCCTCGCCCGGCTCCATTGATACGGCCACGTCAAATCGCTTCAAGGGAGTCAGTAATACCTCGTAACATCTGCGCCGTCTTTGCGTAATAGAATTGAGCGGCCCAACCATGCCCACTTCCACCCTATTCCTTCAGGCCGAAAGTGTATCCCGGGAATATCGGCTAGGCGAAACGATCATTCGCGCCGTCGATGCAGTCTCCCTTAACATTGAAAAAGGCGAATTCGTCGCGCTCTTGGGAAGTTCCGGCTCTGGCAAGTCAACCCTCTTGAGCATGATGGCCGGGCTCGACCGCCCCACTTCCGGCGCGATCCGTGTCCGGGAGCGCAACCTAGCCGAATTGGATGCCGACGATCTGGCGCGGTATCGCCGCGAAACCGTCGGCATGGTCTTCCAATCGTTTAACCTGCTTCCCCGCATGACGCTCGAGGAAAATGTCGAGTTGCCTTTGCGGCTTGCCGAAGTCGATCGTAATGACCGGGCGTCCCGCGTAGGAGAAGCTCTCGAACGTGTGGGGCTCGGAGCACGAAGAGGGCACCGGCCGAGCGAACTGTCAGGCGGTGAACAACAACGCGGCGCTCTGGCGCGCGCACTGGTGAATCGCCCCGCCATCTTGTTTGCCGACGAGCCAACCGGGAATCTCGACAGCGTCAATGGCGAACAGATTCTCCTTCTGCTGCGCGAGATTCAGGACTCCCTCGGCATGACCATCATCATGGTCACGCACGAACGGCCCTTGGCCGAGAAGTTCGCGAATCGTATCGCGCTCCTCTCCGATGGACGGCTCGTCAGTGACGGAGCGCAGCGGTGAAAACACGTGATCTGAGCGAACTGGCAGTACGCAATTTGCGCGAAGCTGTGCTTCGCAACTCGCTCACTACTCTGGGTGTCGCCGTCGGTGTTGCTTCGCTGGTGGCCATGCTTTCCCTGGGCGTCGGTCTGCAGACGCTGGCCTCGCAGCGCCTCACACGCTCGGGCCTGTTCGACGCCGTTTTCGTTACATCGCAAGGCAATTTCCGCGGTCCGCGGCAACCTTCCCCGGCAGCTTCAGCGCCCAAACAGAATTCTCGGCCCCTCGACGACGATGTGCGCCAGCAGCTCAGCAAGCTCGCCAACGTCACGGAAGTCTATCCGCAAATCCGATTCGCCACCGACGTGCGCTATGCAAGTAAGTCAGAGTCTACGACTGTTCTTGGCCTTCCTGATTCTTCTCGCTCGAGCGGCGCTTTTGATGGCATGACAGGCGCTTTTTTTTCATCCCCAACTGCGGAAGAGGCCATCCTCCAGGTTGAATTTGCAAAAGTACTCGCCGACCAGCCCGCATCTCTTGTAGGCAAAGAACTGATCCTGCGCTATGCCGAACGCGCAGCCCTTCCGAAAAACGTCAGCGACGAGGATCTTCTGGATAGCATGATGGGCTCGGGCCAGCCGGGTGGAATTTCCATTGTCCCTCGCGAAAAGAAATTTCGCATCGTCGGCGTCATTGAGTCGGACCCTTCAGCCGGCGTTGGTGGGTTCGGCGGAGCACGTGTTTACCTGCCGCTCAGAACCGCGGAACAGCTTCACGTTGCTCAGCCGGGTGATATGCAGGCTTTCCTGTCCGGTAATTCCGGGAAACCCACCTACATGGCATTGACGGTGCGCGTCCGTTCGCCTAAGGACGTGCCGCAAGTCGAAGTAGCCATCAAGGAGCTCGGATTCGCAACCTTCTCTCTGTTGGACGCCACCAAAGGCCTCCGGCTGGTTTTCACCGTTTTCGATCTCTTCCTCGGCCTGTTCGGCAGCCTCGCGCTTACCGTCGCATCTCTAGGCATCATCAACACACTGGTGATGGCCATCCTCGAACGCCGCCGCGAGATTGGCATTTTGAAAGCGCTCGGCGCTACCGACCGCGACGTGCGCAGTCTTTTTTTTGCGGAAGCTGGCGCGATGGGACTCTTCGGCGGGTTCTTCGGTGTCGCGCTCGGTTGGCTGATTGGTCAGGCGCTGACTTGGGGTACGACAATCTATTTACACCAGCAGAACCTGCCCGGCGTAAAAATATCTTACGTGCCCTGGTGGTTGGCGCTCGGCGCGATTGGGTTTGCGATTGCCGTCAGTCTCGTCGCCGGACTCTACCCCGCGTCGCGCGCCGCACGCCTCAATCCTGTGGATGCCCTGCGCTACGAGTGACCCGCATCATCAATCAGTCATACGGAAGCCCGACGTAGTTCTCCGCCAGCGAAGTCGCTGCCGCGCGTGAACTCGTCACGTAATCCAGCTCTGCGAGATGAATATTGTGAGAGAAACTGTCTTCGTTTTGAAACCGGTGGAGCATGGACGTCATCCACCACGAGAATCGCTGGACCTTCCACACACGCCGTGAGCATGTCTGTGAGTAACTTTCCAAACCTTCCTTCTTCCCGTTTTTGTAGAAATTGGTCAGGGCTTGCGTCAGAACACGCACATCCGAAACCGCCAGATTCAGTCCTTTGGCGCCCGTAGGCGGGACAATGTGCGCCGCATCTCCCAGTAAGAACAGCTTGCCAAATTGCATCGGCTCCGCGACAAAGCTGCGCATGGGCGTAATTCCCTTCTGCAGCACCGGCCCATCCTTGAGAACCCATCCATCGCGCGTCGCCATTCGAAAGCGAAGTTCATCCCAGATGCGATCGTCAGACCAGTTGGCGACATCTTCGTCCGGCGAGCATTGAAGATACAAGCGTGAAATTTCCGGTGAACGCATGCTCAAAAGTGCAAATCCTTGCTCGTGATAGGTGTAAATCAATTCGTCCGAAGCTGGCGGTACTTGCGCGAGTATGCCCAGCCAAGCGAAGGGATAAATTCTTTCGTGTACGCGAAGGACGCTGGAAGGAATCGTCGGCCGGCAGATTCCGTGAAAGCCGTCGCAGCCGGCGATGAAATCGCACGCAAGTTCCTGCGTAACGCCTTTGTGCGTGAAGAGGATCTTTGGATTGCTGCCGATATCTTGCAAAGTCAGGGCTTCCGCATCGAAAAGGATTTGGCCCCCTGCGGAGAACCTCGCATCGATTAGATCCTTTACGACTTCATGCTGCGCATAAATCGTGATGGTTTTGCCACCGGTGAGTTCCGCCAGGTCGATCCGATGTCCTTTTCCCCCAAAACGCAGTTCGATCCCGCGATGCACCAGACCTTCCTGCTTAAGCCGCGTTCCCACGCCCGACTCCGCCAGAAGATCGACTGTCCCTTGTTCCAGAACGCCCGCTCGAATTCTCTGCTCAACGTAATCGCGCCCGTGACTCTCGAGCACGACCGATTCGATTCCCTGCAAATGCAGTAGATGCGAAAGCACCAAACCCGCGGGACCTGCTCCGACTATTCCGACCTGCGTTCGCATCAACTAGTTGCCTCCCTTCAAGAATTCTCTTCTCATCTATCACGTGAACAGATTCGCTTTTCCGTTAGACATCAGAGTAGATTGTTTTCCAGATGATTGAACACCACAATTCTCGGGCATTCGATTACCGCACAAAAGGGAAGTCGTCTGTCTCGTTGCTAGCCTTGCCGCCTTCGCGCGTCGCGGTTGTTCCGTATAAAATGAAGATGCCCTGAAATTTCAAGGATACCCATGGAGACTGCCTTTATCTGCGACGCCATTCGAACGCCCTTCGGGCGTTATGGTGGATCGCTTGCCCCGATTCGGACTGATGACCTCGCGGCAATTCCCCTCAAGGCCCTAATCGAGCGTAACGCCGGTGTCGACTGGAACGCCGTGGACGATGTTGTCTTCGGCTGCGCCAATCAGGCCGGGGAAGACAATCGCAACGTCGCCCGGATGGCGCTCTTGCTCGCGGGTTTACCCAAAGAAGTTCCGGGCACGACGGTGAACCGCCTTTGCGGCTCGAGCATGGACGCGATTACGAGCGCCGCGCGCGCCATCAAATCCCGCGAGACGGATCTCATGATTGCCGGAGGCGTAGAAAGTATGTCGCGTGCGCCCTTCGTCGTCGCCAAGGCCGACAGCGCTTATTCTCGCTCCGTGAAAATGGAAGACACCACGCTCGGCTGGCGATTCATTAATCCATTGATGAAGGCAAAGTATGGCGTGGATTCGATGCCAGAAACCGGGGAGAACGTTGCCGAAGAATTCTGCATCTCGCGTGCCGATCAGGATCTATTCGCGCTCCGTAGCCAACAGCGTGCGGCCGAAGCCATGCGCAGCGGCAGGCTGAAGCAAGAAATTGTGCCCGTGCCCATTCCGCAAAAAAAGGGCGACCCGTTCCTTTTTTCTGAGGACGAGCATCCCCGCCCGGACACCACATTGGAAGCTCTTTCGAAATTGAAACCAGTAGTGAAACCTAACGGCACAATCACCGCTGGGAACGCCTCGGGGGTGAACGACGGCGCGTGCGCCCTGCTCTTGGCCTCCGAAGCGGCGCTGAAACGTCACGCACTAACGCCGAGAGCCCGCGTCGTCGCTGCGGCCGCTGCCGGCATTGCTCCGCGAATCATGGGCATGGGGCCAACTCCGGCCACGCGCAAAGTTCTGGCCAAGGCTGGATTGTCACTCGCCCGAATGGATGTCGTCGAATTGAATGAAGCCTTCGCATCTCAAGCGTTGGCGGTGCTTCGCGAATTGGGAATTCCAGACGACGCGACGCATGTCAACCCGAATGGTGGCGCAATCGCGATCGGGCATCCCCTGGGTGCGAGCGGCGCGCGCCTCGTAACCACAGCGCTCTACCAGCTCTTGCGTACCAAAGGCAAATACGCCCTCTGCACCATGTGCATCGGTGTCGGTCAAGGAATTGCTCTGATTCTGGAGCGCGTCTAGCATCTCCCAAGTCAGACGCACGAGGAAACCGTTTTCTTTGTCTGCCAGGAATGATTACACTCATCGCATGAATCTTCTCGATCCCCTCTTCCGCTCTCCGGCGGTCGACAATGTGTTCACGGATCGCGCCGCGCTCCAGGGAATGCTCGATTTCGAGGTGGCGCTGGCTCGCGCCGAAGCGCGCATCGGAGTCATACCCGCGTCGGCAGCGGCCGCGATTGCCTCAAAGTGCCGTGCGGAACTCTTCGATACGGCCTCTCTGGCGCAAGGCGCCGCTCGTGCGGGAAATATTGCGATTCCTCTTGTGAAGCACCTCACCGCGCTCGTAACCAAAAAAGACAAGCAGGCGGCCCACTTCGTGCACTGGGGCGCCACCAGCCAGGACGTCATCGACACCGGCCGCATCCTTCAACTGCGCCAGGCCTTGGATTTGATCGCGCGCGATTTGGACAGTCTCGCGCAGCCCCTGGGCGCGCTCGCGCAAAAACATCGCTCCACGCTCATCACCGGCCGCACCTGGATGCAACATGCATTGCCTACGACGCTCGGCGTCAAAATCGCAGGCTGGCTGGATGCTATCGTGCGGAATCGTGGGCGCTTGAACGAAACGAGAAAGCGCTGCCTGGTGCTGCAGTTCGGCGGAGCCGTGGGAACATTGGCCGCGCTCGGCAGCCGCGGTCCGGATGTTGCCAGTCTACTCGCCGCGGAGCTCGGACTGGGATTGCCGGATATGCCGTGGCACAGCCACCGGGATCGCATCGCGGAGATCGGCGTCACCCTGGGCTTGTGCGCCGGGACAGTCGGAAAAATCGCGCGCGATCTTTCCCTGCACATGCAAACCGAAATCGCGGAACTTTTTGAGCCCGCTGGTGAAGGCCGCGGCGGATCCTCCACCATGCCGCACAAACGCAATCCAGTGAGCTCAGCGGTGATGCTGCAAGCAGCGATCCGTGTTCCCGGCCTCGTCAGCAGCCTTCTCACCTCGATGATGCAAGAGGACGAACGCGGCCTGGGCGGTTGGCACGCTGAGTGGGAAATTTTGCCGGACATCGTTCAACTAACCGCCGGCGCTATTCACCATTTGGCCGTCATCGTGCCAAACCTCGAAGTCGACGTGCAGCGCATGCGCAAGAATCTCGACATGACGCATGGATTGATTTTCGCGGAAGCGGTAAGTATGGCGCTTGGCGCGAAAATCGGTAGAGCCCAGGCTCATGAAATCGTTGAGGCCGCTTGCGCAAGGGCGCGCAAGGATAAGCGCGACTTGCGGACCATTCTCAGCGCCGATCCGAAGGTTGGAGAACAGCTCTCGACGGCTGATCTCGATCGCTTGTTCGATCCGCGCAACTATCTGGGAGCGGCGGAGGAATATGTCTACCGCGTGGTCGAAGCGAGCCGGGACAAAATTCCTGCCGGAGAGGAATAATTTCAATGCCCATCCTTAAATCTGGAGAAGCCCGAATTCATTACGCCCTGGAAGGTCAGAGCGGAGTGCCCGTGCTGCTGTTCTCGAATTCGCTCGGCGCGAATTATTCCATGTGGGACCTCCAAGCCCGCGAGTTCCATAAGAAGTTCCGAATTCTGCGCTACGATACGCGGGGTCATGGACAATCCTCCGCCACACCCGGCCCCTACTCCATCGAGCAACTCGCGAAGGATGTAGTCGCTTTGCTCGATGCGCTGGACCTGGACCGCGTTCATTTTTGCGGACTATCCATGGGTGGAATGATTGGCATGTGGCTGGGAGTTAACGCGCCCGAGCGCCTCAATAAGCTGGTGCTCTGCAACACCGGGGCAACAATTGGAAATCTGGAAGCCTGGAACGCCCGTATCGAAGCGGTTCGCAAGAACGGCATGAAGTCCATCGTTTCCGCAGTTGTCGAACGCTGGTTCTCCCCTGCGTTCCGCCAGAAATCCCCGGCAATCATTTCAAATACCTGCAAAATGATCGAGGAGGCCAACGCCGATGGCTATTCGGCCTGTTGCGCCGCCGTTCGGGATTTCGATTTCCGCGGACAACTTGGCGGCATTCGCACCCCAACCTTGGTGATTGCAGGGGCGCACGATCCGGCCACGCCTCCCGCCGACGGACGGTTTCTTGCTCAACAAATTCCCAGCGCGCGATACGCTGAACTCAACGCCGCGCATCTCTCCAATATCGAAGATAAAGACCGCTTCAACAAGGAACTTGCCGCGTTTCTGAACTCCTGAGGAGGCCTGCCGATGGATGAACGCCAGCGCTATGAACAAGGGATGAAAGTGCGGCGTGCCGTGCTCGGCGATGCGCACGTGGATGCATCGCTGAAAAATCGCAATGAATTCAACGAAGAGTTTCAGGATCTGATCACACGCTACGCTTGGGGAGAAATCTGGACGCGTCCAGGCCTTCCCCGGCAGACACGCAGCATGCTCACCCTGGCGATGATGGTGGCGCTCAATCGGCCTGACGAGCTTCGCATGCATCTGCGTGCCGCGATAAACAACGGTGTA
>JBGPIX010000131.1:0-13643 GCA_041485085.1 Candidatus Acidiferrum sp.
ACGAAACAATGAGCCAGGGCATTATCGTCCGGAAGTGTGAGGGCCTCGATGAATTCCGCTGTTGCGTGGATCTCCAACGCGAGATCTGGAAGGAAGCGGACCTGGAAGTCGAGCCGGTAACGATGTTTGTGGTCGCCGCACGTACTGGGGGGCAGGTGCTGGGCGCGTATGACGGGGAGCGCATGGTGGGCTACACGCTTGCCGTGGTTGGACTGCGTGACCGCCTGCCGTACCTGCATTCGCACATGACCGGCGTGCTCAGTGAGTACCGCGACCGCGGCGTGGGCCGCATGTTGAAGCTTTTTCAGCGCGATGAAGCGTTGAGCCGCGGGATCCGGCTGATTCAATGGACGTTTGATCCGCTGGAACTTCGCAACGCGCACTTCAATTTGAACCGGCTTGGGGCGATCTGCCGGGAGTATCAACCCAATTTGTATGGCGTTACGACCAGTCCGCTGCACAGGGGCCTGGCGACGGACCGACTGCTGGCCGAATGGCACCTCGATTCGGCACGCGTCGTGGCGGCCATCGAGAATCTTGTCAAAGATCCGGTGGAGGCACCGGCGATCATTGAATTGCCCGCGGAGCTCGAGCGCTGGCTGGGGGAAGATTCCTCGCAGGTGAGTGTAGAGCAGGCTCGCCTGCGCGAAGAGTTTACGAAATGGTTTGCCAAAGGCTACGCGGCAGTGGCCTTACGAATAGCGCCAGGAAAACGGGCGTATCTCCTCACTCCCTGGAGTGACTTCTAGGAAAGGCAGATCGGCTGAAAATATGCGCATACGCGAGATCACACTGCAGGAAATACGAATGAAACTGGTGGCCCCGTTCGAAACGAGCATGGACCGCACGGTAGCGCGCCGTATCGTGCTGATGCAGGCGGATGTGGACGGCGTCATCGGCTGGGCCGAATGCGTCGCTAGCGAGACTCCTTATTACAGTCCGGAGACGGCGGACACTGCATGGCTCATTTTGCGCGACTTCCTGTGGCCGCTGATTAAAGGAAAAGATTTTGGATCGGCCGGCGAAGTATGGAATTTGCTGGCGCGCGTGCGCGGCCACAACATGGCCAAGGCCGGCCTTGAGGCAGCCGTGTGGGACGCCGAAGCCAAACAAAAAGGAGTGCCCCTTTCAGAACTCATCGGAGGTGTTCGCAAGGAGATCGCTTGCGGCGTCTCGATCGGCATAAAAGAGTCGCTGGATGAACTCGTTGCCGCGGTGAAAAAAGAACTCGCTGACGGATACCAGCGCATTAAGATTAAGATCAAGCCGGGATACGATCTGGAGCCGGTGCGGCGCCTGCGCCAGGAATTACCGCGCATCAAGCTGATGGTCGATGCCAACTCGGCTTACACGCTGGATGACTGGCCGCTCCTCAAACAACTTGAGGGCTTTTACTTGATGATGATCGAACAGCCTCTCGGCTGGGATGACCTTTACAGCCACGTCGAGCTGCAAAAAAAACTGGAGACCCCGATTTGCCTGGACGAGTGCATTCATACGGAAGAACAGGCGCGCGCGGCGATCGAACTGGGCGCCTGCAAAATCATCAACATCAAACTTGGCCGCGTTGGCGGGCACACGGTGGCGCGGCGCATCCACGATCTCTGTGAAAAGCATGCAATCCCGGTGTGGTGCGGGGGGATGCTGGAATCCGGCATCGGCCGGGCCCACAATATCGCTCTCTCGACGCTTTCCAATTTCAGTCTCCCGGGCGACGTGGCGGCGAGCAAGCGGTATTGGGAAGAAGACATCATCCTTCCGGAAGTGACCGTGTCGCCGCAAGGAACTATTCGCGTGCCTACCGGTCCTGGTATCGGATTCGAACCGCGTATCGACCGCATCGACAAACTCACCGTGCGAAAAGAACGCCTGGCCTGAGCGGTGAGAATCGAGACCCCCAGCGGAAGAGCGCCAGGCCGCATCGTCCTTGGCGCTTCCATCGCACTTGTTATTCTCATTTGGGCGATAAACTTCATCGCCGCGAAGATCGGGTTGCGTTCACTGCCGGCCGCGACGCTGGCATCGTTTCGCGTGGTGCTCGCCGGCGCGGTGATGATCCCTTTCTATTTGTTCTGCTCGCGGCTGCCGGCCTTCGCCGGAGCGGCCGAAACACGGCGGCGCGACTGGACTCCGCGCGACCTCTGGACCTTTTTGTACATGGGCTTTTTCGGCGTGACGGTGAATCAGGTCTGTTTCACTGTTGGACTGCGCTATACGTCCGTGAGCCATGCGGCTGTGATTGTGGGGATGGGACCGATCTATACGCTGATTTTTGCCGTGCTCCTCAAGCAGGAAACCGCGACATGGCGAAAAGCCATAGGCATGGTCATTGCGTTCGCGGGAATTGCCGTGATGGCTTCGGAAAACGGTATTTCCGCGCACTCGCCATCGGTGCTGGGTGACGCCATCACAATGACCGGCTCGATCGGTTTCGCGATGTACGTTGTGCTTGGGAAACGGCTCGGGGGGCGCTACGACCCGCTAACCATGACGGCATTCAGCCACTATGCGGGAGCGTTGATCGTCTTGCCGGTGGCCATCTATCGAGCGACGACGCTCGGCTCGGCGGAGAACTGGCGTGCGATCGCGTGGAGCGGATGGGCCGCGCTGCTGTATATGGCGCTGTTCAGCTCCGCGGTCGCCTACGTGTTTTACTTCTGGTTGCTGCGCTATCTGGAAGCTTCGCAGTTGAGCGCCTTCACTTATTTGCTGCCGGTCGTCGCCACGGCGCTCGGAATTCTGTGGCTCGGAGAAAAAGGTTCCGGGGTCCAGGTACTTGGCGGGGCCCTTGCCCTCAGCGGCGTCTACTGGATCGAATCGGGGCGGGCCTCGGTCGTGAAAGCTATCCTAATGGTGGTGGCGCGAACTGGGCTTTGATGGAAGAATAACGCCCGGACCGTTCCGGCCACGAAAGAAAATGTGATGGCACGAAGAGCAGCCGACGAAGGAAGGTAACTTTGCCCGGCATTCCCTTGCGAAATGGTGGTTCAGCGGCACGCATCGCGGTAATTCCCGGCGATGGCATCGGGGCGGAGGTCACGCCGCAGGCAGTGAAGGTGCTGAAAGCGGTGACGGCGCCTGCCAAACGGCCACTTGAATTTGTCGATTTCGACTGGAGCGCGGACAAATATCTGCGCGAAGGCATATCCCTGCCGTCCGGCGCCGTCGAAATGTTGCGTGACGAATTTGACGCCATCCTCTTCGGTGCGCTCGGCGATCCGCGGGTCCCTTCAAATCAACATGCTGCCGACATCCTGCTGGGGCTGCGGTTCAAGCTCGATCTCTACGTCAACGCCCGGCCCGTGGAACTCCTCCACGACCGCCTAACACCTCTGCGTGACCGCACTGAAAAAGACATTCGGATGATGGTCTTCCGCGAGAATACCGAGGGGCTGTATGTGGGCGTTGGCGGGTTCTTTAAGAAGGGCACGCCGGACGAGATCGCCGTTCAAGAAGACGTGAACTCTCGCAAAGGCGTGGAGCGCATCATCCGCTACGCGTTCCAATATGCCCGTGAGAACGGCTTGAAGCGCGTCTGCATGAGCGACAAATCGAATGCCATGACCTTCGCGCACGACCTCTGGCAGAGAGTGTTCAAAGAAGTCCGACAGGAGTATGCGGACATCGACTCACGCCATCTGTATATTGACACGCTGGCAATGGAGATCGTCCGCGACCCAGGTCAGTTCGACGTGATCGTCGCATGCAATCTTTTCGGCGACATCATCAGCGACCTCGGTGCCGAGCTCGCCGGCGGGCTGGGGCTGGCCCCGTCCGGGAACATTCATCCGGGCAGGACGTCACTGTTTGAGCCGGTACACGGCTCGGCCCCCAATATCGCGGGAAAGGGCATCGCTAACCCGATGGGCTCGGTCCTTACTTCGGCCATGATGCTGGAGTTCCTGGGCTGGAAGCCGGAGTCTCTGGCACTTCGTACCGCTGTTCGAGCTGCTTTACGTGAGAACTATGTGACGCCCGACCTCAGCGGCGACAAGAGCACGGCACAGGTCGGCGATTGGCTGGCCGCCAAATCCGTCGAAGCCCTGGCCCAGCGGCGGTAAACTTTCGAGCACTTTTGGTGTACGGCAATCTTATCGCTACTCCTGCTAAAGCAGCTTCATATTGGGTTTCATTCAAAAACTAAAGTAATACTTGAACTTTGCGACTAAATGATTTTCCCTAGCGACGCCTGGCCATCATGGTGAGGAGCATGCCGAGCAAGAAGCCGCCGATGTGCGCCCACACGGCAACTCCACCGGAAGCACCGCCTCCGAGCACGTTGAGTCCCGAGAGGAACTGCATGACATACCACAAGCCCAGAAAGATCACTGCCGGGACAGGGATGGGGAAGATAAAGACAAGTGTAAGAATTCGCGCTCGAGGATAGAGCAGGATGTAGGCGCCCATAATGCCGGAGATCGCCCCGCTGGCGCCCACAGCCGGGATGTTGGAATGAAGATTAAACAGCACGTGCAGGAGTCCTGCGCCGATCCCGCAGACCAGGTAAAAAAAGAGATAGGTGAAGTGCCCGAAGAAATCCTCGACGTTGTCGCCGAAAATCCAGAGGAAGAGCATGTTGCCGGCGATGTGAAGCCAGCCAGCATGGAGAAACATGCTGGTCACCAGGGGCAGGAAGGCGACCTCAAAGCCGGCGTGCCCCGCGAGAAACGCGGGGATCCGGGCAGGGACCGTAGAGTAGGAAAGAACGAGCGCATCAAAGGCCCCCCGCGGGAGCGTAACCTTTAGGCCGATCTCGTAAAAAAATACCACGATATTCGCAAGAAGCAGGGTGATGTTGACGAAGGGATACGAGCGCGAGGGGTTGAGGTCCTTGAGAGGGATGAACATGAGAGAAGGTCCGCAGCAGAGTAGCGAAACGCGATGAAAATGAAAAGGGCAGAGGCCGAGATATTAGCGTCCGATAATGTTGAGAGGGGAATTGCCGTAGTTAACAGAATAAAATGGCGCCCGCAATCTCCTCAATCTGCTCCTGTTAACTCTCCGTGCGGGAGATAAATCGCCGGGCGGAGAAATACAGATTTTGATTTCGTTGCGGTTCTCAATGGAGTTTTCCGCGAAATCTTTCACGCGAACATTGCGCGATGGGTGCGCGTGTGGTAATTACATTAGTTCTGCGTGTGCGCGCGTTTCGGACGGAGTGCTGCAATTTGTCCGGCGCAGCGTCGGCGCGCCGACTGCCCATGCCTGCGCGGGAAACGGAAGCCATCATCCTGAAGACATTTCCCCTGGGCGAAGCGGACCGCCTGGTGAGTTTCTTTGGGCGCTCGTCAGGGCGGGTGCGCGGCGTAGCCTCAGGCGCCCGCAGGGTGAAGAACCGCTACGGCTCGACGCTCGAGGTTCTATCGCACGTTCAGATTTGGTACGTCGAGCGCGAGACACGGGACTTGGTGCGCATTCAGCAGGCCGATTTGCTCGAATCCTTCCACAAGGCACAGAGCGATTATGCGCTTAGCACGGGCCTTGCGGTGATCAGCGAGATCTCGGAGCTGATTCTGCCGGACCACGAAGTGTCCGAGCCTATGTTCCGGCTGATTCTGCTGGCGGCGAGGGAAGTGGAACGTACCGGCGACTGGCACTTGCCGCTGAGTTATTTCGCGTTCTGGACGGTAAGGCTGGGCGGGTGGCTGCCGCGCTTCGACCGCTGCGTCGCTTGCGACACGCCGTTTGGTTCCAAGCCGGCTTTTTACGACGCGCATCAAGCCGGATTGTTTTGCGAGAGCTGCCGTCGCCCCGGAATGAGACCGCTGCACCCCGAGGCGCGCAATCTCGCCGAGCGCTTCGCCGGTGAGCGGCTTGATCGCATCGAGTACGAAACGTCCATGCAACCAAGCGCCCGGGAATTGCGCGAGGCGGCACTGGCCTGGATCGAGCATCACCTCGAACGGCGATTGTTGACGCGCGAACTTTTGGAGACCACTTGAAAGCTAAAGTAAAACTTGAGAATAAAACGCAGGGGCTCAATTTTCAAGACTTGATTCTGCAGCTCTCGCACTTCTGGGTGAAGCAGGGTTGCGTCCTTCAGCAGCCTTACGATGTGGAAGTCGGCGCCGGTACCATGCATCCCGAAACATTCCTGCGCGTGCTCGGACCACAGGCTTACCGCGTCGGATACGTGCAGCCGAGCCGTCGGCCCGCCGACGGCCGCTACGGCGAAAATCCCAATCGCCTTTACAAGCACTCGCAATTTCAGGTCGTCCTCAAACCCTCTCCGGTTGATGTGCAGGATGTCTACCTCAAAAGCCTTGGAGCCATCGGCATCAACCTCAAGGAGCACGATATTCGTTTTGAAGAGGACAACTGGGAATCACCGACTCTCGGTGCGTGGGGGATCGGCTGGCAGGTTTTGCTGGACGGTCTTGAGATCACTCAGTTCACCTACTTCCAGCAGAGCGGCGGCATCGACCTCGACCCCATTTCCGTCGAACTCACCTACGGACTTGAGCGCATTTGCGCTTTCCTTCAAGGCGTGGAGAGCGTCTACGATCTTCGGTGGTCCGCGGACAAGACCTACGGCGATATCCGCCTGATGGAAGAGCGGCAATTCTCCGAATACAGTTTCGATCGCAGTGATGCGCCTTCGATACGGGCAGAATTTGAGCTGCACGAGAAGCAAGCCAAGGAACTTCTCGACGGATTCAAAGGAGTGGAAGGGAAGGACCGCGGACGGTATCCGATTCTCGCCGCCTACGATCATTGCCTCAAGTGTTCGCAGCTCTTCAACTTGATGGACGCTCGCGGCGTAATCTCGACGACGGAGCGTGCCGCGCTGATGGCCCGCGTGCGTACCCTGGCGTGCCGAACCGCCGCGTCTTACCTGTCACAGATTGGCGGCGCCGCGCCACAACGCGAGGTGCGGGCATGAAAGCCACTTCAAAAGAGAAACGCGTCGAACTGCTCTTCGAAGTAGGCTGCGAGGAGATCCCCGCCGGGATGCTGCCGAAGGCCGAAGAGGAACTCCGCACGAACATCGAAAAACTTCTCGCAGCTGAAAATCTCTCCGAAGGCGTCGCGGTGGAGACCTTCAGCGCGCCTCGCCGACTGGTCGCGTGGGTTCGCGGAATGCTCGCCAAACAGGCAGACGTCGAAATGGAAGTGACCGGTCCGCCAAAATCCGTAGCCTACGACTCCGTCGGCGCGCCGACACGCGCGGCGTTGAGCTTCGCCGAGAAGCAGCGCGTCCACGTCAACGATCTTTATCTGGTGCAGACTCCCAAGGGCGAGTACCTCGCTGCCAAACAAATCAAGCTCGGCAGAACCGCGGAACAGATTCTTGCCGCCATCCTGCCTCGCGCGGTGCACGATTTGACGTGGCCGCGGTCGATGACCTGGACGGGACTCGAAGGCGCGCGCTTCATCCGCCCGGTCCGCTGGATCGTTGCCGTGCTGGACGGCAAGCCGTTGAAACTTTCCGTTGCTGGCATCGCCGCCGGGAGCAACACTCGCGGCCATCGATTCCTGGGTTCGAGCGCGATCCCGGTTAAGAGCTTCGCGGACTATGAGAAGCGGTTGCAGCAAAACGGCGTCATCGTGCGGCCTTCCCGCCGCCAGGAGAAAATCGCGAAGGAACTCGAAACCCATGCCAAGCGGGGGAGCTACCGCATCCATGAGGACGCGTCGCTGCGAAAGTTAGTGGCGTATCTCAACGAATACCCAAGCGTCATCCAGGGCGATTTCGACCCGGCGTTCCTGAGCCTCCCGGACGAAATTCTGATCACGGTCATGCGCGACCACCAGAAGTATTTCGCGGTGGAGAAGAAGAATGGAGAGCTGGCACCGCACTTCCTCGCGGTCATCAATGTCGACAAGGACTCCAAAGGACTGATCCGCGCCGGCCACGAGCGCGTCCTGCGCGCGCGCTTCGCCGACGCGCAATTTTTCTGGCACGCGGATCAGAAATGTCGGCTCGCCGACTATTTGCCGAAGCTCGAACGCATCACCTACGAATCGCGACTCGGCAGCTATCGAGACAAAGTCGAACGCATCCGCGCCATCGCCCGCTGGCTCACCGAACAGTGGTTCAATCTCGGCATGCTTCTGGCTCACGTTGCGGAAGCGGATCGCGCAGCCGAGCTCGCCAAGTGCGACCTCGCCACCGAAATGGTTCGCGAGTTCACTGAGTTGCAGGGAATCGTCGGAGGTCTCTACGCGCGCGCGCAGGGAGAGCCCGACGAAATTGCCGACGCCGTCTACGATCACTACCGGCCCGTCGGCCTGGAAGATCCGATCCCGCGCAACCTCACCGGCTGTGCGGTGGCGCTTGCAGACAAACTCGACTCCGTCGTGGGTTGTTTTGCCGTGGGAGTTGTGCCCACGGGTTCGAGCGATCCTTACGCATTGCGCCGGGCCGCACTCGGAATCGTCAAGATCATTCTGGAGAAGAAGCTGCCTGTCTCGTTGTCGCTGGCCGTTGGTGCTGCGGCGAAGGCACTGCTCACGCACAAACCCAAGCGGGGAGTCACACCGGACCAGGAAACTCAGATCCTCGACTTCCTCCTCGACCGCGCCAAGTTCGTTTTCCGCGAGCGGGAAGGCTTCGGCTACGATGAGGTGAGCGCCGTTTTTCGCGTCGGCGCCGACGACCTGGTGGACGCTCAGAAACGACTGGTGGCGCTGAGGTCCATTCGCAAGTCCAAGAACTTTGAGCCGCTCACGGTCTCCTTCAAGCGCATTCGCAAAATTCTGGAGAAGGCCAACATTGCTGCTGGGGAACCGCGCCAGGTGAACCCGGATTTGTTCGAGAGCCCCGCTGAGCGCGAGCTTTACTTCGCGGTTCGTGAAGCCGCCGCCATAGTACACACGCACAAGCGCGCGGGGAAGTATCAGGAGGCTTTGGAGACCATCGCCGGACTGCGAAAAGTTGTCGATCAATTTTTCGATGGAGTGATGGTGATGGCGGAAGTCGAAGCCGTGCGCAGCAACCGCTTGGCATTGCTCGCGGAATTGCTACGCGAGTTTACGACGGTGGCGGATTTTTCTGAAATTGGCGGCGAAGAACGGCGCTAGCCAATCTAAAGTTTTACTTGAACTAATTAATACGTTGGCGTGCCGACAATTTCTTCCGGCTGCCGCATGGAATGGAAATCAGGACAATCGTTTCACAACTCTAATTACGACAAGCGAGGAACACAGTGGCTAAATGGGTCTATTTTTTCGGGGCAGGAAAAGCAGAAGGCGATGGAAGCCAGCGGGCTCTTTTGGGTGGGAAGGGCTCCGGACTTGCGGAGATGAGCCGAATCGGGCTGCCCGTGCCTCCCGGCTTCACGATTACAACGGAAGTTTGCACCTACTACTACGGGAACAAGAAAACTTATCCCAAAGTGCTCGCGGCGGAAGTCAAGGGAGCTGTCGCGCGGGTAGAAAAAATCATGGGCACGAAGTTTGGCGACAGGGCCGCCATGCCGATGCTGGTGTCCGTCCGGTCCGGCGCCCGCGACTCGATGCCCGGAATGATGGACACGATTTTGAACCTCGGCCTGAATGATGAAACCGTGGTGACGCTGGCCAAGGCGACCAAGAACGAGCGTCTCGCGTGGGACTGCTACCGCCGATTCATTCAGATGTACGGCGACGTGGTGATGAACGTGCAAAAGCGCCCGCACGAGGACCACGAACCGTTTGAGGTGGTGATTCACGCTCTCAAGCATGAACGGTATCAGGCCGATATCGACGATCCGAAACTGACGGTGAACGACCTTCAGGAGATGGTCGCGCGCTTCAAGAAGCTCATCAAGGAGCGCACCGGCGCGGCGTTCCCACAGGATCCCTGGAAGCAACTGTGGGGCGCGGTGGGCGCGGTGTTTGGTTCCTGGATGAACGATCGCGCGGTTGTTTACCGCCGCAAGTACAATATTCCGTCTGAATGGGGCACCGCCGTGAACGTGCAAGCGATGGTCTATGGCAATACAGGAGACAAGTCCGGATCGGGTGTGGCCTTCACGCGGGATCCGGCGACCGGAGAGAAAGTCTTCTACGGTGAATTCCTCATCAATGCGCAGGGCGAAGACGTGGTGGCTGGGGTGCGCACGCCCGAACCAGTCGCGCAGCTCAAGAACTACATGCCAAAGGCCTTTCACGAATTAGAGAGAATCCGTCAAACCTTAGAGAAACACTTTAAGGATGTGCAGGACTTTGAGTTCACCATCCAGGACGAAAAGGTTTTCATGCTCCAGACGCGCAACGGCAAACGCACCGGCCTCGCCGCCGTCCGCTTCGCCATTGAAATGGAGAAAGAGAAGCTGATTGACTGGAAGACCGCAATCCGACGAGTTCCCGCCGATCAGCTCGACCAAGTCTTGGCGCCTGTGTTCGATCGCAACGCCGTGCAAGCCGCCAAGTGCATTGCGAAGGGGCTACCGGCTGGGCCCGGCGCCGCTGCCGGGAAGATGTATTTGAACGCGGATCGTGCCGCCGCTGCTGCCGCAAAGGGAGAAAAGGTCCTGCTGGTGCGAAATGAAACGTCACCTGAAGATTTGCGCGGCATGATCGCTGCCGAGGGCATTCTGACGGCAAAAGGCGGCGTCAGTTCGCACGCCGCGCTGGTGGCTCGCCAGATGGGCAAGGTCTGCGTTTGCGGCGCAGCGGCTCTGCAGATTGATTACGCCGCCAAAACCATGACCGTCGATGGCGTTACGTACAAGGAAGGGGACTTCCTTTCCATCAACGGAACCGCGGGCGAGGTTTATCCGGGCCAAATCCCCACCGCCGCGTCCGAAATCGTCCAGGTGCTCATCGAGAAATCTCTCGATGCCAAGGAGAGCACGACGTATCAGAACTTCAAGAAACTGATGGATTGGTGCGCCAAGGTCACCCGGCTGAGTGTGCGGACTAATGCCGACACTCCCGAACAGACGGCTCACGCCATCGCATTTGGCGCCGTTGGTATTGGCTTGTGCCGCACGGAGCACATGTTCTTTGAAGGCAATCGCATCGACGCCATGCGTGAAATGATTCTGGCGGACACCAAGGAGCACAGGGAAGCGGCACTTGCCAAAATTCTGCCCTATCAGAGGGAAGATTTCGTCGGGATGTTCAAGGAGTTGAAGGGTTATCCAGCGACAATTCGATTCCTCGACCCTCCGCTGCATGAGTTCCTGCCGCACGAAGGCTCCGCGCAGAACGATCTGGCAAAGAAGATGGGAGTGCCGGTCGAAAAGATCACACAGAGAGTTAAAGAATTACATGAGTTTAACCCGATGCTCGGATTCCGCGGCTGCCGTTTGGGAATTGTCTATTCCGAGATTTCCGAGATGCAGTCCCGTGCCGTGTTCGAAGCTGCTGCCGAAGTTCAAAAGGCTGGCATCAAGGTGCATCCCGAAGTGATGATTCCGCTCGTGGGCTTCAAAAAAGAACTAGATCTCCAAGTTGAGGTCGTCCATCGCATCGCTGCCGAGGTCATGAAGGAAAAGGGTGTGAAGCTGAATTACCTGGTGGGCACGATGATTGAGGTGCCGCGCGGCGCGCTGACAGCCGATGAAATTGCGCAGACAGCCGAGTTCTTCAGTTTTGGCACCAATGACTTGACCCAGACCTGCCTGGGCATGAGCCGCGACGATTCCGGATCCTTCCTGGGGCCTTACCAGGAATTGGAGATCGTCAAAAAGAATCCATTCGCTACGATCGACCAGGCGGGCGTCGGCCAACTGATCACGATGGCTGTGGAGAAGGGGAACAAAACTCGGCCCGGCATCAAGCTGGGAATCTGCGGCGAACACGGCGGAGACCCCGATAGCGTGAAGTTCTGCCATCGTGCCGGCTTGTCCTACGTGAGTTGCTCGCCGTTCCGGGTGCCAGTCGCTCGGCTTGCTGCCGCTCAAGCAGTAGTTGAAGAAGAGCAGGCGAAGAAAAAGAAGGGGAAGTAACGAGGTAAATCGCGAAAAGGCAATCTAAAGTAATACTTGAAGCCGTCGGCATGCAGACACTTTCAGCGCCTCTGCGCGTCCGGCGGCTTCATTTTTCACGTGGGCATTTTGAAGAAGAAATACATCCCCAGAAAAAAGAAAATAATGTCGGGTGACCAGCCGGAAAGCAGCGGCGGAAGCTGCCCCACGCTGCCCATGGCTTCCAGAAGCGCGGCCATGGCCCAGTAGGTGACCCCGATACCAACGCCAAGGGCGACACCGCCGAGCGCGCCGCGCGTTCCTACGAGGAAAGCGAAGGGGATCGCGAGCAGCATGCTGACGGGAGCCATCAGAGGGTAGGCAATTTTCTTGTGCCATTGTACCGTCAGGTTGGTGACGTCAAATCCAGCGCGGCGGAGGCCGTCAATGTAGTTGCCCAGTTCGGGCAAGCTCATCTGAAAAGCTTGCCGCACTTCGCGGTTGAAGTAACTCGGCGGTTCGGTCAGCTCGGGAGGAGCCGACGCCGTAAACTGCTCGTAATGGGCGATAGTGCCGTCGGCAAAATCCCTAACCCACCCTCCTTCGAGCACCCAAACATGTTGCGATTCCGACCATCGGCCTCGCTTTGCAAAAATGCGGCGGCGCATCTGGAAATTCGCCGGATCAATTTCCAAAACGCTAAGTCCGCCGAAAAGATTTTGCACCGGGTCGAAAAGGTCGTAATTGTAAATCTTGTAGTTTTCTCCGAAGATCCACCGTTGCGGATGAGTGTAGGTTTGCGGTGGCCGCCCCTTGATCTGGTTATGCAGCGCGTCTTGACGCTGGTTCGCATACGGAAGATAGGTGTCGTCCAGCACGATCATGGTAACCGCCAGCGTCACGCCGGCAAGAAATAGCGGCACTGCCAGGCGGTGCAGGCTCGTCCCGCCCGCTTTGATCGCCACAATTTCATTGTTCTTGCTCATGACGCCAAGCGTGACGAGCACTGCCACAAGAGCCCCCAGTGGCAAGAAGTTATAAAGCAGGTAAGGGGTAAGGTACCGGAAGTAGTTCACCACGGTAAGAAAAGGCACTTTGTGCCGCGCGATGTCGTCGAACAATTCAAATAGCGTAAATGTCTCGTACAGGAACACAAAAATCGCCATCAACAGCACGAAGTAGTAAGAAAAACGTCGCAGGATATACAAGTCCATCAGTCTAGGAAAGCTTCCGCTGGAAGGGGCGGCGATTTCCTGCCGGTCTCCGTTGGTTGCACGAGATGCCGCCGTCCGTGCGCGTGCCTGCGCTTTCCGTCGCCGCTGCAAGCGAATCCATTTCTTGATGTAACCGAACGGGCGCAGCCACCGGCTTTCACCGCGAAACTGCTCCATCCTTGGCAGCAGCGCCAGCCCCAGCGCCGCTAAGACGCTATTGGCGATCCAAATCCCTTCCGCAGGCAACAAAGTTCCTTGACGCGCCAGCCCTGCACCCATCACCAGCATCAGGTAGTACGCCGCGATCAGCACTACCGCCAGCAAGGAGCCCGCTGCCCGGCCACCGCGCCGGGGCTGCGCCCCGAGCGGTACCGCCACCAGGGCAAACACCAGACACGCCACGGGAAACGCAAAACGCCGGTGGAGCTCCACGCGCGCTTCCCGCCAACCGGGGCCTTTTTCGGAGAGCAGTTGGCGGATCGATCGTTCTGGATTGCTGAGCTGCCGCGGCTCCGCCGCAGACAGTCCATTGACTTCGATGGGCCAGTCGCTCTGGCCGAAAGCGGTCACGGAGTAGTGGTCTGCATCATTC
>JBGPIX010000132.1:0-13580 GCA_041485085.1 Candidatus Acidiferrum sp.
CACCGCTCCGCGCGTCTATATTGCCAATTTAATGACGCAGCCTGGCGAAACCGCCGGCTACGCGCTTGCGGATCATTTGCGGGCGATTCAGAAGCACGTTCCACGCCGCGTCATCGATTGGGTGGTCGCCAATCGCCAGCCGGTGTCGCCCGATGTGGCCCGGCGCTATCGCGCGCAGGGCGCCGAACCGGTGGCCATCGACCTTCCCGCGCTCCAGAAGCTCGGTTTCCGCGTCATCCTCGACAACCTCCTTGAAGAACACGGCGTCATCCGCCACCATACCCGCCGACTCTCGCGACTCCTTCTCGAAGAGTTCCTTCGTTCTTAAACTCCCGATCGACCCCTGGACGGAGTGGCGCGGGACCGCACCCGTGGGTACCCCCGGGCATTTCGTATGAATATCAAAGGAAAGGAGTTGCAGATTTGCATTTTGTAAATGCGTGATTCTGAAAGAGATGTGTCTAGCTGAGCAAAACGGGCAGCGATGGGAAAAAAGATCGGAAAAAGAAAAACGGGAGCGAGCTCCCGCACTCCAAACGCAGTTACCTATAATGCAAAGTATATCACAGATTAAGGATTTGTCAAGGGCGATTTTGGGCTTTTCCTATGTGATTGGCAAAGAGAGAGTTGGGAGTGGGAAAATGGAAAGGGATACTAAGAGCACAGACTGAAGTCTGTGCCACCGGTGGTTAACGTGGCGCTGCCCCTTGGCTGAGGCTAGCGGCCTGAAAAGCAAAAAGGCCCGCCGACTTCGGCGGGCCTTTTTGGCTAAGGTTTTTGTTTTGTGGCGTCTAGAAGATGATCTTTGCGGCGATCTGCATGTTGAAGGCTTCGCCTGGCCCAATGCCGGGAGCGCCGTTGAAGTCGCCAATGGTGTCGCGAACCGTTCCGTCCCCGTTCACGGCGCCGGTACCAGTCGCGAAATTGACGTGGTTGAACAAGTTGTACATCTCGGCCCTCAGCTGAATCTTGAACCGTTCCCGGATCGGGATGTTCTTGAAGACGGAGAAATCTACGTCACTGAAGCCTGGGCCGTAGTATTTGTTTCGAGCCAGATTGCCGAAGGCGCCGGTGGGCGGGCCAAAGGCGTCCGGATTGACCCACTGTACGCCTGGGCCCGTGTCCACCCCGTTCTGGATGATGTGCCTGGTAAAGGAATGGTTGACCGTGAAATTGGCGTCGCTCTTGAACGGGTTGCCGATCAGATCGGCAAACGGCAAGGTGACGTTCCATGGTTGGCCGGTATGGAAATTCAACAGACTGCTTACCTGCCATCCGTTCACCAGATAGGTGGACCATCCATGGGCCCACGGGGCCTTTGGTACCTCGTACGAGATGCTCGTGGTGAAGAGGTGCCGCGTGTCGTTGTCGCTGTTGCCATAGTCCACTTTTATGTTGGTGCTGTCTGCGACTACGGCCCGATACTGGCTGATTTCATCGAGGGAGTGCGACCAGGTATAGCCTACGGTGGTGCTCAGTCCATGCCAGACGCGAAGTCTGTAAATGGCTTGGAGCGCGTTGTAGTTGGATGTGCCAATGCTATTTTCCTGGAGAATAATGCCGGCATTGGGATACTGCGCGGCGAGAGTCGGGTTGTTGATGTTCAACATGATGTTCAGTTTGCGGCCTTCGCTGCCCACGTAACCGAGTTGGAAAACGGAGGCATTCCCGAAGCTCTTTTCCACCTGCAAGCTGTAGTTGTAGAAATAGGGCGTCCGGAAATTCTGATTGACCGAATAGGCCGCGAATTTCGTGGTGGCGCTGATGCAATTTGGATCGGTGTTGAAGTTGAGGGTCGCGCAAGTAGTTTTCCCTGGGAAGACCGAGCCCGTGGGGCTGGTTGTCTGGATGGTTTGCCAGTTGTAGCCGCCCTGGCTGTAGTTGGATACCGCTGCGGGCCCGATGGGGTTATCCTGCAAACCGTCAGCAGCGTTGGCTGGCGGCCGGAAATCCAAGAACGGGTTAATGTTAATCTGATCGTAAAAGACGCCAAAGCTGCCCCGAACGACAAGGTCGCCCTTGGTGGTGGGCTGGTAGGCGAAACCCAGCCGCGGAGCAAAGTTGTTCCGGTCCGGCGGGAAAATGGAACTGATGCCTGCACCTTGAATCTGCAAGCCTTTGTCCGGGGTGAAGACCGCAAGGTCTTTATCACCGCTGTGAAGGGGACCAAAGTACTCGTAGCGCATTCCGTAATTTATGCTGAGCTTCTTGGTCCATTGCCAAGAATCTTGGAAGTACAGATTGTAGGCATTGGCGTGTACCGTCCGTTCCGGATTGCCCACAGCGATCGACGAGGTAGACACATCGCCCACCAGGTAGTCGGCCAGCGAGAAGGCATTCGTAGCAAAAGTGGGATTGGCAAGCAAACTAGTGCAAGCAGCGGTTGGCGAAGCAGCGCCACATCCCGTTGCTCCATTCCATGGCCCCTGGGTGCCATCGAAGACGAACTTGCCCGTGCCGCGGCGATGGTAGAACTCATTGACGCGGCCGCGCCGAAACTCACCGCCGAACCGAAGCTGGTGGCTCCCCAAGGTGTACGACACGATGTCAGTGAGGTGCCAGGTGAGGTCGCTCCGGCCTTCCGGCGGTGTCAGGCCAATCTGCTCGAAGTTGCCGATCTGAATGTTCGGGGCCCCGAAGATGGGCTGCCCGTGGTTAGTGGCGTCGGGGCTGAGGAACAATCCCATGGCCTGTGTATTGAATCCGTGGTTGAAGTCGGCGAAAGTTTGATTAAAGTAGTTTGCGCCCACCAAGATCTGATTGGTGAGCCGGGTCGAAAACGTGGAGTTCAGTACCAGGGACTCGTTGAAAACGTGGAGCGGCGCTACTTCGAAGTAGTCCTTCAAGTTCGAGCTGGCTGTTCCCAGTGCGGGGCTGCCCCCGAGCGGGGCCGTCTGGCTGCCCTGTCCGCCGAAAAAGCGCGCATAGAGATGGTGTTTGTCGCTGATCTGATAGTCCACCTTTGCGACACCATTGTAGCTATAGCCAGTCGAAGCGACGGGGCTGAAGAAATTGTTGTTCGTTGCGGCGAGGCTGCCGATCAGGCCCCGGGGCCAGAAGCCAGACGGACCGATCAGGTTCTGAGAAAGTGTACTCGCTGTGACCGGAGCATAGGTTCCGAATGCACCGGAGGCATTCGTAACCGGATCGGTGTTTGAGAGAACATGTTGTGCCAGGGTGATCCAGGCATCAGAAGGCTCCGTTGCCACGCCGGACAACCCGATGAGATATTGCTGTTTTTCAAAGCTCGCAAAATAAAAGAGCTTGTTCTTGACGAATGGTCCGCCCACAGAGAAACCGTAGTTTTCATTACGAACCGGCGGCCCTTTCGGGGTTGTTGAGGTCGGAGCGAAGAAGGCCGACTTTGCGCCATAGTACTCATTGCGATTGTAATAGTAGGCGGAACCGTGAATTGTGTTCCCACCGGACTTGATGATCAGGTTGACCGTGCCGCCGGCGTTGCGTCCTGATTCCGCTCCGGACTGGGTCTGCGAGGAAAACTCATCAATGGAATCGACAGGCAGAACGACGCCGGCAATGCCCGATACACCGCCCTGGTTGACCGCCGGGATGTTGTGCCACATGTCGTTGTTATCCACGCCGTCAATCTGCCAGTTATTTTGATTGGCGCGAGCCCCGTTCATCGAGCCGAAACCGCCCACGGAGTAGCCTCCATAACCGGGTGCGACGGCGATCAACTGTGTGAAATCCCGCCCGTTCAGAGGAACGTCTTGGACGACGTCGGAAGAAATCGTCATGTTCTGCGTCGCTGTGGTTGTGTCAAGAGTCAGGGCCGCGGCCGAGACCTCCACGGTCGTCGTTTGTTGTTGGAGCGTCAGCTTGACGTTCAGCGTGTAAATCGTGCCCGCGACCACTTGGACTTTATCAACCGTGTAGACCGGAAATCCCGATGCCGTAACAACAACTTTATAGAAGCCGAGTGGAATGTCTTGGAAAGCAAACTGGCCTTCACTCGTCGTCACGGTGTTGTGATCAATGTCAGTGGCGATTTCCGTGGCCTTCACCGCGGCGTTGGGAACAACTCCGCCCGACGGATCCGTCACCGTTCCGTTAATCGCGCCACGAAATGTCTGGGCGTTCACACCCACTGCGAGCAACAAAGCAACAAGAAATGCTAAGACTAGGCGCCTCATATGATCAACACCCCCCTCATCGAGATCGAACTACAACCCACAGCCCCCGCGCTCTACCTTCCGGCAGAACGCTTAGAAGAATGGAATTCCTTCAACAGCCACTTGGTGACCCATTTGCATTCTGTTGAATGATCGAATCGCGTTGTTGAAACAAGGACAAGCCCCCCGGACCAGCTCGCCCTTCTCCGCTCAAATATCCAATACGGCCCTAAATCCAATATGGCTGTTGTGTGAGAGTTTCAACCTTCCCCAGCGCACCTGTCAAGCAGAATGAATTTCATCCGGTGAACCTAAAAAATTCATCGTCCGGAAGCTTCCAATGAGTGCTTTTCCATTGACGCGAGCCCGTAAATTTGAGCCCTTTTTCAACGCTTTTGTGCGCCGCGCCACGTTTCGCATCTCAAACTTGGGCGAAAAAATACTCTCTGCACTACCCAGGAGCAGCCTCTTCCTGCTACCGTCTTGGAAGATGTGCATGTAAGTATTTTGGGAGATTTCATGTCTACTTTCGGATTGATCGAATACCAAGACGCCGCGCCGCAAGTGCGCGCCATTTACGACGACATCATGGCCACGCGCAAAACCGACTGGATCAATAACTTCTGGAAAGCCATCGCGCATGATCCTGCCTTGCTCAAGCGCACCTGGGAAACTCTGAAGCAAATCATGGGGCCCGGTGCTCTCGATCCACTCACCAAGGAACTAATCTACATCGCCGTCAGCGTCACCAACAACTGCAACTACTGCATTGCCTCGCACACCGCTTCGGCCTTTGGCAAAGGAATGACCGACGCCATGTTTAAGGAGCTTCAGGCGGTCATCGGCATGGCGAATCAAACCAACAAGCTCGTCACCGGCTATCAGGTCGCCGTCGACCAGCGCTTCCAGCCCCCGCTGCAGCGCTAGCGTTCACAATTTTTTCTTTTAACTCGCGCCCGTTTCAAATTGCCACTCGTCCTGCCTGGCCCTCCGCAAAATTTCGACCTGTCCGACCGGACAGGTGTTTCCATGATGGTACGCACGTACTATGGTTGGGCTTCTCCCCTGAGGCAGAACATATAGATGTTTGAGGGGAACCCTGTTTGGGACGGGGCGACTAAGAAAATTTTCCTTCGCGAGTGTGCTAGCCATGCCTCCTACCGTCAAAGAGAACGAGATTGCAATTGCCAGGCCGGAAACGGCGCAGCGTCCCGCGCCGGCCGCCGCCGCAACTGCTGATACGGCCATCAAGCAGCAGCCCGTTGCACTGGAAGTGCCGGTCACGGTGAACGGGGCGCGCACCATCGAAGGCGGCGACAAGCGTGAGCCTTTCTCTGAAACCACCAAGACGGTGCTCGTTTTTGGCAATGGCGCCGTCATCCGGCTTTCGTCTTCGGTTTCTCCCGGGCAATTGCTTTTTCTCACCAACGAAAAAACCAAGAAGGAAGTCGTTTGCCAGGTCGTCAAGTCCAAGAACTATCGCAACGTGAGCGGTTACGTCGAGTTGGAATTTACGGAGTCCGTCGTCGGCTTTTGGGGCATGCGTTTTCCCGGTGACCGTATCGGTTCCGGCCCACAACCTCTGGCCCCTGCTCCCGTGGCAGCCAGTTCATCTTTGGCCAGCGGATCGCCGGCGATTCCGCGACCGGTTGCCCCCAGGGTCGAAACGCCTGCGGTGAATGTAACTCCCAGCGTTCTTTCGCCGAAGCCTGCCGAATCGAAATTTGTCAATCCCGACACGCAGCTGACTCCGATTCCCGCAGAGCACAAAGTGGAAGAGCTCTTCGCGCAGAAGCCCGTCGCTCCCGTTGCACCGCTCTCCTCGACCTTGTCCACGTCCTTCGATCCGACAGCCCCACTGAATCTGCCCACGGCAGAGCCCCCTCTGCCCGTTGCTCCGGTTGTGCTTGTTGCGCCAGTGTCCGCCATCCCAGAAGTGGCGGTGACTCCCGCGCCCGTGAAACCTGTCGCGCCCGAGTCCGTTCTTTTTGATGCGCCGCGCGTATCGGAAGCACAGGCTTCTTTCCTTGAGCCTGCGACGTCGGCCTTCGTTCCCCCGACGGCATCAGTTCCCAATCTGCTGTCTCTCTTCGAAGCCAAACCGGCAGCGCTTCCGGCCGAGCCTCCGCCTCCTGCGCCGACCTCCGTGGACCCGGAAACTGAAGCGCTCAAACAGCAAACGGCGCGCCTTCAGGAACAACT
Source organism: Candidatus Acidiferrum sp. (assembly GCA_041485085.1). Lineage (GTDB taxonomy): Bacteria > Acidobacteriota > Terriglobia > Acidiferrales > UBA7541 > Acidiferrum. The sequence continues at coordinate 6,336 of JBGPIX010000132.1, forward strand.
TTCGAGCATGCTCTTTTCCGGCACACCCGGGGAGCCAGCCACGGTTTCCGTGCAAATTCCCCACGTGCCGCCCGTGACGATTCAAAAGGAACTTGCGGAGAACGCCGCGAAAGTATTGGAAATTTCCCAGCTTTCAAAGCCAGAGCCCGCTCCCGCCAAGCCCGTTGAGCCCGTGAAGCTCGATACTCCGCCCGCGAAATCTTCTCTCGTGGATGAAGAGCTGAAGATTCCAGCGTGGCTTGAGCCTCTCGCTCGCAACGCTGCCGCGCCCACTTCAACTCAGGAACTTATCGAAAGGGAAAAAGCAAAGCGCCTGGCGGAACAGCCTAAAGTGGAAGAAACTGCCGCGTCGGCCGTCCCCGTTTTGGAGGAACTCCACGTCCCAGAATTGCCGTTGCCAACCTTCGGGGAGTCGCTTCCGGGCGATGAAGAGAGAATCGCACGGCAAAGCGGGACCAAGAGTTCAGGCAAAGGCATGCTATTCGGAGCGATTGCAGCCGGCGTCTTGGTCCTCGCCGGTGGCGGCTGGTGGTTTATGCAACAGCAGTCCGTTGACGTCCATTCTGCTTCCGCTCCCGCATCGAATTCACAGGCTTCCTTGGCTTCTGTTCCCGGTGCGAGTTCGCCGTCGCAGCCTCAGGGCAATGTGGTTCCGCAAACGAATCCCCCTGCGCAAACAAATCCATCGGCGCTTACTAACACTTCCGCCCCATCCAGTTCGTCGTCGAACACCTTGAGCATTGTGCCAGCGGTTAGCTCGGCTTCCACCGCGCGCAATTCGCAGCCTATCTCGAATCCGGCGAACGGGGCGAGTGCGTCGCCATCGGCTCCGGTCGTGCCGGCTATCGAGCAACCAAAGAAGCCCATCCTCGGCGAGGTCCATCTCGCCACTCCTAAAGTTAACGCGAACCGCAGCATTCAGAATGGTGGAGAGCCTGACGCAGGCATCACTTTGACTAACGAGGAACAGCCAGACTCCGGAGCGGAATCCCTCAACGCTGGCCTCGTTGGCAGCAACAAACAGCCTTCGGCTCCCGCGGCGCCGCCGCCGGTTGGCGGAGACGTGAAACAGGCAAAACTCATCTCCTCCGTACCTCCGCAATATCCCGCGCTTGCCAAGAACCAGCATGTCTCCGGCAACGTTCTCGTCGACGCGCTGATCGATGCCAATGGGAAAGTAACGACGATGAAGGTCGTCTCTGGCCCCACGCTGCTCCACCAAGCCGCCATGGACGCCTTGAAACAGTGGAAATACCAGCCTGCAACGCTCGATGGCAAACCCGTCCCGATGCACCTGACCGTGACGCTCCAGTTCCGGTTGCAGTAATATTTCACAAATTCTCGCTCACGCTCCAGGCGCCACGCGTGTGACTTCATGAGCAACCATGCACTGGTTCCAGTGTCGTCCGCTTGCGGGATAGCAAGCAGGTTCGTATACTGGCGGCCCGGCCAATTGGCAGTTCTGGCGGTGGGGTAGACCGCCGGTGCTCACCTTCCTTGGCCTTTCGAATCGTGCCTGTAAGTTCGTAAGTATCGATTACAGGTCGGACTGCGTAAGGCCGGCCGGCCCCTAAAGGGCCGTAGTTATCCTTGCGTGGGCTGCAAGGTAGCCGGCTCGTCACGCGGGCGCGCTTTTACCCTGAGTGCGAACGAAGCAACACCGCGCCGTACCAAAGGAGAATTTCGCATGCCGCATACTCCCATGCCGGAAGAAATGAATGTCTACCAGAACGCGGAAGCGCGCTTTGAAGTGGCCGCGAACAAACTGGGACTCGAACAAGGTCTTTACCGCTACCTCAAATATCCCAGCAAGGAAATCACGCTCTACATTCCCATAGGCATGGATAACGGAACGCTCGAAGTTTTCACCGGATATCGCGTGCTGCATTCCACCGTCCGCGGACCCGGTAAGGGCGGGATTCGCTTTGCCCCCGATGTTTCCATCGATGAAGTGCGCGCGCTGGCGACGTGGATGACTTGGAAGTGCGCGGTGGTGAATATCCCGTTTGGCGGCGCGAAAGGCGGAATAATTTGCGATCCGCGGAAAATGTCGCGAGGAGAACTGGAGAGGCTCACCCGCCGCTATACTGCGGAGCTTTCGAACTGGCTGGGTCCCGAGAAGGACGTTCCGGCGCCTGACGTCGGCACGAACGAGCAGACCATGGCCTGGGTTATGGACACTTACGCCATGCATCTCGGCCAGGCCACTACAGCCGTTGTGACCGGCAAACCTATCGAGCTTGGCGGATCTCGCGGAAGAAAAGAAGCCACTGGGCGCGGCGTGATGATTTGCTGCGATAAGGCGCTAGCCAAGCTGGGTATTAAGAAGGAAGGCTGCCGCGTCGTGGTTCAGGGCTTTGGAAACGTGGGCTCCATGGCCGCTGACCTGATGCAAAAGGCAGGCTACAAAATCGTGGGCCTCGCGGACATCGGCGGCGGTCTCTACAACGAAAAAGGTTTCGATGTGCCGAAGGTCATCGACTGGGTCTACACCCAGAAGAAGCCGCTCCAGGATTTCCCTGGCGGTGGAACCAAGATGACCGCGCGCGACGTGTTGTTCCAACCCTGCGAGATCGCCATTCCAGCGGCTATCGAAAACCAGATCACCGAAAAGAATGCCAAACAGGTGCAGGCCAGGATTCTCTGCGAAGGCGCCAACGGCCCCACCACTTGGCAAGCCGACGCCATTATCGATGCCAAGGGCATCTTCACCGTGCCGGATATTCTCGGCAATGCCGGTGGCGTGACCGTCAGCTATTTCGAATGGGTCCAGGACCGCCAGGGCTTCTTCTGGCGCGAGAGTGAAGTCAACGAGCGCCTCTACGACGTGATGGATAACGCTTTCGATGAAGTCGTCCGCTTTGCGGAAATGCACAAGGTCAACAACCGCATTGCCGCCTATATGCTGGCCATCGACCGCGTCGCCAGCGCCCTCAAGCTTCGCGGAATTTATGCCTAGCTTCTGGAGGCAACTTGTATTAGTTTCTTCTCCGCTCCTGCCGCTGCACTGGGGGATCGGCATGAGCCATTCCGTAACTCCGCTACGGATGGTGCCCGCATCAGCGCAAGCTAAAAGGTTCGGATAAACAATCCGAGCCAGGAAGGAGTCCGTCCGTGATCCCAGACTCACTTTTGTCAGGCCACGCGAAGAGTGAAGAACAGCACCGGCGCGAAATCTGCATAGCCGGCCGCTGGATGTACGAGCGCGGACACATCGTCGCCTGTGAAGGAAACATTTCCGTGCGGCTGGACGACGGCAGCGTTCTCACCACTCCCACCTGTATGAATAAAGGGATGCTCGCTCCCGAAGACTTGGTCATCACCGATTTGCACGGCCGGCAACTCGCCGGCGATCGCAAGTTTTCCTCCGAATTGGCCATGCATCTCCTGTTCTATCGCATGCGGCCGGATGTGATGGCCATCTGCCACGGGCATCCGCCTACTGCCACCGGATTTGCGGTGGCCGGGCGTGCTTTGAATCATGCCCTGCTCCCCGAAGTGATTGTGGGATTGGGACAGATTCCCCTGGTGCAATATGCGACGCCGGGAACACCGGAGTTGAGCGACGCTCTCGAGCCATTTGTACCGCACTACGATGCACTGCTTCTTGCCAACCATGGCGCCGTCACCTGTGGCCCGGATCTGCTTACGGCGTTTTTTCGAATGGAGACCATCGAGCACAGCGCGAAAATCACTCTCGCCGCGGAAATGGCTGGTGAGCCGGTGTTGCTCACGGGACGCGAGGTCGCCAAACTCATGGCCGCGCGTCCGCGTTACTTTGTTGCGCCTCCGCCGGGTGGCGGAGCGGAATTGCCCATCACTCGTGATAGCGGAGAAATCTCCGGCGATGACGTGATCCTGACGCGCAGCGAACTCGACGCGCTCATCGACGAAGCCGTTCGAAAAGACCGTACCCGGCGCTGAGCTTTGACCAGGAGCGCGGCCACGCCGCCGTCGCCGAATTCCATTGTAGTCGCCGTGCTGCCTGAAAACTTTCTACTCCTTCCGTCTCAGCGCCAATCTCAGCTCTGCGTTGACGGGCGAAGGAAAAGCGGCAATACTGGCGAGCGATGATTGGCCAGCTTCGTGGACGGCTCGCCGAAAAGAGACCGAATCAAGTGCTCGTGGACGTGGGCGGCGTGGGCTACCTCGTACAGGTGCCGCTTTCCACGTACGCCGCTCTTGGCGAACTGCACACCGAAGTGACCCTTCTGATTCATACCCATGTGCGGGATGATGTGCTGGCGCTCTACGGATTTGTCTCGTCGCGGGAAAAACATCTTTTTGAGATGCTGCTTTCGGCTTCCGGCGTGGGGCCAACGCTGGCGCTGAAAATATTGAGCGGCATGAGCGTCGAGGAACTCGTGCCGGCGATTCGCGGGAGCGACCTTGCGCGGCTGACAAGAATCCCCGGCGTGGGGCGCAAGACAGCGGAGCGCATGGTGGTTGAGTTGAAGGACAAACTGGAAGCCGTCACCGTGGAGACGGAGAAACCGGCGGCGTCTTCGCCTGCGGGTATCGAGGCGGATGTAATTTCGGCGCTGGTGAACCTGGGATATGACGGGCGCGTGGCGGAAAGCGCGGTGGGAGAAGCGAAGCGCGAATTGGGCGCGGGAAATTTTGAGAAGTTGCTGCGCGGCGCGTTGCAGTCCTTGAGTGCGCCAAAAGGAAGAGCGGCGCGTGGAGCGTAGCTCCGTTGTGCTGTCATTCTGAGGGCATCCGATAAGGATGCACGAAAAATCTCGACGCAAGATTTCTCGGACCCGGTGTAAGAGGTCGGCAAAGTCACGGGTGAGTTCCTTCGGCGAATCTTATCGGTTCGCCTCAGGATGACAAGCGTTTGGATGGCCGTGGGACAGAGATGGCGGATGGAACGGCAAAGCGGATGATGCAACAGAAGCAGCCAGAACGAATTGTATCCGGGCAAGCGTTTGACGAAGACGCGCGACTCGATGTGAGCGTGCGGCCGAAGCGCCTGGACGAATACATCGGCCAGAAACGCGTCAAGGAAAACATTCAAATCGCCATCGACGCGGCACGCAGCCGCGGCGAAGCACTGGACCACGTGCTGCTGTACGGACCGCCCGGGCTGGGAAAAACCACTCTGGCGCAAATCATCGCGAATGAATTGAACGTTCCGATCAAGACCAGCGCGGGGCCACTGCTGGAGCGCAAGGGCGATCTGACGGCAATCCTGACTTCGCTAGAAAAAAAGGAAGTCTTCTTTCTGGACGAAATTCACCGCTTGCAGCCGGCCGTCGAGGAAGTGCTCTATCCCGCGATGGAGGACTTTCGCGTGGACCTGATTATCGGGCAAGGACCAGGCGCGCGGATTCATCCCTTTTCATTGGGACACTTTACGTTGATCGGCGCAACGACTCGTGCGGGTTTGATTACCGCGCCCCTGCGCTCGCGCTTCGGCATCGTACACCGGCTGGATTTTTACGAGCCGGCTGATTTGCTGATCATCATCCACCGCTCCGCGAAGATCCTGAACATCCAGATGGACGAGGGCGGCGCCGAAGAAATCTCAGGCCGCTGCCGCGGCACGCCGCGCATCGCCAACCGCCTGCTGCGGCGCGCGCGGGATTTTGCGGAAGTGCGGGCCGCGGGCCGCATCACGCGCGCGGTGGCGCAAGAAGCATTGCAAATGCTGGGTGTCGACGAGAGCGGCCTCGACGAAGTGGATCGCAATCTGATGATCGCCCTGCTCGACAAATATGCAGGTGGCCCGGTAGGCCTCGGCACGCTGGCTGCCGCCCTCTCCGAAGAAGAGGACGCCATCGAAGAAATGTACGAGCCCTACCTCATGCAGATCGGAATGATCGACCGCACCCCCCGCGGCCGAGTGGCCACCGCGCGCGCCTACGAATATTTCGGCCGCGAACTGCCCAAGCGCCAGCCCCGACTGTTCTAGTTGCGGCCACAATAAACAGCCCACTAGCTGGTCGAGTACCAGCGTCTACTTCTTGCCTTTAGGATTTTTGCGGGCGCGCGCGTATTTCAGGGCAATCATGCCTTTGGAAAAGGTCTTGTTTTCGATCAAGGTAAATTCACGTTGCGGGAAGCCGCTGGGGAACAGAGGGCGGCCTTCGCCAATCAGGACGGGAACGACGCCGATATAAAGCTCGTCGACCACATCTTCTTTGAGAAAGTCGCGGGCAAGTTCGCCGCCGCCCATCAGCCAGATGTTTTTCCCGGGACGTCTGCGGAGCTTTTCGACGAAACCTTTCGGGGATTCGTTGACGAAGGTGACGCCGCCGCGCTCGCCGGGCGGCTGGGAATGGGAGAAGACGTAATTCTTCATTTTTGCGTCGCCGAAACTGCCTCCCATTTTGAGAGCGTCATCGTAGGTTTTGCGGCCCATGATGGCGGTATCGATGGTGGCGAAGAACGGGCCCATGGAATAGTCCTTGGGCATGAAGAGAAAATCGACCGCGCCATCAGGGCGGGCGATATAGCCGTCGAGGCTGATGCCGAGGCCGAGGACGACCTTGCGCATGGCCGCATTCTAAACGAGGGGACATGAATTCTTCAACGGTCGGGTCTGGAGGATCGGCTCCGATGCAGGGAATCTGAAGCCTGCACGAAAAGGATTGCGCGGGAGTTTGGACTTGGGCTAACGTGCGGCTCGGCGCGAATACGTTTAGAACCCGAAGCGGAGGATTGGTCATGCGGAAGTTTGTTCTTGCTGTGGTTGGAGTGGTGGTGATGTCGTGCGGTGCATACGGGCAAACTGCGCCGCCTGGAACACATTCTTGCGAGGCTTTGGCGCAGTTGGAATTAACGGGAGCGAAAGTCCTCTCGGCACAAACAGTTGCAGCCGGAGCATTCACACCGCCTCCCAATATAACTCCCTGGATTGTGGGGGATCCCTCTTTCTACAAGATGCTCCCGGCATTCTGCCGGGTGGTGGTGGAGGCTGTGCCGAGCACCGATTCCTCGATCAAGATCGAAGTGTGGATGCCCGCGAATGGAAAAAGTGGCAGCGGTTGGAATGGCAAACTGCAAGGCCATGGCAACGGAGGATTCGCGGGCGAGCTTAGTTACCGGCAGCTGGGAGCCGCAATGTACCAGGGCTACGCAACGGTGAGCACGGATACCGGCCATGCAGCAGGAGGGACCGACGCGAGCTGGGCGCTGGGGCATCCCGAAAAGGTGACGGACTTTGGTTACCGGGGAATCCACGAAATGACCCGAGTGGCCAAAACGCTGATCAATGCGTTTTACGGCAAAGATCCGCAA
>JBGPIX010000133.1:0-13310 GCA_041485085.1 Candidatus Acidiferrum sp.
ACACCATGGGCGCCACCGACCCGAAAAAAGCCGCCCCCGGCACCATTCGCCACGATCTCGGCACCAGCATCGGCAACAACTGCACCCACGGCTCCGACGCCCCGGAAACCGCCGCCTTTGAAATCGGCTACTTCTTCCCCGGCCTCGAACTCATCTGATCCTTCACCGCTCTCGATTCCGCGGCTTTGGGCTCCAGTTCAATTTGCATCGGGAAACCTTTGCGTGCGTGTCATTAAGATCATCCGTGTGGCCCTAATCAGGGCCGGTCGGGGCTTTCCACGTACTTGTGCCTATGACCCTCATAAATGAGGGTCGCAACTCCGGCTCCTGCCCCGCCGATGGCAACGAGCAGGAATGCCTTCCTCCGCCGGCTCTTAACCGCCTCTTTCTTCTTGGGGGCATCCTCGGGGGGATCCAAGAGCACTCGATAAGACTCTCCTTCGGCAATTGTCCGCGTGTCGCCATACGAAAACTGCAGCGGTCCTCGGCGCGCGTAGATGCGTAATTCTTTTGGACCAACAATAGTCACCTGCCCAATTGTCCGCACGTCATTCGCCGGGCGAATCAGCGCTTCTTGAACGGCGATCTCCAATGCTGCGGCCCGCGCAGCCCGGAAGATCAGCGTTCCCCGGCTTAGCTCCACTTCCACGCTTTGCGCGCCGTTTGTCTGGTTCCGAACAATCATGGCGCTTTCTTCGGCTAAATCGAACGAAGTTGCCTCACCGCGTAAAAGCATCATGCCTCCCGCTTCGGTTGAGCAGTGGTCGCCGTCGTAGACCGTTGTTCCCTCCGAAACTGCGGCACTGTTGAGGTGCGCGCGATCTGCTCCCGCTACGACCGCCAGCGCTGCCGATGTTGCCGGCATGGAATTCCATACCAGGAAAAAGGCCATCTCGAAAGCCAAAGAATGGTGGAGGGGCATCGGGCAATACCTCCATGCAGAACGCCCTATTCACAGCGGCGAATTAGTGTCAAGTATTGTTATACAGCTCTAAGTAACTAAAGATGTATAGACACCATACATGGATAGTATGTAGATGTCTCGTATATTTAGTAAGCAATGGCAAGCGGCTTTAGGCGAGGTTTCGACCGCTTGAGGTAGAATTCTGCAATGGACCCGGTTCGCGAACTCGGCCGCACCCTCCTCGTGCTCGGCGGGCTCCTTGTCGTCGTAGGCGCACTTCTTTACTTTGGCGGAAAACTGCCCTTCCGCCTCGGCCGCCTTCCCGGTGACATCGTCCACCGCGGCGAACACACCACCTTCTACTTTCCCATCGTCACCTGCCTCGTCCTCAGCCTCGGCCTCTCCCTGCTCCTCTGGCTCTTTGGACATTTCCGCAAGTAACTCCGTCTTTTCCTTTACTTCCTTTGTCTCCTTAACTTCCGCTGCCTCATTTTTCTATCTTGAACTCCGCGCGAATAAACGCCTTGATCCCTTCTTCTCCCGTCAACCGCAGGCACGCCAATTTCCCCTGGTTCTCCAAATCAATGTGAAAATCAAAAAACGGGCAGCATTTGCTCTCCGTGGCCACCCACTCCGCCAACTCCGCCAGCGAAACCTCACTTGGGTTGTACTGAAATTCGTACCCTTTCTCCGTTTCCACGATCTCCTTCCGCGCGGCCATCAGTTTCTCGCCCAATCGTTTATGCCGCGCCCGCTCCTGCGCTGTCAGCGCCTTGGCGTTACAGAAAAACTTCCCTTGCACTGTTGTCATTTGCCTCTCCGGCTGTACCACGATTGCCGAGCTTTGCGCTGCCAGTCCCACCGTCCCGCTGGCTCCACTCAAGAGGCCCAGCGTTGCGATCGCTGCCATCTTCTTGCCCGCTGCTTCAAACCATTCTTTCCTGTTCTTCATGGCTTTCCTCCAATTAGGATTTGCCACGTCCCATCCCCAAATGCTAAAACTTAAAGTTAGCTTCAAGTCAAGCGCCCTCCATGGTGGATTATGAAAATCGGCCAACTTGCCCGCAGCGCCGACCTCAACGCTTCCGCCATCCGCTACTACGAAAAATTGGGCCTCCTCGCTACGCCCCAGCGCCTCGGCGGCCAGCGCCGCTACCCTGCCGACGCCGTTCATCGTGTCCTCCTCATCCGTTTTGCCAGCGGCATGGGCTTTACCCTCTCCGAAATCAAGCTCTTCCTCAGCGGCCTCCGTGACAATGCTCCCGTCGGCCCTCGCTGGAAAAAACTCGCCGCCCGGAAGCTCACCGAAGTCGATCAAAACATCGCACGCTCCCTCAAACTCAAAGCGCTCCTGCAAGGCCTCCGCCGCTGTCATTGCGCATCTCTCCAACAATGCGTTCGCGCACTCGGCCTCAGCCAAAATCTCCGCTCCCTCTCCCCTGACGCAAAGTAGTCTTCCACGCCCACAAGCAACACTTTCCCCGGGAAAACGATTCCACTTGATTGCATAACAATGTCCGGTTTGCGCGTTTACCAGGCCCATCTGGACCCGCATGAATGCGAGAGCTGTGGTATACCTCTGACGAATCGAAGTTACGCGTTTGTGCAAAAAAGGAGATTCTAAATGTCCTCAGGCCCTGTCTGGCGATTTTTGGGTTGTGCTTTACTCCTTTCATCCTGCTCAACGGTCTCTCTTGCACAGAACACCGAGCCCAAAGCTCCACCGGTGATCGATGTTCACGTCCACGCCATGGACGGAAACTTTCCCGGCGTCGCACCCATGTGCCCCAACACCTCGAAGTTCACGGCGTCCGATCCTAAAGGGAAGGAAGAGCCATTCGGTTGGGTGAAAGAGCAATGCACGCCAGCGCTCTACCCGTCCGCTCCGGGCGAGTATATGAAAGATGTTCTCGCTGAGATGGAGCGCCTCAACGTCACGGCGGTTGTTTTTGGCGATCCAAAGAGCGTGCAGAAATGGAAAGACGCCGCACCCGCCAGGATCATCCCCGGCACCTCCTTCAGTAACGGGATGGCTCCCGGCCAGCGTGTGGCCCTCGAAGAATTGCGAAAGAATTTCACCAACGACGGCTTCAAAGTAATGGGCGAGATTGGCCTCCAATATGAGGGCATCTCACCCAGCGATCCTTCTGTCGACGCGTACTTCGCTCTCGCCGAGGAACTGGATATTCCCGTAGCCATCCATATGGGCACCGGCGGCTCGGGACGTGCAAACGTGGCGATGCCAAAATTCCGTGGCTCGATGGGGAATCCTCTTCTGCTGGAGGAACTCTTGGCGCGCCACCCGAAACTCCGTGTTCAAGTGATGCACGCCGGCTATCCGATGATCGAAGAGATGCTCACCCTGCTGCAGGCCAACTCCCACGTTTACGTCGACGTTGCGGGACTCATCTGGAGCTACCCGATCAAGGAAGTCAATCGTTATATCGAGCGGCTCGTCGACGCCGGATTCGAGGATCGCGTGATGTTCGGAACCGACCAACTGCTCTGGCCCAAGCTGATGGCCTATTCGATCAGCATCATCCAGAACGCCGACTACCTGACGCCCCAGCAGAAACGCGACATCCTCTACAACAACGCCGCGCGATTTTTGAGGATGGATACTGTTCAGGGCAAATAGGCTTTTCTCGAAAAATTCTAACATGCTTATTTCAAAGCTCGGCCAAGTGTCCGCCAACTGCTAGGTGAGCCCGCAGCGTTTACCAGGCACTACGTCACCGCCAGTCCAGTTCGAGTTACAATGGGCGCGTGGAAATGCTCGCAAAACTGAACTGTCGAGGACTTGATGGGACTGTTGATTAAGGAATATGTCAAACGGGATGGACGAGGAAAGAGCCGGAAGTTTCAGGAAATTGCCACTTTTGACTATCCGGGAATATTTGACACGCCGTACGAACCGGCAAAACACCGTCACTTCATCCTTCACGAACTCCGATATCGTACTGGACCAGCTCCGGCCTTCCTAGGTAGGAACAAGAAGAAATCTGAAAGACTTACTAAATTCGAGCGCCATGTTCCAGTGCAGTGGAAAGAAGCAATTCTTCGCGATGCTCCTCTCTTGAAGGGGTTCTTCGCGGAAGAGCCGACATGGCGCGAGAAGATGCTGAATTGGTGCGAAGCTAACATAGCGGACCACTCGTCCACGAAAAAGAAATCCTCTCCGAAGTAGAAGTTATCCCAATATTCTTGGTCAGGGCCTGGTTAGTCCCATAGCCGGACAAGTCCAGTACCACGAGTCCTCTCTTCACTAAATGCGCTAATTGGGCGCTTCAAAGAAAGCTACTTTGCTGGCCAAATGATCTTCCCCCCACCGCGGTAAGCCAGGTTCGCGATGTGGCCGGCCCGCGCTGCGGAGACTCCGGTTTCGACTGGCGCGTTTGGTTCTTTGCGGTTTCTGATGCAATCAAAAAAGTTTTGCATGTGGTCGATCGTGCCATCACGAAAACTGTCTGCCTTCACGACTGGATTCTCTTTACCCGGCACGCCTTCGTGATAGATGCCGAAGCCACTCCGGTTGAGCTTCAACGTTGCCTCCGTGCCGCGGAATTCAAGGCCTCCATCGTCGATCGAGGAGGCCATCATCCCCTCATACACCACATCGAATCCCGGATAGCGGAATGCTGCCTGAATGGTGTCGGGGCAATCCCATTGCTCGAAGATCGACTTATCGGCAAGGATTTGCGCCTCTTTCGGTTGATCGGATTTCATGGCCCAGTGGGCCACGTCGATCCAATGCGTGAAGAGATCCGTCATCGCGCCACCGCCAAAGTTCCAAAACCAGCGCCAACGGTAGAACTTTTCTTCGCTGAAAGGCTGATCGGGGGCTCCGCCGAGCCATTGCTTCCAATCCAGCGCCTGGACATCGATCGCTTTGCGCTCCCGCCACGCCAGGTAGTTCTGCCACCAATAGGTCCTCACCTGCGGGATGCGGCCGAGGCTGCCGCCCTGAATGAGATCCACGGCATCACGAAAGTGGCTCCAACTGCGCTGCTGCATGCCGCATTGCAGTATTTGTTTGCTGGAGCGGACCGCACGCGTGAGCGTCGCGCCCTCCTCGATGGTGTGGGTAACCGGCTTTTCAAGATAGACATCGTTGCCGGCTGCTATGGCGTCGACAGCCATGCGCACATGCCAATGGTCGGGCGACGCGATAATCACAGCGTCCAGCTTCTGCTGGAGAAGTTCGCGATAATCCGCGTGGACGGTTGCCGTTCCCTTGGATCGTTCTTTTATCGCGTCGCGTCGCGGCCCATAGACGTCGCTCACAGCGGCGATCTGGTAATTGCCGGCCTTGTCGGCGGCATTGAGTAGGTCACCCATGCGGCCGCCAGCGCCGATCACTCCCACGCGCAGCGTGTCGGCAGCGCCCAAGACTCGGGTGGATGCAAGAGCTGTCAGCCCGCCTGCAATAATAAAATTGCGACGATCCAGTTGGTATTTCATGGAGAGCATCTTACAGAGCCACGACCGCCGTGGAAAGTGGCAGGGTGCGATTTTACTTTTCGGGGAAACATGCCATGCGAGAGGTTAGACCCGGGGTCGAGAATCGTTACGCAATCTGGCGATGTCCTTGGTCGGCGCACTCCCGAAGAAGCGCTGTATTCTCTACTGAACTGCGAAGCGCTTAGATAGCCCACGCGCTGACTTGCAGCTCAGCGGCCCACCATTTTCTGCAGATGTTCCGGGTACCGCGCCCCTTGCACCGCAATCGTTGAGATGGCGCTGGCGATTTGGCGGAGATCTTCGGGCGTGAGTTCGACGGCAGATGCTCCGACGTTTTCTTCGAGCCGATGCAGCTTGGTTGTGCCCGGGATTGGAACGATCCACGGCTTCTGCGCAAGCAGCCAGGCGAGCGCGATCTGCGCAGGCGTCGCCTTCTTTCCTTGCGCGATCTCGCCAAGCAAATCGACCACGCCCTGATTCGCTTTCCGGGCCTCCGGCGTAAACCGCGGGACTATATTGCGGAAATCGGTGCTGTCGAACTTCGTGTCCTCGTTAATCTTGCCTGTGAGGAAGCCCTTGCCAAGCGGGCTGAATGGAACGAACCCGATCCCGAGTTCCTCGAGCGTCGGTATCACTTCCGCTTCAGGCTCTCTCGTCCACAACGAGTATTCGCTCTGCAGTGCCGTTACGGGCTGGACGGCGTGTGCTCGGCGAATCGTCTTTGCCCCTGCCTCCGAAAGGCCGAAGTGCTTCACCTTGCCTTCCCGAATCAAGTCCTTCACCGCTCCCGCAACGTCCTCGATGGGCACATCCAGGTCCACCCGGTGCTGATAGAAGAGATCGATGACATCGGTCCTGAGCCGCTTGAGCGACGCTTCAGCGACCTCCTTGATGTGCGCTGGCCGGCTGTCCAGCCCGGCCTGTTTGCCGGTGTTCGGGTCAAGTTTGAACCCGAACTTGGTGGCGATCACCACTTGCTTACGGAACGGAGCGAGAGCCTCACCGACGAGTTCTTCGTTTGTGAACGGGCCGTAGACTTCGGCGGTGTCGAAAAATGTGACGCCGCGTTCCACGGCTGCCCGGATGACAGAGATCATCTCCTGCTTGTCTCCTGCCGGACCGTACCCAAAGCTCATTCCCATGCAGCCGAGTCCGAGAGCCGAAACTTCCAAATTGCTTTTTCCAAGTTTGCGCTTCTGCATTGTTTCTCCTTACAGAGTTGTTGCCCGGTGAAGCTCGAATAGCCTCTTACCAGCTCTCAGCGATAATTACAAAATGCCACGACCCAACGATAAGAAGTGTAGTCCCGCTTACACCTCGGACGCTTGCCTATTCCGCCAGACTATTTGCCCGATCCTCCAATACTCCTCCCTTTTCAAACCGGATAGCTTTGTGGGCGACTTCAGTTATAAATTCAGTCCCGTTCGACGCCCAGACCGAGGAAGATGGATTGTAAAGAGGCAGTTTGGCAATTCCTAAGCCTAGTCGAGTAACGCAACTAGCGCAGCTTCATGCCAAGTCTGGTTTCCGTCCCGGGCGGGTTCTGCGCCTTTTCAGAGCCAGATTCAGCTGCACAGGCCAGGCTATCCCGCTCGATCCAGACCACTTACTATTAACCTCTTGACAAATTACACGGGTGTGCTATAATTATTTTTGATTTTCGCGCCGCAAACTCGCCCTGCCCGCCGGGTAGTCCTTCAAACTCCCTCAAAATCACTCGGCCTCACGAACTTACCTTCTCGCCGTCAGTTCGCTTGCGTAAGTCCTTTAGCTGCAACACTTATGGATTCCCTCGCAAGTGTTGCAAACAAAAGATTTAAAGTAGGACTCCAAGCAGGCCTAACTCTTTTAGATGCAACACTTACAAAAAACGCGGGGGTGGGGGGTGCGCTCCTGGTTCGGTCTGCTGCTGAGCGTCCTTTCGTTACCTCTTTACTTCCTTACGTCCTTACTTCATCTTTTCTCCTCACTCGGAGTCACTCCTCATGACCGAACAACTCACCTTCAACCTCATGCCCGAACGCAAGACCTTTACCGTCAGCGAGCTGACCGGGAAAATCCGCGACCTCCTCGCCAAAAACTTCACCGATATTTCCGTCCAGGGCGAAATCTCCAACTGCCGCGAAGCCCAGTCCGGCCACATTTACTTCACCTTGAAAGACGACCGCTCTCAGGTCCGCTGCGTTTACTTCAAGCAACAGCAGCGCGGCATCAAGTTCCGCCCCGAAGACGGCTTGCAAGTTACCGTGCGCGGCAGCATCAGCGTCTACGAGCAGCGCGGCGAGTATCAGATTTACGTTGAGAAAATCGAACTGGTAGGGCAGGGCGCGCTGCAGCTCGCCTTCGAGCAATTGAAAAAACGCCTTGAGGCCGAAGGGCTCTTCGATCCTGCGCGCAAAAAGCCGTTGCCGCTTCTTCCCAGCCGCATCGGCATCATCACCTCACCGAAAGGCGCCGCCGTCCGCGATGTCGTGCGCATCCTCACGCGCCGTTTTCCCAACGTTCATCTGACGGTTTTTCCCGTGCGCGTGCAGGGCGAAGGCTCCGCCGAAGAAATCGTCAAAGCGCTGAAATTTTTCAATGCTAAGAAAACGGTAGACGTGCTGATCCTCGCGCGCGGCGGCGGCTCCATGGAAGATTTGTGGTCCTTCAACGAAGAAATCGTCGCGCGCGCCATCTTCGCTTCGGAAATTCCCGTGATCTCCGGCGTCGGCCACGAAACCGATTTCACCATCGCCGATTTTGTCGCCGATGTTCGCGCCTCCACGCCTTCCGCCGCCGCCGAACTCGTAGTGCAAACGCGCCGCGAATTCGATAAGCACATCGCCGAACTGCGCGGCGCCTTGGCCGAGCAGATGCGCTACCGCATTCTCGTGCTTAGCCGCCGCGTCCATGAACTTTCCGCCCGACGCGGATTCCGCCGCCCGCTCGATCTTCTCCGCCAGCAGCGCCAGCGCGCCGACGAAATGACTTCGCGCCTCGCCCTCGGCCTCCGCGCGCGCCTCGAACAATCACGCAAGCGCTTCACCGCCGCCCACCTGCGCATCGCCAGCTTCGATTTTCGCGTGAACATTTCCGCGTTCCGCCTGCGCCTCGAAAAACGCAGCGCCGAACTCGGCGTCCGGGCCGAGCGCCTCCTCCGCGCCAAACGTGAACGCTGGCAACGCCTCGCGTTGCAACTCCAGGAACGCGGCCCCTTAAAAGTCTTAGAACGCGGTTACGCCATCGCCACCGACGCCAACGGCATCCTCCTCCGCGACGCCTCCCAAGTCGCCCTCGGCGACTCCGTAGCCATCCAGCTACATCGTGGAAAGTTAACTACTGAGGTGAGAAAAAAGGAGACCTGACGCAGAACTGTTTTCTTTTCACTGAAAACTGATCACTGACAACTGAGAACTTTTCGCAACGAACTATTCTTCGTCAGAAGAAGAAACTTTGAGCACCGCGAGAAACGCTTCTTGCGGAATGTCGACCTGGCCGACGCGCTTCATGCGGCGTTTGCCTTCTTTTTGTTTTTCGAGGAGTTTGCGTTTGCGCGAAATGTCGCCGCCGTAGCACTTGGCGAGAACGTTTTTGCGGATGGCCGCAACCGTTTCGCGCGCAATCACACGGCTCCCGATGGCCGCCTGGATTGGCACTTCAAACATTTGCCGCGGAATCAGTTTTCGCAAGCGCGTCACCAGGTCGCGCCCGCGCTCCGTCGCAAACTCGCGATGGATGATCAGCGCCAGTGCGTCGACCGGTTCGCCGGCGACCAGCACATCTAGTTTGATGAGGTCGGATTCGCGGTAGTCAGCGAGGTGATAATCGAGCGAAGCGTAGCCGCGTGAAGTGGATTTTAGACGATCGTAAAAATCGAGCACGATTTCGTTCAGCGGCAACTCGTAAGTCAGCATCACTCGCGTCGGCGACAGGTACTCAAACTTTTTCTGCGTGCCGCGCTTTTCCTGACAGAGCTTCAGAATTCCACCGATGGAATCCTCGTTGGTGATGATCATCGCGGTAATGATCGGCTCTTCGATTTTTTCGATGTCGCTGGGATTCGGAAATTTCGAAGGACTGTCGACTTCGATCACTTCGCCGGTCACGCGTGTGATGCGGTAGCGCACGCTCGGCGCGGTAGTAATAAGGTTCAAGCCGAACTCGCGCTCCAGACGCTCCTGCACAATTTCCATGTGCAGCAGGCCCAGGAAGCCGCAGCGAAAACCGAAACCGAGCGCCACGGAATTTTCCGGCTCGTAGAAAAACGCCGCGTCATTCAATTGCAATTTCCCGAGCGCGTCGCGCAGCGGCTCGTAGTCGTCGGCGAGCACGGGAAATAGTCCGGCGAAAACCATCGGCTTGATGGTTTCAAATCCCGGCAGCGCCGCGGCCGGACGCGCCACTTCAATGACGGTGTCGCCCATGCGCGCATCGGCCACGCGCTTGATATTTGCGACGATGAAGCCGACGTCACCCGCTTCGAGTTCCTCGAGCGCGACGGGTTTCGGTGTGAGCGTGCCGAGCTGCTCGACTTCGTAGGTTTCGTCCCCGGCGACGAGTTTGATTTTCACGTGATTCTTGACGCGGCCTTCCATAACGCGAACCAGCACGACGGCGCCGCGGTAAATGTCGAACCACGAATCGAAAATCAACGCCTGTAGCGGATTTTCCGCGCTGCCTTTTGGCGGCGGCACACGCGCAACAATCGCTTCCAGCACTTCTTCGACGCCGAGGCCGCTCTTCGCGCTGATCAGCAGTGCGTCTTCCGCGGGAATCGCGAGCACGCTTTCGATTTGTTCTTTTGCGAACTCTGGCTGTGCGGCGGGCAAATCAATTTTATTGATTACCGGAATAATTGTGAGGTTATGTCCCGCCGCGAGAAAAGTATTCGCGACGGTTTGCGCTTCCACGCCTTGCGACGCGTCGACAACGAGCAGCGCGCCTTCGCAGGCGGAGAGGGCGCGCGAAACTTCGTAGGAAAAATCCACGTGGCCGGGCGTGTCAATTAGATTCAGCCGGTAGGTATTTCCATCTTTCGCTTTGTAGTGCAGGCGAATGCTTTTCGCCTTGATGGTGATGCCGCGCTCGCGCTCGAGATCCATCGAATCGAGCACTTGTTCGTGCATTTCGCGCTGCGTCAGCGCGCCGGTCATTTCGAGCAAACGGTCGGCGAGCGTGGATTTGCCGTGGTCAATGTGCGCGATGATGCAGAAATTCCGTATGAACTTCGGGTCCATTTTCCTCGCTTACCAATTTTCTCGATTGCGGGCAGGATGAGAATTGCCCGGGCGATTGTTCCGACGGGCCTGCTGCCGCAGGCGGACGCAAAAACCGTGCCGTATGAACAACCAGTTTGCCACAATTCAAAGGCCGCGTCAGCTTGCCCGGCGCGGCGGATAAGGCCGATTCCCTTGACGCTTGTGGGCTCGCAGCATAGAGTTCGCGAAACCACTGGCTTCCTTACCCGGCGACTTCCCAGGGCGATCATTCGCGTGGCAAAGACTCACGAAGAGGCTAATTTGGGAAACGACACGAGCGCTGCCGCGAAGAGCATCGAGACCAGGACGATCCGGAAACTGCAGCTCCGGCTGATTCCGTTTCTCTTCCTGCTTTACGTCGTCGCGTACGTGGACCGCATTAACATTGGCTTTGCCGCGCTGACCATGAACAAAGAGCTAGGGATCACCAGCCAGCAATATGGATTGGCCGCCGGCATTTTCTTCATCGGATATTTCCTGTTTGAAGTACCCAGCAATTTGATGCTGCACAAGGTGGGGGCGCGCGTCTGGATTGCGCGCATTCTTCTGAGTTGGGGTCTGGTGGCAACGCTGACCGGGCTGGTGCAGAGCGTCCAGCAGTTGTACTTCGCACGCATTTTGCTGGGCGTGACCGAGGCGGGCTATTTCCCCGGAATCGTCTTGTACCTGACGTATTGGTTTCCGCAGAGGCATCAGGCGCGGACACTTGGGCTGTTTCTGACGGGCAACCCGATCAGCAGTGTTGTGGGAGCTCCGGTCTGCGGGTTCATTTTGGATCATGCCCATTGGCTGGGGATGGGAAGCTGGCGGTGGCTGCTGATTCTTGAGGGGCTCCCCGCGATCGCCCTTGGATTTCTCACTTACTTTGTCCTGCCTTGCCGGCCGAGCGACGCAAAGTTTCTGACCCGCGAGGAGAAAGACTGGCTTCAAGGGGAATTAGAGCGCGAAGAGCAAATCAAACTAACGCAACGGCAACACTCCGCGATGGAGGGACTGACGAATCCGAATGTGTGGCGGCTGGTTTTGATCTATTTCGGAATGATGATCGGCGGCTACACCATGGCTTTCTGGATGCCGCAGATGGTGAAAGCCCTGTCGAGCAAATATTCGAACAGCCTGGTAGGAAGCGTGGTGATGATTCCTTACCTGGCTGCGGTTGCGGGAATGATCTTGGTCTCGCGCAGTTCGGACCGCCGTCTGGAGCGGAGATATCATGCGGCCTTCTCGTTGCTGTTGTGTGGTATTGCATTCGTGGCGCTGAGCGGAACCTATTCTCCGGTCGTGACCGTAATCCTGCTGTCGTGCTTGGCGATTGGGTATTGCAGCTCTCTGAGTCCTTTCTGGGCGCTGCCTAGCGAATTTTTGACGGGATTTTCGGCGGCCAGCGGTATCGCGCTGATCAATGCCACCGGAAACCTCGGGGGATTTGCCGGAACGGCGGTGGTTGGGTTTATCGGCCAGAAGACAGGCAGTCTTGGTGGCGGCCTGGCATTTGCAGGAATATGCATGCTGGTTTCCACGGCGCTTGTGCTGTTACTGCCGAAAACGGCAGCCACCCGAATCCATGCGGAAGCCCAAACAGGTCCATAGCCTGATCCCAAGTCTGGGATCTTGAGAGAGTAAGGAGAGCCAATGTCCATAAACCGTCGCGAATTGCTCTATGGTGTCGCCGCCGCTTACGCCAGTTCCGCCATGCCGCCACTGTCTATGCCTCAGGAAGTGAAGCCGAGTTTGGGCATTAACGCTGCACGGCTGCGGCGCAGACTCGAAGATCTCAGTGTTTACGGGCGGCCTCCTGGCGGAACATTTGCGGATGGCGTGAGCCGTGTAGCCTATTCCGATGCCGACATCGGCGGTCGAAAATATGCGATGCAAGCGATGGTCGAAGCGGGGCTGAAACCACGCATCGATCCGGCCGGAAACATTTTTGGAGCGCGTGCCGGGTCGGATGGGTCCTTGCCGCGCATTCTTTTTGGGTCTCATATCGATTCCGTGCCGAACGGCGGCAACTTCGATGGAGATTTTGGCTCCATGTCCGCGATCGAAGTGATGCAGACGCTGGAGGAACATCACTTGACCACCAGGCACCCGCTGGAAATGGCCATCTGGTCGAACGAGGAAAACGAGGTGGGTAGCGCGGCCGCCGCCGGCGGGCTAGAGGAAAGCGCGCGCAATCGGATGTACAACGGAATTCGCATGGAGGATGGCCTTCGTAAGATTGGAGGCGACCCCGCGAGGCTGGCTGAGGCGCGTCTGGCTCCGCACTCCTTTTGTTGCTACCTGGAATTGCACATCGAGCAGGGCGGCAGGCTGGAAAAGGCCAATATCCCGATCGGCGTGGTGGAAGGCATAGTCTGCATCGACGAATACGAGGTGGAGATACGGGGATTTGCCAATCATGCCGGGACAACCCCAATGCCGGAGCGTCGCAACGCCCTGCTGGCAGCGGCGAAGCTGATTGAAGCGGTGCAAGAAGTTGTGATTCGGGAGCCCGGGCGTCAGGTCGGGACGGTAGGGCAATTGCAGGTTTTCCCGAACGCTCCGAATGTTGTGCCGGGCCTGGTGAAACACTCGATCGAGCTGCGAGACTTATCCGCGGAAAAAATCGCACGTCTGGGCGAAGAAATTCAGCGCCGGGCCCAGGAGATTGCCCACCAGACAGGGACAGAGATTCTGATCAAGAAAGTCGAACACAATCCTCCGGC
>JBGPIX010000134.1:0-13220 GCA_041485085.1 Candidatus Acidiferrum sp.
ATTCTCGTCCGCACGGACGTGGACCTGAAAAACGTCGGCCAGGTCGCCGATCTCCCTCCGGACAGCTCGCCCATTCAAATCAATACCGAAGGCAAGTATGGCAACAAATCCTTTGTTGTGGTCGGCCGCATTCTTTATGAGTACGATCAAGGCGGCTGGAACGAGTGGCACGTCATGATGAACGACGGCACAAGCGCTTGGCTCTCCGATGCGCAAAATGAATACGCTCTCTCGTTGTCTTCAAACGCGCCGAATCTTCCCGCTGCCGCGCAGGTTCAGGTTGGCCAGCAATTCACTTGGAACAACCAGCGTTATACCGTTAGCGTCATCACGCCCGCGCATTACCGCGGCGTCGAAGGCGAACTGCCCTTTCAGTATTGGGACAAGACCGACGTGACCTTCGTCGATCTGCGCACCGAGTCCAGGAAATTCGCTACGCTCGATTACAGCGATCCCGAACCGGCTCTGTATCTCGGTGAATTCGTGGAATTCGATGATTTGAAATTGAAAAATCTTCGCAGTTTCGAGGGTTGGTGATGGGCGCTGGAAATCCTCCACTCCCCGGACCTCCCAAGCCGCAAGCGAAAGCACTCAATTGCCCGAAGTGTGGCGCTGCCATCGTGTTGCGCTCGTTTGGCCAGGCCGTAACGGTCGTATGTGCGAGCTGCCATTCGATCCTCGACGCCAAGGATCCCAATCTAGCGATTCTCCAACAATTCGAAGCCGCCACCCGCGATGTCAAACCGCTCATCCCTCTTGGCACCCGCGGCAAGCTGCGCGGCACGGACTACGAAGTCATCGGCTTCCAGCGCCGCAGCATCCAAGCCGACGGAATCACCTACTACTGGCACGAATACGTTCTTTTCAATCCCTACAAGGGCATTCGCTACCTCAGCGAGTACAACGGACACTGGAACGACATCAGTATTTGCAAGACGCTGCCCACCGCGGATTTTAGTGGAGCAACTTATCTCGGGGAAACTTATAAACACTTCCAGTCCGCCGAGGCCAACTCGGATTTCGTCCTCGGTGAATTTCCGTGGCAGGTTCGCGTCGGTGAAAAGGCTGGCGTCACGGACTACGTGCATCCGCCCCGCGTCCTCTCAAGTGAAAAGCTAGACAAGGAAGTCACCTGGTCCATCGGTGAGTACATGTACGGCCGCGAAATCTGGGACTCTTTCAAACTGCCCGGCGGCCCGCCCGAAGCGATGGGCGTCTACGAGAATCAGCCTTCGCCCGTCACCCTCAATGTCAAAGGCATTTGGGCCACGTTCGCAGCCTTCGCCATTTTCCTGCTGGCCCTTATGGCTGGTTTCGACATGCACGCGAAAAAACAGTCAGTTCTCGAGGAGACCTACCAATACAATCGCGCTGACGCGAAAGGCGAGGCATCTTTTGTTACCGATGTTTTCGAACTTGGCGGCGGAACTTCAACCGTAGAAGTGAAAACATCCTCTCCGGTGGATAACCACTGGATCTACCTGAACTACGCGCTCATTAATCAGGACACCGGGCAAGCCTGGGACTTCGGCCGGGAAGTGAGCTATTACCACGGTTACGATAGTGATGGTTCGTGGAGCGAAGGGAAGCGTACCGATTCAGTGGTTGTCCCGAGTGTCCCTGCAGGTCACTACTATCTTCGCATCGAGCCGGAGGTCGATCCGGCGCTTCCCACTACTCCTTACTCCGTCAGCGTGATCCGCGATGTGCCGGTCTTCGGCATCTATGGCATCGCTTTTCTCGCTTTGCTCGTGCCCGTAATCTTCATTTCCTTCCGCTCCTACACCTTTGAGCGGTCCCGCTGGTCCGAAAGCGATCACCCGCCTATGGATTTTTCTAATATCTCCACCAGTTCAGGAGACGATGAATAATGTTCCGAAAATTCTATCTTCTCTACGGATTGTTGACTTTGGGCACCGCCGCTTTCGGCCAATATCGTGGCTGGAGCCTCGACACTATCAATCAGCTCAAAAATGTTCCGAAGTCCGTCCGCGATAATCCCGGCTCGTACCGCTCTGTCTACAGCGGCTATCACCATTACACAGGAGGCAAGTAAGATGAATTTCGCTCCAATCGGCAACATCCTCAACGCCTTGGTCTTTGCGTTTATCGGGATACTTGTCTTTGTCATCGCGTTCATTGTTATGGACAAAATGACGCCATACCATCTCTGGAAGGAAATCGTGCAGGAGCACAACATGGCGCTCGCCATTCTTGTCGGCGCCATGTCTCTCGGCATCTGCATCATCATTGCTGCCGCGATCCACTAGCTCATGGGCATCCTGGTGTTCATTTCCGTGCTGCTGGTCGCGGCCTGCGGCCTCATCTATGAACTTGTCGCCGGCACGCTCGCCAGCTATCTCGTCGGCGACAGCGTCTTTCAATTCTCGACCATCATTGGCACCTACCTGTTTGCCATGGGCATTGGCAGCGCCCTCTCCCGCTACATCAACCGCGGCCTCGCGAATCGCTTTGTGTGGATCGAGCTTCTCCTCGGCGTCATCGGAGGTTTTTCCTCGGCCATCTTGATGCTTGCTTTTGCCTTCACGCAGGGTTTCGAATTGATTCTGTACGCGCTGGTCATTGTGATGGGTGTTCTGGTCGGGCTGGAGATTCCTTTGCTGATGCGCATCGTCCGCGACCGCTACCAGTTTCGCGACGTGATCGCCCACGTCCTCACCTTCGACTATCTCGGTGCGCTCGGGGCTTCGCTTTTGTTTCCGATTCTCCTGGTGCCGCGCCTTGGCTTGGTGCGCTCGGCGATGTTATTTGGCTTGATCAACGCGGCGGTCGCCCTTTGGAGCACTTTCCTCTTCGCAAATCAGCTTTCCGCCACACGTGGCCTGCGCGTTGCCTCTCTTGTAGTCATATGTGCATTGGGCGCCGCAATCGCGCAGGCGAAGCAGATCACCGCCACGGCTGAAGACAATATTTACGCCGACGAGATTATTTTTGCCCGCGACACGCGTTACCAGCATCTCGTCCTCACGCGCTTCAAGGACGACTTGCGTCTTTTCCTCAACAGCCACCTCCAATTCAGCTCCCGCGACGAATACCGCTACCACGAAGCCCTCGTTCATCCCGGCCTGGCCGCTGTTCCGGCCCCGCGCCGCGTCCTGATTCTTGGCGGCGGCGATGGCCTCGCCGTTCGCGAAATTCTGAAATATCCCCAAGTTGACAGCATCACCCTCGTCGATCTCGATCCCGAAATGACCAGAATCTTTTCCTCCAATCCCATGCTCACCAAGCTGAATGACAAATCACTTCTTTCCCCTTACGTTCACGTCATCAACGCCGACGCATTCCCCTGGGTCGATTCGAACACCGACAATTTCGATTTCATCGTCATCGATTTTCCCGACCCCACGAATTATTCGCTCGGAAAGCTCTACACCACCGCCTTTTACCGCGCTGTATCGCGCCACCTCAGCGCGCAAGGATTGATGGTGGTCCAGAGCACCTCTCCGATGTTCGCGCGCGATTCCTTCTGGTGCATTGCGCAAACGCTGAAGCAGGCCGGCCTGCAAACCTACCCGTACCACGTTTACGTCCCTTCGTTTGGTGAATGGGGTTTCGTCCTGGCCGGTACGCACGATTACGTTTTTCCAAAATCGCTCCCCGCCGGGTTGCGCTTCGTCGGTCTGGAAGGTCTCCCCGCGCTTTTTCAGTTCCCGCCGGACATGTCGCCTCTCCCGATGCCCGCCAACCAGCTCAACAGCCAGATTCTTGTCCGCACTTACGAAAACGACTGGAAGGACATCAGTCATTGAAGCTTGGCCGCCGCAAGTTCCTCGGTCTCGGCAGCGCGGCGCTCGTAGGCCTTTCCCTCAAGAGTGAAAGAAAGATCGAAGGTTCGTTCGTCAACGATTCCTTTCAGATGGGCCATCTTTTGCGCGATCACGCTGGTTTTCCTGCGCCGAAGCGCACCGAGAAAATTCCCGTCGTCATCGTCGGCGGCGGCATTGCTGGCCTCAGCGCCGCTTGGCGACTTCACAAGCGCGGATTCACCGACTTCGTTCTTCTCGAAATGAATCAACAGCCGGGCGGCAACGCGCGTTGGGGCGAAAACGAAATCACCGCGTATCCGTGGGCCGCCCACTACGTCCCCGTCCCCGGACCAAAGGCCGAATATGTCCGCGAACTTTTCGAAGATCTCGGCGTGTTGAAGAACGGCCAATGGGAGGAACGCTATCTCGCATTTTCACCGCAGGAGCGCTTGTTTCTCTATGGCCGCTGGCAGGAGGGTATCGAGCCTGCCGTGGGCCTCAAGCAAAAAGACCGCGACCAGTTTCAGCGCCTCGAAAATCTCTTTGCCGGGTTTCGGAAGAGCGGTGCTTTCACCGTCCCCCTCGAACTCGGCATCTCTTCAAAATTTCAAGATCTGGATCACATCTCCTTTTCCGATTGGCTTCGCCAGCAGGGCTTCGACTCGCGCCTGCTGCATTGGTATATGAACTACGCCTGCCGCGACGACTATGGTGCCCTCTCCAGCGACACCTCCGCCTGGGCCGGCATTCACTATTTTTCTTCCCGCGAGTCCGAGGAAAAAGGCCCGCTCACCTGGCCCGAAGGCAATGGCTGGATCACTCGCCGTCTCCTCGAACGCGTCAACGCGAACATTCGCACCAGCCAAATGGTCCACCGCATCGCGCAGACGCATCGCGGCGCAAGCGTCTTTGCCGGCGACACCGAATACCAGTCCGAATTCGTCATCTTTGCCGCTCCCACCTTTCTCGCTCCCTACCTCTTGGAAGATCTTCCCCGCCTCCACGATTTTGTCTATTCCCCATGGCTCACCGCCAATCTCACGCTTGATCGTTACCCCGATTCCCGCGGTGCCGAGCCCTCCTGGGACACCGTCTTCCTCGATTCCCCCACGCTCGGCTACGTCGACGCCATGCACCAGAGCCTCCGCACCTACGTCGACCGTACCGTCTGGACCTTCTACTGGGCCCTCGCCGAGGGTGCTCCCGCGCAAAATCGCCAATTTCTCCTCGAAAAAGACTGGGCCTACTGGAAGGAAGCCATCCTCCATGATCTTGAGCGCGTCCATTCCGACATCCGCCAATGCGTTTCCCGCGTCGACATTATGCGTATGGGCCACGCCATGATCCGCCCCTCGGTCGGCGCGATTTTCTCCGAAGAACGCCGCCGCCTCTCGCGCCAAAACGATCGCATCCTCTTCGCCAACTCCGACCTCAGCGGCATATCTATCTTCGAAGAAGCCCAATATCACGGCGTCGAAGCCGCCCAAAAAGTGCTCAAAAGGCTCCATGGTTAACGTGGCCCCCTCTGAATGACAGCAATCTACCCTGTAACTTTTCTCCGGCAGCGGACTCTCACTAGCCAGAGCCAGGAACCGGCTTGTCCGACCCCGCAAGAAATGTCATGGTCGGATGCCCAAGTTCTAGCATCCAAAACAGATAAACGTACGTAAAATGACAGTGAAGCCGGAACGCTCCAAAAGATCGGGAGGAAAGAGATGTTGACTCGCAAGTCCCCAGAACTGACCTACGCTGACATCACGCCCCAATCGGTCTATTTAGATCGTCGCAAATTCCTCCGCGAAATGGGCATCGTCACTGCCGCGGCTGCCGCCGTCGGCAAGGGCTTTTTTGATTTGGCTATGCCTTCGCAAACAGCGTTCGCAGCCACCCAGTTCACCGGCCTGATAAAAAGTCCCTTCAGCAGCACGGAAAAGCCAAACACTTTGAACGATGTCTCCCACTACAATAATTTTTACGAATTCGGCACGGACAAGGCAGACCCCGCGAAATACGCTCAGAATTTTAAGACTTCACCCTGGACCGTCTCCGTCGAAGGCGAAGTCGCCAAGCCTCGCAAATTCACCATGGACGAAATCCTGAAGCTCGCTCCTCTCGAGGAACGCATTTACCGCCATCGTTGCGTCGAGCGCTGGTCCATAGTCGTGCCCTGGATCGGTTTTTCCTTCAACGTTCTTGCAAAGCTCGTCGAGCCCACCCCAAAAGCTCGCTATGTCGCCTTCCAAACTTTCTATGACCCGCGCCAAATGCCTCAGGCAAAATACGGCGGCATCGATTTTCCCTATGTCGAAGGTCTGCGCCTCGACGAAGCCATGAACCCGCTCGCTCTCCTCTGCGTCGGCATGTACGGCGAGTCCCTTCCGCCTCAGGATGGCGCGCCGGTTCGCATGGTCATCCCCTGGAAATACGGCTACAAGAGCATCAAGTCCCTGGTAAAAATCCGCTTCCAGGAAAAAGAGCCTCCCACCACCTGGAATCGCTACTCAACCGAAGAATACGGTTTCTATTCCAACGTCAATCCCAATGTCGATCACCCGCGCTGGAGCCAGGCCAAAGAGCGCCGCCTCGGCGAAATCTTCACGCGGCCCACGGTGATGTTCAACGGTTACGGCGATCAAGTCGCCGGCATGTACAACGGAATGGATCTGAAAAAATACCATTAAGGTGGACATTCCGCGTGCGCGCACTGCTCGTCAGCAAATGGACCAAAGTCGCCGTCTTTCTGATCTGCCTGATTCCCTTCGCCAGTCTGCTCTGGCGATTCATCAAGGGTAACCTCGGCATCAATCCCGTCGAGACTCTTCAGCACGGCACCGGGGATTGGACCATCCGTTTCATCGTCTTCACTCTTTGCATCACACCTTTTCGTAAACTGTTCAAGCTCCCCGACCTCATCCGTTTCCGCCGCATGCTCGGCCTCTTCGCCTTCTTCTACGTCTCTCTGCACTTTCTCACCTATCTCGGCCCCGATCAGTCCTTCGATTTGTCTGGAATGTGGAAAGACGTCGCCAAGCGCCCCTTCATCACTGTGGGCTTCGCGGCCTTCGTATCTCTTATTCCTCTGGCAATTACATCCACGGCGGGCTGGATTCGCCGCATCGGCGGCAAGCGCTGGCAAATACTTCATCGCCTAATTTATTTCGCGGCTGTCTGCGGGGTAGTTCACTACTACTGGCTGGTGAAATCCGATGTGCGCAAGCCGCTCTTCTACGGCGCGCTAGTCGGGATTCTTCTTTTGTGGAGAGTAGTCGACTGGTTTTTCAAACGGAGGAGCCAGGCGCCCGCGCGCGTGGCCGCTTCAAGCGTCTCAGTGAACGGCTGACGAATCTTCTGACGGCGGAGCCTCGACGAATTCCACACCCCAGAAGCGCGGCGCCGGCGTAAGAAATTCAACGCCCACCCGCTGCCCCCTGTCCCCAAGGTCGCCCAGATAAACGACGCGGCATTCCAGTTCCTCTTGCGTCTCCGGGTTGGTGATCACCAGCATCTCGCCGTTGTCTATTTCGTGCTTCAGCAGCAAGAGCCCACCATGGCCGTTGACCACCAAGGTTTCACAGGTCTCGCGGAACTTCTTCCCGTTGTGCCCGCGGCCCTGCGCCTGTACACGCATTTTGTGAAAGACTCGCGAGCTTCGCCGGGGTGAGGCTGTAGTGACTTCGCTCATAGCCCCATGTTCAGCCGCCCCCGCTACACCGTCAACCTGTCCCCCCGTACAGGTGTTCCCCATCCGCAACCTGTAAGTCTTCAGGGCAATGAAGTAATGAAATAAAGAGGGGTCAGCCACAGAGGCACGGAGACACAGAGCAGGTGAAAAGAGAGGGTGGCTTGTTTCTAACAATTGGTTAACCATAATCACCACCCCCTCCCCGGTTTTTTAAAAGTGGTGATTCCAAAGGATTTTAAGTTCCCTAGAATGAACACTTGTAGAAGTGTTGATTGTAAACGGGTTATGGGAGGCCGGAGTTTGCATAAGAGTAATTGTTTTGGGCCGGAAGGCAGTGAAGGACCTAGAGCGGGCGAGGGACGGGGAAAGGAGCGATAGGTGTGGTGTCTAAGTATCACGTGAAATATTACCACAGGCGTACAGTAGTTGTCAAGATAGAATTGAAAGAAATTTGGAAGTGATTGGCGGGGCAGGGGTTAGGGGCGGGAAGGAGAACTAGAAGCTAGAAAGCAGATACTAGGAGGCAGGGCGAGAAGTCGGGGGAACGTTAAAGGGCATTCATGGCGGGTGCCTGATAGAGGTATTTCTGGAAGCCGGAGAATACGGTACCGATCTCTTCGGGCCTGCCAAGGTCGGCTACGGCATCGGCCAGGGAATCGTTGTACTTGAGGCGGAGGAGCGGCGTCAGCTTCTCGCGGTCTAGTTCCTGGACGCCTTCCTTCACATAGTGGGCAAGGACGAAGTCGAGGAAGGTTTGCTGCTTGTCGTTGAACTGAGCGCGGATGCGCACTTTGGCGCGGGTTGCCCTTTCTTCGCGCGTCAGCGTGGGCAATGCGTACGCGACATAGGCCAGCACATCGAACAAATCGCTCTTCTCGGCGTTGATGATTCTCTGCATCTCGGCCATTTGTTCCAAGCCGAAACCCTTCTCGGCTAGACCTTGTAGGAGCTTGG
Source organism: Candidatus Acidiferrum sp. (assembly GCA_041485085.1). GTDB lineage: Bacteria > Acidobacteriota > Terriglobia > Acidiferrales > UBA7541 > Acidiferrum. The sequence continues at coordinate 8,404 of JBGPIX010000134.1, forward strand.
CCCGCGTGTCCGGGGCGCTCCAGATGGTGCGCAGTTCGGATTCATTCTTGAAAAAGTCTGGCAACCTGCCAAAGAGCAATTCCATGAACTGTTGGGCAGACATCGGCGTGCCGTCCGGGTGCCAGAAGCTGGTCACCATCATGTGCTGTATGGCTCGGGCTTTGCCGTCTGCGAGCTTGACTTTGATCCTTTGGCGCGGCGGGACTGGATCGGGACCTGGCTCTGGCGGAATGCGCGGGCCGCGCGGCTCGGGAGGATCTTTCGGTTCCGGCTCCAGCGGTTCACCATCCCACTCCGGATCATTAAAATGATGGTGCGCCTTCACGAAATCGTAGATGGTGAAGTAATCTTTTCCGTCATAGAGGCGCGTGCCACGGCCAATGATCTGCTTGAACTCGATCATCGTATTGATGTTGCGCATCAGGATGATATTCCGGATATTCCTCGCGTCCACGCCGGTGGAGAGTTTTTGCGAGGTCGTCAAGATTGTCGGAATGGTCTTTTCGTTGTCCTGGAAGTCACGAAGATGTTGGTCACCCAATGCACCATCATTAGCTGTGACTCGCTGGCAATAGTTGGGGTCCTTGCTGGTCTTCATCTGGTTGACTAGGTCGCGTACGGCGAGCGCGTGATCCTGCGTGGCGCAAAAGACGAGAGTTTTTTCATTCTGGTTGATTTGGTCCATGAAAATCTTTACGCGGTGCCTTTCGCGTTCCTGAATCTCGATAATCTTATTGAAGTCGGGCTCGGTGTAGAGTTTGCCGGTTTCGATTTCGCCCTCGATGAGCTTATCGTCCGGCGTGTAGACATATTCATCGAGGGTGGTGGAAATCTGCTTCACCTTGAAGGGCGTGAGGAAGCCGTCGTTGATGCCATCTTTCAACGAGTAGATGTAGACCGGATCGCCGAAGTAAGCGTAGGTGTCCACGTTGTCCTTGCGCTTTGGCGTCGCGGTGAGTCCGAGCTGGACGGCAGGTGCGAAATATTCGAGGATGCCTCGCCAATTGCTTTCGTCGTTGGCGCCGCCGCGATGGCATTCGTCGATGACGATGAAGTCGAAGAAGTCTGGTGGATATTCGCCGAAATAGGGCGAGGGTTTGCTGGGAGCGCCATTCTCCTGAATGGCGTTCTTTGCGGCGCCGATCGGGAGATCGGCGTTCCCGGGGCCGCTCATGAAGGTCTGGAAGATGGTGAAGAAGAGACTGGCGTTCTTTGGGACTTTGCCTTTCTTTCGAATTTGGTCCGGCGCGATCCGCTTCATGGCATCCTCAGGAAAAGGCGAGAAAGCGTTGTAGGCTTGATCGGCCAGGATGTTGCGGTCGGCGAGGAAGAGAATGCGGGGGCGGCGGGATGGCTCGCGGCTCAGGTTCCAGCGACTGTGAAATAGCTTCCACGCAATCTGAAAAGCGATGAACGTCTTGCCAGTGCCGGTCGCAAGGGTCAGCAGGATGCGCGATTTTTCGGCGGCGATGGCCTCCATCACGCGGTCAATGGCCAGGTCCTGAAAGTAACGCCCCTGGAAGTAGCCGCCTTTGTCCTCGAAGGGCACGGCGGCGAAGCGGTCGCGCCAGGCGTTGACTTCGGCGAAGGTCAGGCTCCAGAGTTCTTCCGGTGTCGGATATGTTTCAATGACGCCTTCCTTGCCTTCGCGCATGTCGATGCCGTAGATTTCGCGGCCATTCGTGGAATAGGCGTAACGGATTTCGAGTTTGTCGGAGTAATTTTTCGCCTGCGCTACGCCTTCGGTGAGGGATTCGTCCCAGGCCTTAGCTTCGACTACGGCGAGTTTGTGGTTGAGATAGACGAGAATGTAATCGGCTTTCACTTCTTTGGCGCGGCGGCCGAGGCCTTCGAGGCGTCCTAGGGTGATGCGGTATTCGCGGAGGATGCGGCTGCCTTCGACGACGCCCCAGCCCGCCGCTTTAAGGGCGGGGTCGATGTGTTCGGCTCTAGTTTCGGCTTCGTTCATGGTTTTCTGCTGGGAACGCCATTCTCCTGAATGGCGTCTTTCACTCCGCCAATCGGGAGATTGGCGCTCCCGGGGTAGGCACTGCTCCAGGGCCATTCTTCCGGCGCGGCAACTAAGTTGGCTTTCACTGGATTGAGGTGAATATATTCGATCGCCCGCTGGAAGTGTGTCTCGTCACGGATATAGCGGTCCCAATACTCGCGGTGCCAGACGGGGGTGGTAGCCGCCAATCGGGAGATTGGCGTTCCCGGGGGGTTGGCGCGCTGGTGGTCGCGGATTTTGCGGGCGGTGAACTTTTTCCAGGCGGCTACGATCTTGGCGACGGTCCAGCCACTTATTGGTTGGAAAAGTACGTGGACGTGATTGGGCATTACGACCCACGCTAACAGGCGGTAACGTTGGGAATCAAAGGTCAGCAAGGATGCCTGGACCATATCGGCAATGGCTGGATTGCGCAGGATGCAGGAGCCGTGGCCGGCGTCGATCCAGGCGTCTATTTGCTTGCGGCGTTCGGTGGCGCGTTTTTCGATGGGGAGGAACTTCAGTTCGGATTCCAATTGGAGGAGGACGGTTTGGGGGAGGCTGTCGGCGAGGTGAAAGGTGACGTGCTGGGTTACGTCGGGGCTTTCAAAGTGGGGGAGGTAGCCGCGGCTGTGCCATCCGGGAGCGCCAATCTCCTGATTGGCGGGTTTCTCCCCGCTAAACGCAGTTGGGGTGGCAGTCATGGCGCCAAGGTTGGCGCCATCCAAACCGCCAATCGGGAGATTGGCGTTCCTCGGACTGTGCTTAGAGTTGGCCACTGAAGGCCTGGTGGAGCAGGGATTTTTTCAAGGCTTCCAGCGCGGCGAACTTCTGCTGGTAGAGGGATTCGAGGCGCTGGGTTTCGGATTCAAGTTCCATCGTTGTCTGAACTATTCTTCGTTGTTTAGATATCGCAGGCAGAGCAATAGGATAAGGTTCGAGTGTGTCTTTGTTCAACCCACTCTGACCGGCAGCCCGTTCCGAATGGTAAATGACGTATTCCTGAATTGCGGAATGCTTGAGAAAATAGAAAAGATAATCGCGCGAAAGCTCCGACTCGTTCGGGACTGCCTTCATCAATGCAACGTTGTACGCCCCTTCCATTCCCCGGAGAATTTGGAAGATTGGTGGACCATATCTGCCAATCATGATGTCTTCCCTTTTACAGAATCTCCTCGCCTGAGATCGGGGTATGTAGACGACGTGTTTGTCGCTCTTATAGTCGCGAATCTGGATCAGGCGAACGTTGTCGGCCGACTTAGTCTTCGAAAAGACGGACTTCGGCGGCTGTGAACCACCAACGAATTCACATACATCTCCCAAAGTTTTCTCCACCCAACCATCGCCGCGGTGGGAGAAGGCGGATTCGAGGTGGCTTTCGAAGAGGGCGCGGGCGTTTTGGAGGTTTTTTTCGGCGTTGGCTTTGGCGGTGGCGATGCCGTCAAAGGCTTCGTCGAGGATGCCGACGATGCGCTTCTGTTCGGTTAGCGGCGGGATTGGAACGGGAACATCCTTCAGTTTGCCGCCCGACAATTCTTTGAAGGTTGCGCCTGTGCCGAGTGAATTCAGAAAATCAACGATGCTTCCTAAATAGTAGTAGAGAAATTTTGTTTGGAGTCCATTCTGCGGGACTAGGCCCTTACAACCCTGGTTCGTCGCCATAGGCACGATATTTATCACTAAATGCCCGATGGGTGCCCTGGAGGAAAGTATTACGGAATTCGAAGGAAGCATCCTGGCGGAACTGTCCCGTAGCCCCAAATCCGTGATTTTACGCTCTGTGTCCTCCACGTAAGGACTTAGCCGCTTTCCCATCTCGGCCGGGGTAATCCACGCGTGATGGCCATCCCAATAATCGGGGACACCAGTCTTCGGAGTGCCACCATTCACGACCTCGCAGACATCGCCTATTTGTTTGCGATCCCATCCGGCAATCACAGTAGCCCCTTGATGGTTTGCAAAACTTCGGCGCTTTCGGCGTCGAGGGCGGCGATTTCGGCCATGATGGCCTGGGGGGTGCGGTGGGCGGTAGCTTCGCCGCCGTTCGGGTTCTTCACCGATAAGTCGAAAGTTTTTGGATCGATGGTCTTGGCGTCTACGGTCCAGGATTTGGGGGAGTCGGCGAAGGTTTTCTGGAGATTGACGAATTCGGCTAGGTCTTCGTCGTTGAGGGGGTTGGTTTTGCCGAGGTTGCGACCGGGGTCTAGCTGGTAGAACCAGATCTTGCGAGTTTTGGCGCCTTTTTCGAAGAAGAGGACGACGGTTTTTACACCGGCACCCTGGAAGGTGCCACCGGGGCAATCGAGGACGGTGTGGAGATTGCAGTTTTCGAGAAGCATTTTGCGGAGGCTGACGGAGGCGTTGTCGGTGTTGGAGAGGAAGGTGTTCTTGATGACGATGCCGCCGCGGCCGCCGGCCCGGAGGATTTTAATGAAGTGCTGGAGGAAGAGGAAGGCGGTTTCGCCGGTGCGGATGGGAAAGTTCTGCTGGACTTCCTTGCGCTCCTGGCCGCCGAAGGGCGGATTGGCCAAGACTACTTCGTAGCGGTCTTTTTCCTGGATGTCGGCTAGGTTTTCGGTGAGGGTGTTGGTGTGGATGATGTTGGGGGCTTCGATACCGTGGAGGATCATGTTCATGATGGCGATGACGTAGGCTAGGGATTTTTTTTCTTTGCCGTAGAAGGTGCGGTCCTGGAGAGTTTTTAGGTCTTTGGTGGTTAGTTTGGATGCGGCATTCGGAACGCCATTCTCCTGAATGGCGTTTTTTGAATTTTTCGAAGCGCCAATCGGGAGATTGGCGTTCCCGGGGGACTTCAGATATTCGAAGG
>JBGPIX010000135.1:0-13147 GCA_041485085.1 Candidatus Acidiferrum sp.
ATAAGTGTTCGGCAGCGTGATTCGAACGACCGGGTGCCCGGCTTTTTCGAGGGCGGCGACTGCGGCATCCTGGGCTTTGTTGGGCTTCGATGCCAGGCGCAAGTATGCGAAGACGCGATCGCTGCCATAAGTAGCCGGCTTGGCGAGGCGTTCGCGATCCACGGGAATGATGCCTTTGCCGATCTTCCCGGTTGACTCGGCAATCAGTTGTTCCAGCCAGGCCCCGAGATCAGAAATACCCGGCGATGTGATGATCGTGATCTTGTCGCGGCCATGATTCGCGGCGACCCCCAGAATGGTTCCCAGGAGGACGCCGGGATTCGAATCGGCGGCAGAAGATGCGCCACAGGCTTTGACCATCTCATCCGTGTTTCTCAGGAATTTGGCAACGTCCAAGCCCATAACCGCGGCGGGGACCATGCCGAAGTTGGAAATCGCGGAATAGCGCCCGCCTATGCTTGGCACGCCCATGAAGATCTTGCGGAATTTGTCCGCTTCGGCGACCTGCTGCATCTTGGAGCCCGGATCGGTGACGGCGATGAAGCGATTGCCAACTTCTTTTTCGCCGACCTTGGCCTTCACGCGTTCGAAAAAATATTGCTTGTAAATGTTGGGTTCGAGCGTGCTGCCGGACTTGCTCGAAACGATGCAGATGGTGCTCTTGAGGTCCACTTTCGCTTCAATGGCCCTGATTTGCGCAGGGTCGGTGGAATCGAGAACGTGCAGCTCGGGAGAGCCTTTAATCTTCCCAAACGTCATGCGCAAAACTTCCGGGCAAAGGCTGGAACCGCCCATGCCCAGCAAGAGGGCATGCTTGAAACGCGCTTTCTTCACGTCTTCGGCAATCTGCTTCAGGGCGTCGAGGTTGGCAAGCTGCTCTTCGGTGATGGTCAGCCAGCCGAGCCAATTGCTCTCGTCGCTGCCGCTCCAGAGCGAGGCATCCTTCTGCCAGAGGCGCGCAACTTTATTGTTTTTTTTCCAGTCGTCGAGGGATGCGGCCACCGCGTCCGCAAGTTGTTTTGGCAATTTGTAGGTTTGCTTGTTGACGCTCACGCGCGCACCCCGGCGCTTTTTCCCGTCGCGGCTAACAGTGTTGTGAAAGCATCGGCAAAGAGCTTGACGCCGTCCACCAGAAGCTTGTCGGTCACTTCCTTCATGGAGATTCCCGCCTTCGCGAGGTCTGCCATGGTCTTCGCGGCGCCGTCGACGTTTTCCGTAAGGCTGGGGCGCAGCTTGCCGTGATCGCGGAACGCATCGAATGTCGCTGGTGGAATGGTGTCGACGGTGTCCGCGCCAATCAGCTCTTCGACGTAGATCACATCGCGATACTTTGGATTCTTAGTGCTGGTGCTGGCCCAGAGCAGCCGCTGGGTCTGCGCGCCCTTGGAAGCGAGAGCCTTCCATCGCGGGCCGCCGAAAAGTTCCTGATACTTTTTGTAAGTGAGCCGGGCATTAGCAATGGCCACTTTGCCTCGAATGCTCTCGAGCAGAGCAGTTTGGTTTGGGTCTGCCCCAGCCTTGAGTTTCTCATCGATTTTGCCGTCAACGAGCGAGTCAATGCGGCTGACGAAAAAGCTCGCAACGCTGGCGATATGGCCGATATCCTGGCTTTTCGCAGCGCGAGCTTCGAGCGCGGCAAGAAAGGCTTCGGCGACCTGTTCGTAGGCAGACTGTGCGAAGAGCAAAGTGATATTGATGTTGAGCCCGTCTTCCAGCAGTTGGCGAATGGCGGGAAGTCCTTCGGGCGTCGCTGGAACCTTGATCATCACGTTCGGGCGGTCAACAGCTTTCCAAAGTCGGCGCGCTTCGTCTATCGTGCCTTTGGTGTGGTTGGCGAGATACGGAGAGACTTCCAGGCTGACGTAACCGTCGCGGCGCTTCGAGTCCGCGTAGACCGACTTAAAAATATCGCAGGCATCCTGAACGTCGCGTATGGCGATTTTTTCAAACAAGCCCTTGGCGTCAAAAGTCTTGGCGGCGGGTGACGTCAAAATGTCGGCGTACACGTCGCTGCCCGTAATGGCCTTCTCGAAGATCGCCGGGTTGGAAGTCATCCCGCGCAGGCCGTCGTTATCGATATATTTTTTCAATCCGCCGCCGGTCAGCAGGTCTCTGCGGATGTAGTCCATCCAAGGGGATTGCCCGTAGGTGAGCAGCGCTTTCAGCGGATTGGTTCCCTCGCCGGTGGCGATATTGGGAATCGTCGTTGTCGTCGTCATGATAGCTCTCCTTCACTCTGAAACTATATTGTACGCCCCGAAGGGTGGGAGCGCTCCAGGCCTCGAATACCAGTATTGTTTCTCAGGCCCTGGTTCCCGCGGCAAACTTTGCTTCGAGCGCTTTCACTTTGCCAAGCCGCCGCACGTGCCGTTCTTCGTTGGTGAACTTCGCGCCGAGGAAAGCCTTCACGAGATCTTCAGCCAGCTTCAGACCGATCACCCGCGAACCCAGCACCAATACATTGATGTCGTCGTGTTCCACTCCTTGATGTGCCGAATACGTGTCATGGCACATCCCGGCCCGAATCCCGGGCAACTTGTTTGCTGCCACGCTCGCTCCCACGCCGCTGCCGCAAATCAGCACGCCGCGCTCGGCTTTGTGGTCCAGCACGGCGCGGCCCACGGCTTCTGCAAAGTCCGGATAATCAGACGGATTTTCATTGAACGCGCCGACATCCAGCACGTCGTGTCCCAAGGAACGCAGCAAATCCCCGATGGCAACTTTGAGTTGAAAGCCAGCGTGATCCGAGCCAATCACTATCTTCATTGCCGGCTCACTTTCCGAGAACTTCTTTTGCCGCCGCCACCACGTTGTCTACCTGAATGCCGAATTTCTTCAGCAGGTCCTTGAGCGGCGCCGATGCGCCGAAGCTGCGCATCCCAATCATCTTGCCTTTGAGCCCGACGTAGCGCTCCCATCCAAATGTGGAAGCCATTTCTACGGACACTCGCGCGCTTACGCTTGCAGGGAAGACACTCTCTTTGTAAGCAGGGTCCTGGCGTTCGAAGAGTTCCCAGGATGGCATGCTGACCACGCGTGCCTTGATGCCAGCGGCATTCAATTTTTCGCCAGCTTCCACGCACAGAGATACTTCGCTGCCGCTGCCCATGAGGATTACATCCGGTTTCCCGCCGGGAGCTTCTGCAAGAATATAGGCGCCCTTCGCAACTCCCGCGACGGAAGCATATTTCGTGCGATCAAACGTAGGCATAGCCTGTCGCGTTAGAACAAGCGTCGATGGCCCATGGGTGTGCCGCAGGATCACCTTGTAGGCTTCTACCACTTCATTGGCATCGCCCGGACGTAGAACCAGCATGTTGGGCATCGCGCGCAAGGAAGCCAGTTGTTCGATAGGCTGATGCGTCGGGCCATCTTCTCCCACGCCAATCGAGTCGTGCGTGAAAATGTAGATCGCGGGAATCTCCATCAATGCGCCGAGCCGCATGCTCGGCCGCATGTAATCGCTGAAATTGAAGAAGGTGGCGCTGAACGCGCGGAGTTTCGACAGCGTCATGCCGTTCACGATCGCGCCCATGGCATGTTCCCGCACGCCGAAGTGGACGTTGCGTCCGCGATACTGATTTGGGTAGAAATCGCCTGCGCCGTCGAAAGTAAGATTTGTTTTGTTGGATTTGGCCAGGTCCGCCGAGCCGCCAATCAGCCAGGGGATATTTTTGGCGAGCGCGTTCAAAGTCTTTCCCGAGGATTCGCGTGTCGCCATGCCTTTCGGATCGGCAGGGAAATTCGGCAAGTCCTTGTCCCAGCCCTCCGGCAACTGGCCATGCTGCATCCTGTTTAATTGGTCAACGAGCTGGGGGAACTGTTTCCTGTACTCCTCAAATTTCGCTTTCCATGCCGCGCGTGCTTCAGCTCCCCGCTTCCCGATCCCGTTTTTGAATTGGTCATAGACTCCATCGGGGACGAGAAACTTGGCATCCTCGGGCCAGCCATAGTTTTTCTTCACTAGCTTAATTTCTGCTTCGCCCAGCGGCTCGCCATGCGCTTCATAGGAGTCCTGCTTGTGTGGGGATCCAAACCCAATGTGGCTGTCCACCACGATGAGCGTGGGCCGGTCTTTCGAATTGAGAAAATTATTGTAGCCACCGGCCAGCATCTCCAAATTGTTCGCATCCGTGACGTGCGTGACGTTCCAGCCATATCCCTTGAAGCGCGTCATCACATCTTCGCTGAAGGACCACTCCGCCGGACCGTCCAGCGTTACGCGATTGTTGTCGTACACCCAGCAGAGATTGGAAAGCTTCAGATGGCCCGCGAGCGAAGCCGCTTCACAAGCCACACCTTCCATTAGATCGCCATCTCCGCAGACCGCGTAGACATTGAAATTGAAAATCTCAAATCCAGGCTTGTTGAAATTTTCCGCCAGCCATTTTCCGGCGATGGCCATTCCCACGCTGTTTCCCGCACCCTGCCCCAGCGGGCCGGTAGTCGTCTCCACTCCCGAAGTCACGTGGGATTCCGGATGTCCGGGAGTCCGGCTGTCGAGTTGCCGGAAGCGCTTAATCTCCTCCATCGAAACAGCAAGATCGTTCGAAACTTCACCTTTGGCATTGACGGCGCGCACTCCGGCTAGGTGCAGGGTGGCGTAGAGCAGCATCGAGGCGTGCCCAGCCGATAAAACAAAGCGGTCGCGATTCAGCCACGTTGGATCGGCAGGATCGTAGCGCAAAAATTTCTGCCACAGCTCATAGACCACCGGCGCGAGACCCATTGGTGCACCGGGATGGCCTGAATTTGCTTGCTGGACCGCATCGATCGCCAGAGTACGGATGGTGTTGACGCTCAGCTGGTCAATGACCGCTTGGCGGTCACCTAGAACAACGTTCGGCTGGCTCACATTCGCTCCTGCTGCGGGCAGGAGGGCTCCCGCAGATCGTAGTCAGATTTTAGATGCACCGCGGACCGCCGCGGACCAAGAGATTTTACGCCAAAATGAAACGGTCTGCTTGTCTCCGAGAAGATGCTCGCCGCCTGGGGGCCGGAAGAGAAGTGGCCGAAGGCGTTTCTCATCATGGCGTTCAACTGGGGCTTCCGGGTGAACGAGCTGCTGAAGCGGCCCGTCAAGAACGTCGACCTGAAGGCGCGCACTGTCTGGCTCCCGAAGTTCTCGACGAAGTCGAAGCATCCCCGCATGGTTCCCATCGGCGACCGCGAGCTGCCGCTGCTGCGCGAGCTGATCGCCGGAAAGAGCCCGGAGCAGCTCGTCTTCACGCGCGGGAACGGGAAGCCGATCAAGGATTTCCGCCACCGCTGGGACAAGCTCGTCGCGGCCTTCGGCGCGGGACACTTCGAGACGAGGAAGGGCGAAGAGGTCTGGGTCAAGGCCATCCCCCCACGACCTCCGGAGGTCGGCGATCACGAACATGCTGACTCGCGGCGTCTCGGACGAGCACGTCCGCAAGATCTGCGGGCACCTGTCGGAAGAGGTGACGGAGAAGTACAACCGGCCGACCCCGGAAACGCTCCGGATGCTCGCGGAGCCCCACCCGGCGGAGTTCCCGGCGCTAGAGAATGGGGAAAGTTCGGGGAAAAACACGGTGTACGACGCCGAGGTGGTAAACTAAGTTGTTTGTTTTCTAGCCCTGCCCGGGTGGCGGAATGGCAGACGCTGAGGACTTAAAATCCTCCGGGGATTTTTCCTCATGTGGGTTCGACTCCCACCCCGGGCACCAGTTTTCCTAGGCTCGGTGATAACTCATCCCTTTGTTTGTCTTGAAGCTGCCGCAACTGCTCCAAGGGAACGGTTCTTGACGGGTTGTGATCGTTGGTCCATAGCAGCCGCCTGCGCTTCAAACTCTCCCAATTTGTCCTGAAGCAGGAGGTGATTTGTGGCCACTCCATCCATGAGCAATTTTCAAAAAGATTTTCAATTACCCGCGGGCATTCTAGGGCCCGGCAGCGCTGAAAAAGTCTCCGTCAGCGCGACCAACCACACTGGCGACATCTTCCTGCAATCCTTGCTCTTCACGGAAGCGGAAATGGTGAACGGAGCGGCCCGCACCCTCATGGACATACAGGGCATGCTCTCGGAAGCGGCTACCGCGCCCACTAAGGCCATTGCGCGCTTCGCCGACTATGGCGCCCATCTAACCGAAACCTTCAACAGGAATCTTTCCATTTATGGCAACGAATCGTTGCGCACGCTCAATTCCATGCTGATGGTGGAGGCTTCCAAAGCCATCGATTTCGGTTTCGCTGGCGCGACTCCGACAGCCATGGCAACACTGCTTGTGCTTTCGCCCCACCACAAGTTCCAACTCACCGACTATCTGAATGGAGATCTTCCACCCCGCGAAGAAGTCGCTGTCGCACAAACGCTCACGAATTTGGCCTAGGTTGAGAACGAGAGCTCCTAAAAGTACAACAAACATCTTGACCCTCTATGCATCTTGTGCTACTGTACTTGGCAGGTAATAGTGCGGGTTTTCTCCTTTGGAGCGGTTTACCCTGAGTCTCGAAGGGTTTGCAGCCTTTTTTCTAAAGGGAACGCCATTTCTGCTCCTTCCCGCGGGTTCAGCGGGATGAATCTCCCTAGGGGCGTGGGGGTTTCGCTGCCATTCCATGGCCTCGCCTCGCCCCATCCTATATCAAGAGCGTAGGCCGTTTAGAATCAACACTTACAAGAATATCTTCAAAAACGCTCCCTTAACTACCTTTAGAATCAACACTTGCAAAAATGTATCAAAACAAAGGGCTTTAACTCCTTTAGAATGAACACTTACAAAAAACATAGGGGGTGGGGGTCTTATGGTTAACTAGAAATCTCAAAGAAGAAGTTCTCTCCGGATGCTCCCGAATTAGCGCACAGTCATCCGCGCTACGGCGGACTCGACAAACATTTCCGCTGTTACGGCACCATTCTTCACGCTCGGAAGGTCTAAACCGGAACTCATCCGATACCCACAGACAAGAATCTTCTGCGTCTGTCCCCCACTTCTCCTACAATCCTCCGGGAAGCGAATTACAATTCCCTATTCTAGAACTCCGCGGAGGAATGTGTGACTGTGAGTGAAAAGTTCGATCTGATGGTCATCGGCTGCGGTCCGGCTGGCGAAAAAGCCGGGGCGCAAGCCGCGTATTTTGGCAAGCGCGTTGCCGTCATCGAGCGCGCCGCGCATATGGGCGGCAGTTGCATTAATACCGGCACCGTTCCCAGCAAGACGCTCCGCGAATCCGCGCTCTATTTCTCCGGCTTGAAGCAGCGCGGCCTCTACGGCATCGACTATTCGCTTAAGGAAAATTTAACCGTCCACGACTTCATGCACCACGAACGCGAAGTCGTGGACATGGAGCGCCAGCGCATCCTGAAAAATCTCACGCTCCACAAGATCGAGCTAGTGCGCGGCCAGGCCGCTTTTCTCGATCCCCATACTGTCGCCGTTTCCGGCGCGCAGGGCACACGTCAGCTATCAGGAGAAGTCATCCTCATTTCCACCGGCTCCAAGCCGCATCGTCCTTCCGAGATTGCCTTCGACGACATCCATACTTTTGACTCCGACACCTTTCTTCAGATGGATCGCATTCCCAAGAGCCTCGCGGTCATCGGCGGCGGCGTCATTGGTTGCGAATATGCCTCGATCTTCAAAGCGCTTGGAGTTGACGTCACCCTCGTTGATGGCCGCGATCGTCTTCTCCCTTTTCTCGACAATGAAATTTCCGATCGCTTGCGCGATCGCCTAGCCGCTCTCGGTATGCATTTCCTGTTCAACGAGCGCCCAGTCAAAACCGAAAATTCCGCGAGCGGCGTGCGCCTGACGATGAAGAGTGGCAGAATCCTTGAAACCGATGCCGCCCTCTTTGCTGCGGGCCGCCGCGCCGCTGTGGATGGCCTCGCTCTCGAAAAAGCAGGCCTGTCCATCAACGATCGCGGATATATCCCGGTCGACGAACACTACCGCACAGCCGTCCCGCATATTTATGCCGCCGGCGACGTCATTGGTTTTCCCGCGCTGGCCTCCACTTCCATGGAGCAAGGCCGCGTCGCCGCCTGTCATGCTTTTGGATTGAAATACAAAGAGCGCGTCGCTTCTCTGCTTCCGATGGGGATTTACACCATCCCGGAGATCTCCGCCGCCGGCGAGACCGAAGAATCCTGCAAGGAGAAGAAAATCGATTACGTCGTCGGCCGCTCGCACTATGAAAACAACGCCCGTGGGCACATCACGGGCGATACCGCAGGCATGCTCAAACTCATCTTTGCTCGCGCCGACAAAAAACTTCTCGGCGTTAGCATCATCGGCGAGAACGCCACCGAACTCATCCACATCGGCATGATGGTCCTCGACAACGGCCTCACCATCGACGAATTCATCGAACAAGTCTTTAATTACCCGACGCTAAGCGAACTCTACAAGTATGCCGCTTACGACGGCCTTGGCAATCTCGCCGGCCACAAGCTCCGCGAAGGCTGAACATGGCGCCCGGTCTTACCTCTTCTTCACTTCTTCGTGCCCTCTGCGCTCTCCGTGTCCTCTGTGTTAATTCTTTTTCTGTTTTCGCACGCGCCGCCTTCCTGGTTCTTATTGCTTTTCTCGTCGCCACTCCCGCACTCATCCCACAAGTCGCCGCTCCGCATTCCTATCTTGGTTTCGATCGCAACATTTATCCGGGTGATGCCGCGCTCCCAGTCCTTCGCAAAACTTTCACATTCAGCAGCTACTGGCTCAGTCCTCCGCCCGGCGAAAAGCGGAACACCTGGACAGGGAAGCGCGGACTTCTTCTCTCTCACGGTTTTGGATTTTTGGTTTTATATCGGGGGCGCGACAGCAACGAACTCAAAAATGAAACCGATGCGAAGGAGATGGGAACTAAGGATGCCAGCGCCGCCGCCGCCGCTGCGAAGGAAGAAGGCTTCGCAGCTGGAACGATTATTTTCCTGGACATCGAAGAAGGCGGCCGCCTCCCCGACACGTACCACGCGTATTTTCGCTCCTGGTCAGAAGAACTCAAGCGCGCAAGTTTTGTGTCCGGCGCCTACTGTTCCGGCATTTCCGTGAAAGAAGAGCCCGGCGTCTCCATCACGACCGCGGACGACATTCGCAGCCACGACCCCTCACGCGAAATCGTGATCTGGGCTTACAACGATGCATGTCCGCCGTCGCCTGGCTGCGCATTTCCGGAGAATCCTCCCGCTCCTTCGGCAGGCGGTATCTCCTACGCGGCGGTCTGGCAATTCGCCCAATCGCCGAGACGAAGAAAACTCACTGCCCGTTGCCCCGCAAAGTATTCGCCCGATGGCAACTGTTACGCGCCCGGCGATCGCACCCACGCATGGTTCCTGGATGTGAACAGCGCCGCTTCACCCGATCCTTCCGGTGGCGCTCGCCCCAATTGATTTGGTCGCGATTGGAATTAGGTGAAAGGAAAAAATCGAAAAGAGAAGTGAAAAAAGAAAAAGGAAAAAACAAACAGGAATCAGTTGGTCGGATTTCTCGGGAACTTGAAGTAAGGAAGCCGCACACCCTGGTCCATAATTTGATCGGCGCGGATATTTGTTGGTGCCTCAAAACCGGCGGTGCCGCCATTGGTCACGTAATCGTCCTGATCCACGCCGTCGCCGCTCACACCCAATCCGCCAACGAGTGCACCACCGCGATACAAGCCCGCACTCCCGGGGAAGAAGACGATTCCGCTTTTGTTCGCGTTTGCCGCACCGCTTTGAAGTCCTTGCGTGCAGGGATTTACCAGATCCACCGTATATAAATTGAAAAAAGGACCGGCACTCGAACCATCGATTCCCGGCGGATAAAGCGGCTGCGCGCCAAAACTGATCGTGCGGTTCGTCAGCGCCGTTCCTATGGGCACGCCGTTCAAGTCTGCGGCTGTCCGAAGGGCGCTGTTGAAGTACACCATGTTACGCGCCTTAGTCGCAGCCACATCAATGCTGAATACCGTGGAATCCTGCATCCGCCGCAGACCAATGATGGTTCCATCAACGTCCGCCACCGCGATCACCATCTTTGCTTTCGAACCCAGCGGCAATCGTATCGCGGCGCGCGTAGTATTCGCCGTTGCTTCCGCGTTGTTCAAGATTTGCGTCACGTCTGACGCACTTAGCCCGCCGAGCGGTCCTGCCGTCGGCGTAATCAAATCGCCCTCTGGCGGTTGCCCCTGGCTGTTTGTCGCCGCCACCAAATAGGTGCCCGTCCCAGCAACGGGCCCTGCGGAGAATCCCGCAGGCCGAGCGGTCTGATTCACGAAAGGCAGCGCAATGCCGCCGATAAAAACCACGCCCGGAGCTGAAGGTGTTGGCCCAAAGGTATCCGTGGGGCCGCTGCGCGCGGCCGTCGATCCCGCGAACGCTACGTACTCTGCTACATTCAGATTGCTCGACGTTGTCACGACTCCGATTCCGCCAACCACCACATTTTTGTAAAAAATCGGCACGCCGCCAGGATTCACCGCGGTGGCATCCGAATCCATCACGTCGGCTTTGCCGGTGAGCACTCCAAGCCCGAATCCACCGCCCAGCGCGAGCGAAGGAGGAATCTTGTTTTCGAATGATAGATTGCCGATCAGCGTGCAGCCACGATTGGTATTTTCAATTCCGTATAGGTCGGCCGGCGGCTGGTTCATCACGCCAGGGGGAAAATGAATCCCGCTGATGAACCGCACTGTTCGCGAAGAGAGCGGCGCCTGATCGTTACTGAAAAACGCGCCAGTGCGCGCGAGCGCAACCGCGACATCGTTTGCGTTCTGAACCTGCCCGAAGTTTCCGGCTGCCGTAGCCGGAGCATTCTGCGTTCGAAACACGGCCAACACGAATCCCGCGCGGTCCACGACAGCCACGATCATGTCGACATTCACCGAATTGACCGCTGCTTGCACAATATTCTGGACATCGGCTACTTGCAGAGCCTGCACGGGAGTAACTGACGGTGGTGCAACTGGTGCACTGCTTCCGCCTCCGCAGCCGACGATGACCATCATCAGCGCTAATGCGATTCCCAAAGCGAGGAATGCGCCAAGTGCTAGCGTATTTTTTCGCTGCCGCAATGCGCGCTGCGATTCCACCGGCCTACACAGTGTGTGAGTCGTTTCCATTGTGCGAGTACTCTCGTTGGTACCACACTCGTTTAAGGGCGCTCAACGCATTTGCCTGGATGGAGCGGCGTACTGGTGAATGGCCGCAGCCGTTCCGCGTGTTATCGAATGTCTCCATCGGGTTGGGAAAAGTGTTGCTCGCTGCCCGTCGATATTGTTAGCTAGTACGCGATTCCCGTTTCTTTCATCGACCCATGCAGGCCGAACGCATGATTTTTTTTTCTCCGTGGAAATATCGACGCGCGTTCTGCGCGGCTTGCTGCATTTCAGGGCTTTTTGCCAATGCAATCGCCGGTGCAACTAGGCAGGAGCAATCGCCGCCGAGTACACAAGACTCCGCAAAGAAATCCAGTGAGCAAGGCCCGCCGCTGCGAATTCCGCGGCAGCAAGCGCAGACCAGCGCGGCGCTGGATGGTGTTGTACGAGATTCGAATGTACCCGGCGCAACGCGCCCCGTTCCAGCAGCTGTCCTCACACTGCGAAACGTCCAATCTGGACAAGTGTTCAGCGCCACCAGTTCCGGTGAAGGCGTCTTCCGAATTTTTCCTTTGCCGCCGGGTCACTACCAGATCCGCGTCGAAGCCAAGGAATATGCGCCGTTCGTTCTTTCCGACCTCGCTTTGCAGCCAAACGAAGTTGTGACCCTTGAGATTTCGCTCGTAAGCTCTGCGGCCATGGAAGCGCGCTCGCGGCTGCCGCGCCTCCCGGAACTTGGTCCCGCTCTTTCCGCCGAAGTGCAACCTTCCTTTGGAACCTATCGGGAGTTTCACCATCGACTCGATTCCGATCCCAACTACATCGAAAATATTTCTCCGGACACGCTTCCGCCAGTGGCGGATGTCTACAACACGGTCCCCAATCGCTGGGCGCTCGAGCAACCCGACTACCGCCGCTATCCGCAGCCCGGCGAGTACGTCTATACAAAGCCCCGCTGGTACGATCCGTTCAATCACAATCGATTCAAGGGCGACGAGCCCATCTGGCCCGGACTGCTCGGACAGCAAGTGTTCCTGAACCTGACCGCATCTTCCGATTCTTTCTTTGACGGCCGCAGGGTTCCTTCGCCCAGCAATGTGAGCACCGCGCGCCCTGGCAGCTCGGGATTTTTCGGTAAAGGCGAGCAAGCGTTTTTTGACCAAACGCTTCGATTCACGTTCGATTTATTTCATGGAGACGCGGCTTTCAAGCCGGTCGATTGGCGCATTCGAATCACGCCGGAGCTCAGCCTTAACAATCTGAAAGTTCGCGAGCTCGGCCTCGTCGGCCCCGATCCTCGGAGCGGTACCAACCGCTTCGACAATCACGTGGGTCTGCAGGAAGCGTTCGTCGAAGTAAAACTTCATGAACTTGGTCCCAATTATGATTTCGTCTCCGCGCGCGCGGGGATTCAGCAATTCAACGCCGACTTTCGCGGTTTTCTTTTTGTCGATGAAGAACCGGCGCTGCGTATTTTTGGGAATCTCCGCAGCGATCGTATCGAATACAATCTCGCGTATTTCCATTTCCTCGAGAAGAACACCAACAGCGGGCTCAACACGTTTAACCGCCGCCACCAGCAGGTTTTTCTCGGCAACGTCTATCTCCAGGATTTCTTTTTCCCGGGCTACACCGCGGAGTTCGTCGCCGCCTGGAACAAAGACGATCCCAGCCTGCATTACGATGACAATGGCTTTCTCGTTCGCCCCGCGCCCATCGGCAACGTTATCAACCAGAATCCCGGCGCCGGGCCCCTCCTCCATGGCATTCGTGTCGGTTATTTCGGGTGGCTGGGCAGCGGCCACATTCACAAGCTCAACCTCACCCATGCTTTCTATCAGGCCATCGGCGAGGACACATTCAATCCCATCGCTGGACGCCGCGTCACCGTGAACGCGCAGATGGCGGCCGCTGAGATTTCTTACGACAAAGATTGGATCCGTTATCGCATCTCCACTTTTTATACGTCGGGTGACGCCAATCCACGCGACGGACGCGCGCGCGGATTTGATTCTATTGTCGATCTTCCCAATTTCGCGGGCGGTCTTTTCAGCTTCTGGAATCGCGAAGGCATTCGCCTGCTCGGCTCGGGCATTCTGCTCACCACGCC
>JBGPIX010000136.1:0-13126 GCA_041485085.1 Candidatus Acidiferrum sp.
TGATCAAAAACATACGCCTGCACCGCCTGGCAGCCTGCCAGGACAAGACAAGGCAACATTCCCAGAGCATCCCCTGCTGTGGCGCAGAAGCCGTTCCCCAACTGGGCGACGGCACAATCCACATTCCCGAGCAGAATAAGAATTCCGAGCCAGGCGAGCGCAATTCCGGCGATGGATCTAATACTTGGAAAGCGTGTTCGTTGCCGTTCCATAACTGCCTCCCGCAGGGCCTTGTCCCTGGCTCTACTTACTCGTCGAATGGGAGATAGTCAGATCGACAGCTTAGATGTCCTTTTTGGAAGACGAAGTCCCAAACACTCGGCCATCCAAAATTGCGCTATGCGCGATAGACTACGTCCGCGCCCAATAGGGGGCTCAAACGATGCCTAGCACTCAAGGAAATCAAGAACATTTTCGTATTGGCGTGGATCTCGGCGGCAGCAAGATTGAATTCGTGGCCCTCGAGCGGGATGGCAAGGAACTGCACCGCCATCGCATCCCCACGCCGCGCTTTGACTATGAAGCTACGGTGCGCGCCGTCGTGGAAGCCGTGCAAGGAATCGAAAAGAATCTTGGCCGTAGCGCCACCGTGGGCATGGGAATCCCCGGAACCATTTCCACGAGGACCGGCTTTGTCAAGAACGCCAATTCGACGTGGTTGAACGGAAAACCGTTCGACAAAGACCTGAGCCGCGCGCTGGGTCGCGAAGTGCGCTGCGCAAATGACGCGAACTGCCTCGCCGTTTCGGAAGCCACCGATGGCGCCGGCGCGGGGAAGCACGTCGTTTTCGCGGTCATATTGGGCACCGGTTGCGGCGGGGGAATTGCTGTCGACGGCCGACTGCACGCCGGTTCGAATGGAGTCGCTGGCGAATGGGGACACAACACTTTGCCCTGGATGCGCCCCGAGGAATATCCCGGTTTTGCGTGTTATTGCGGAAGGAATGGCTGCATCGAAACGTGGATTTCCGGAACCGGCCTGGAAGCGGATTACCATCGCGCGACGGGAGTCGCCCTCAAGGGACCCGAGATCATCGCACGAAGCAACGCCAGGGAAGCGGCCGCGCTGGCAGCCTTGGATCGATTTGAAGACCGGCTAACGCGCGGTCTGGCGCAAGTTATCAATTTGCTGGATCCGGATGTCATCGTGATGGGCGGAGGCGCTTCGCAGATTCCGCGCCTCTACAAAAATGTGCCGGCCCGCTTGGAGGAATACGTTTTCGGCAAGGAAGCCGACACGCCGATTCTTCCGGCCAAACACGGAGACTCCAGCGGGGTACGCGGCGCCGCCTGGCTTTGGCCGTTGTAGGCAAATCAATCCGAGTACGTGCGGCCCGCAGATTTTTTCCAATACGCCGCAGCCTGTAGTTTGCCGGAGCAGCCTTCTATGAGATACGAATTTCTTGTGGAAACTTACGAGACGGAGCGCATGAAAGTGGTGAGCGTGTGGAGCGAATTCCGCGACGAGGATCTTGCGGTGCGGCCGCGCGCGGGAGATCCGCGAGGACGCAGCGTGCACGAACAGATGGTTCATCAGTGCGTGAGCGAGAATTTGTGGTTTGTCAACATGCTCGGGATCGACGTCGGTGCGCCGCCATTGCCGGCGACGGAGACGCGGCTGGAATTCATGAAGCGTTATGCGGAGGACAGCGGAAAGCGGCTGGCGGCGTTGCGGGCGAAAGATGAGAATTGGTGGGAGTCGGAGGCAAAGTTTTTTGATGTGCAGCGATCGCGCGCGTGGGTGATGGTGCGCAGAATCGCACACACCGCGCACCATCGAGGCCAGCAGATAGCGATGCTGCGCATGCTTGGCCGGGATTTGCACAGCAATTACGGCCCGACGGCGGACACCGGCGGGCTGATGCAGAATCATGCGCCGACCATCTACGGGTACGCGAGCTTGGACGCGTTATTCGAGGGAGAAGCGGCGGGTGGGAAAAAGACAATGCTTCCGGGCGCCGGCGGCAAAGCCGTGACCGAGCGCCCGGACAAAAAATAGTGCGAACAGATTGTTCGCGCCGGAATTATTCCGGCTTGGTGATCACGCCACAGGCGATGCGCGCCGGGGCACTACTGCCGCTGCCGCCAGCGACTGCGTGAATGACAATCGCGGTTCCGCCATTGCTGAAGACGGAGTTGGCGTCTGTTCCGAGAGTCACGTTCGGAGCGAGAGTGCTCGCATGGGCCGTTCCGTCGGCAGCAACGATCAGCGCAAAATCCGGAATGTCGCCGGCGGGCGCACCCATACTCATTCCGTCATGCGCGTGGCCTCCACCGCCAAAATGCGGACCAGCGGATTTGAAGTCGGGAGGCTCGCACTTGGCGACCTGGTGGATATGGATGGAGTGTTCCCCCGGCGGAAGATTCTTGATATCAAGGTTGATTTTGACGCCCTTGGCCGCGGCGGTCAGAGTCGCGGTGCCAACGCTCTGGCCTTGCACATTCTTGATGTCCACAGTGACGGGCTTGGCGGCGGCCTGCGCCTGACTGCTGTGCACAAAAACCAGACCTGCGGCCGACAAAAACAGCGCGGCGCAAACGAAAGATCTCATGATGGTTCTCCTTGCGGCGAAATGTGATCTAGAATTCGGACTCTCTCGGAAAAACGCCTATCTCAATCTAGCGCAAGAGCGCTGGAGATGTAACAACTTTTGCTCGGTAAATGGCAGGGAACTGGGCGAATACCGCATGCCTGCCGGCGAGAAAGCCGGCTAGGGCTGATAGAGGTTTGGGAAAGACTTCTTCAGATTTTCCAGTTTGGGCAAATCGTTGTAGACGATGTAGGGATTGTCGGGATTGTTCTTAAGGTAGTCCTGATGGTAGCCCTCGGCGGGATAGAAAGCCTGGAAAGGCTCCACTTTTGTGACGATGGGCCGCGAATAAACTTTCGCGGCATCGAGTTGCGCGATGTAGGCCTGCGCGATGCGTTTTTGTTCCTCGCTGGTGTAAAAAATCGCGGAGCGGTATTGCGAGCCGGTATCAGGACCTTGGCGATTCCATTGAGTCGGATCGTGGGCGACAGAAAAGAAAATCATCAAGAGCTGGCCGTAAGTAAGTTGCGAGGGATCGTAGATGACGCTGACCGTTTCGGCGTGGCCGGTGACGCCCATGCTCACGCTTTCGTAGGAGGGCGACTTAACGTAGCCGCCAGCGTAGCCGGAAGTCGCGGAAGAGACTCCCTTGAGATGTTCGAAGACGGCCTGGACGCCCCAGAAACAGCCACCGGCAAAAACGGCAGTTTGCTGGCTTTTCGCAGCGGCCAGCGGCGCATCGACGGCGGGAGCGGGGAAGGGAATTCTCGGAACTTCCGGCCCCCTCGCGCCGAAGGCACGGAAAGCGGTCCAGGCGACGAGGCCGATAATCAGGACTAAAGCGATGCCGCGGCCAATGTAAGGGCTTTGCATGGTGCTTCTCCCTCGGTGCCTGTTAGTTTACTCTTCTCGTGCTCCATTAGATGCGGCTCGAAGGCTATTGGATTGGGTGCAGATTGGGTGTCATTCGATAGCTTTCGGCGGCTCGCTGAAGGAGTTGGGGGAAAGCCGCGACATGACATTTGGAACCGGGCGTTCAGCTGAGGCATCATAGGGAAGAATTGATAATCGTGTTTTCTGAAAGGCTAAAGCCATGCGTTTACGCAACATTCTCGTTCTAGCATTCATTTCTTCTTTGCCTGCTCTCGCGCAAGCGCAAGTCACGCACGGCCAGAAGCCCAAGCTGCCGGCGCCGTACGCGACCAATTCATCGGGCAATGGACCCCACAGCGCGAAACCTCCGGCGGGATTTCTGCCCACGGTGCCGGCGGGATTTCGCTTGAACGTCTACGCGACAAACTTCAAAGTGCCGCGCTGGCTGACGGTGGCGCCGAACGGAGATATTTTTCTGGCCGATAACGGAGCGGGCGAAATTATCGTGATGCGCGACCCGCAACATACCGGCGCGGCGCAGGAACGGGAAGTTTTTGTGAGTGACATGAAGCGGCCGTTTGGCATTGCCTTTCGCGAAGACTACGTCTACGTGGGAAACATGAATGAACTGGTGCGTTTTCGCTACGATCCGAAGACGTCGAAGAGGCTGGGCGAAAAGGAGCACCTGATGGACTTGCCCGGAGGCGGGCATGACACGCGATCGCTGGCATTTTCCGCGGATGGGAAGCATCTCTTTGTGGCTGTTGGCTCCGGGTCGAACATCAACACGGGAGAGGATCCGCGCCGCGCCGCCGTGACCATCTGCGATCCAGACGGCAAGAACGCGAGGTTGTTCGCCACGGGATTGCGGAATCCGGTAGGGCTGGCGCTGGAGCCGGTCACCGGGGAAGTATGGACCAGCGTCAATGAGCGCGACGAGCTGGGCGATGACCTGCCTCCCGATTATTTCACTTCGTTGAAGGACGGCGGATTTTACGGCTGGCCGTACAGCTACATTGGGAGCAACGTGGACCCGCGCGTAAAGCAGGAGCATCCAGAACTCGTGGCACGGGCGATCATCCCGGACGTGTTGCTGGGCGCTCACGTGGCGCCTATCCAATTTGCGTTTTATACCGGGAAGCAATTCCCGGAGAGCTACCGCGGCGGCGCGTTCGTCGCGGAACACGGATCGTGGAACCGGGCATCGCGAGCAGGCTACCAGATTGCGTTCGTGGCATTTAAGAATGGCAAGCCGTCGGCGGACCCGGTTCCGTTCATGACCGGGTTGGTGCCGGATCCGAGCAAATCGGACGTGAATGGACGGCCGGCGGGGGTGGCCGTCGCACCGGACGGATCGCTGCTGGTGTCGGATGATGGTGCAGGAGTGATTTATCGCATCTCCGCAGTGAAGTAGCACGCTCGACCGGCGAAAGTGCGGACTTCGCAAAGACTCTCACACAATTGCAAACGATCGTCTGGCTGGTTCCGGCGGAAGCCGACCTCCTCCGGTCCGATTTAAGGTGATAGTGTCCCACCCCCCTACCAATTTGCATGAATATCAAAAGAAAAGACTTACGAAATTTGCATTTCGTAACTTGCTGATTCTAAAAGTGACGCGATCGGCGCGGCGAGAAGCGTAAGGTGCGAGCGTGTTGCCCCAAAAAGAAAAGCGGGACCGAGGTCCCGCACTCCAAACGCAGTTGTCTATGAAAACAAGTGTATCACAAATTATGGATTTGTCAAGAGGTATTTTGCGGCGATGAGTGTGCCGACTGCGGAAAACGCGGCTTTTCAAGTAAGTTGCACAGAGAAATAGAGTTGCGGCGTCATTTCACCGTCAGGGTGAGCTGGATGGGCGGCAACTGCAGCGGTTGCTGCGTTGGGGACATGGCGCTCATGGAGATAATGATCGACGAGGTGCCGGGAGGGGTGATGATTGGCGGGGGCATAGTGGCAACGCTGCCGCTGCCACAGCCCGCGGAATAGACTACGGAACAAAGCAGAATGGTGGTGAGCGCACCAGTCGCCAAACCCCTTGCGCTGAGGGCGGCGAACGTCGAGCGATTTCTGGCGATGACCGCCAGAAGCAAAGCAAGGGCTAGCAGCAGGAGCACGCGAATCCGTGCTAGAGGACTGAAGCGCCAAGGCATCGCGGGCGGCAGCACGGCACTACCGGCCGTTGAGACGGTTACCGTGAATGGAGCGGGGGCGCCATTGGCAATCGATACCGTTGGCGGGACTTGGCAAATTGCGCCGAGGGGCGCGCCAGAGCAAGCGAGCGACACAGTGCCGCTGAAGCCGGCTCCCGGATTGAGTTGCAGCAGGTATTGAGCGGTCTGACCGGCCGAAACTGAAGCGCTCGTTGAGCCCCCTTGAGCAGCACCCGGGGTGAAGGCCGCGTTGGCCGTGCCTTTGATGTTGATGACTTGCGGCGAGCCCGGGGCGTCATCGGTGAGCGTTACGGTGGCAACGTGGGCGCCAACCGAAACAGGCAAGAACATCAACGCGATCGTGCATGTGCCAGCAGCGGGGATGGCCGCGTTACAGGTCGGGTCGGAAAGACTAAATTCGTTCCCGTTTGCTCCTCCCAGAACAACGTTGGCGATGTGCAGAGCGGTCGTCCCGGAATTCGTCACAGTGACGTTCAGAGGTGTGCTCGTGCCCTGCGTCGTAGTGCCAAAATCAGGGCTGCTTGGATTCACAACCACGGCGGACGACGGGGCGGCGTTCGCGTTTCCCTGGATGTTTATGACCTGCGGCGAATCGGGAGCGTCGTCGGTGAGGGTCACGGTGGCCGTACGCAGTCCCGCTGCGAGCGGCGTGAAGGTGACAGTTATGGTGCAGGCAGAGTTAGCCGGAATAGCGGCACCGCAGGTGGGGCTGGAGGAACTAAAGTCGCTGGCGTTGGCCCCTGCGGTCGCGACGCTTGAAACGTGAAGCGTGGCCGTCCCGGAATTTTTGACGGAAATAGGTAGAGCGGTGCTGGTTCCCTGCGTAACGCTGCCGAAATCGAGGCTTCCCGGGAAGAGGGAAACAGCGGGAGCAGGGCTAAGGCCAGTCCCGCTTAGCTGTGCGGATTCTATGGATGGAGAGGCATTGTCGGTGATGGTGAAAGCCGCGGTGCGGGTACCTGCTGCGGAAGGAGTAAAAGAAATCAGGACGGAGCACGATTGGCCGGGTGGCAGAGCGGACGGCACATGGCAGGTATCCGAGGTTATGGCGAAGTCCGCGGGGTTTGCTCCCGTGAACGCGAAGGAATTCAAGCTCAGGGTTTGACCGCCATTACTGAGGATGGTCAAAGTCTGTGGGCTGCTCGGCTGGCCGAGGGACAAGCTTCCAAAAGAAAGAGACATAGCACTCAGGAGAGCTGTGGGGCCGGTGACGGGCTGAGAACCCGGGGGCCTGCTAAAGACAGTCGATCCGAAGAAGGGAGCGGGGAGTGGGTCCGGCGAAAGGATGGAATTCAGAAGCCCCGATTGTGGATCCACCTGATAAACGTTGTCGGCGTAAATGAGCGGCGCGGAAGGATCCGCGATCCATATGGAGGATGGCGGAAAGCCCGCGGTTAAGGGCGAGTTGGGAAGTTCCTGCAGCGAAGTTGCCGAATAGAAATGCACCGTACTAGTGCCGGTACCGGTATTAAGGCCGGCGTAAAGGAATTGGCCAAGGGTGTCGAAGGACATGAAGTTCGCCGATCCGGTGACACTTATGGAGACATTGCTGGAGCCGAGAGTGCCATCTAGTTGAAGGTCTTGAGAGGTGACCACGCCCAAAGCGCTAACTGCAACGTGCAGTCCCTGCGGATCAAGAGCGAGGGTCCTGGCATCGGCACTGCCAGGCGGAAGTATGTTGGGGGTAGTGAACGTGCCATTGGAACTGTCAAAAAGGAGAAAGAAGGGGAGATTCGGACTCGAACTTAGAGAATTGCAATATACGTAAAAAGCTTTGCCGCTGGGGTGGGTTGCGCCACCAACGAACAGGCCAGGCAGATCGGTCACCCCGGCGGCCGTCGGAATCAAATCGAGATTTACAGCATCTATCTGAAAGGACTCGACCGCGCTTACGTTGGGACCGGAACTGCCGGGCAAGTCGATGGCGTAGAGAAACTGACCGCTGCTCTCCGTGGAAAGAAACTCGGGCCTGGTGGTGGAGGAAGCGAATGGAGAATTGGGAACCTCCTGAAGAGCGCCTGTATTGGGATCAATAGTGAACATCTCGATGTTGTTCTGGGAAGTGGCCACGAACAAAAAACGGCCCTTGAAATCGAGAGCCAGGCCGTTTATCGGAGCCCTGCTAGGAAAAGGCGAGCCGGGCACGGGCGTAAGGACGCCAGTAATGTCATTCCGCGTGAAAACTAAGATGCCTGGCCCGGGGCCATTGGGATCAACGGCGAAGACGAAGGGCTGCTGGAGCTGAGCGCGTGCAGGAATAGAACAGAAAAACAGACCAAACAGCGCGGCAAGAGCGCGGAGCAAGCTGGAATGCCCTAGGAGGCTTTCGCGAAACATTGCGGGCGGACAGGGATTGAACAAGAATTGTGTGGCCATGAGTCTTCCTTGGCCGTGAGTAGAGCGGCACTCTTCGGGTTCTGAGAGAGAAGCGATAACGATTTCACGTTAACGCCGAACGGAATCATGGTCAAGAAAAAACTAACATGATAGGTAAATAGCAAGCATAGTTTACCAGAAGAACCATTTGAGCCGGGCGTGGCGGGCGGCGCCCACGAAAATTGTTAAAGAACTGTAATGTTTAAGAGACGGGTTTTGAGGTAGGCTCCGTTGCCTATGCAACCTGTTCACTTAGAATTAGTGAGGCAGCCCGAGTCCGACGGTAGTCAGACTGTAATGCGGCTAGACGGCAGACTCAGCCTCGAGACTGTCCATAATTTCATCCAAACCTTGCGGCCGGAGCCCGCTGCTCACCTCATCCTTGATTTGGGTGGCGTGTCATTTCTCGACTCGGCGGGTGTGGGGGCGCTGGTGCAGATTTTTGTGCACCGGAGAAACCAAGGGAAAACCTTTGCGCTGACGGGCCTGACGTTACAGAGTGGCGCGGTGATTCAGGTGGCGGGGCTCATGAAGCTGCTACCCATCCATGGGACCGTGGCTGACGCACTAGCGGCGCGTCCGGCCTAGGGACCTGCCCTCCATCGCACCGAGGCATACCCCGACGCTGATATACTTCAGCATCATGAAAGAAAAATCCAGATTTGCCGCGGTGGATGCGGAATTCGACAGGCGCGTTCGCGAAAGCTTCTCACGCCAGGGCTTGATGAAGCATCTCGGCGCGGAACTTGCAGCGCTCGGAGCGGGGCACGCCGAGATCCATGTACCGTTTCGGATGGAAGTGACTCAGCAGCACAACTATTTTCACGCTGGCGTATCGGGCGCCATTGCCGACAGCGCTTGCGGCTATGCAGCGTACACGCTGATGCCGGCGGATTCCTCGGTGCTGACCGTGGAATACAAGTTAAACCTCCTCGCGCCCGCGGAGGGAGAGAAATTGATGGCCCGCGCGCGAGTTTTGCGATCTGGAAAAACGCTCAAAATTTGTGCGGCTGACGTATTCGTCCTGAAAGGCGGCGCTGAAATTCACTGTGCGACGATGCTGGCGACGATCATGTGCCTGGCGGGGAAATCCGACCGGGCGAGGTGAAAATGTGCAGGGCATCCGGCGGAAATGATTGGTGAAGAGACCGGGAGCGGAACAGGACTGCTTCACTCTTCGCGAAGAATACGCATGAGCTCGCTGGCGGCATGCGGGAGGCGCGCGCCGCGCCGCGAAACGAGATAAACGTGACGCGGCATGTTCATTTGCCGCACTTTTACTTCCTTCATCCAGCCGTGTTCAATTTCCCAATTTACGCACATGCGGGGAACAATGGCTACGCCCATGCCCATTTGCACAAAGCGCTTGATGCTTTCGATGGTGGGCATTTCAATGGGCATATTGAGGGCGGTCCGGTTTCTGGCAAAGAGCTCAATGACGCGGCGGCGAAAGGGCGATTCGACGCTGTGGGCGATGAAGTTTTCTTCGCCAAGTTCGGCGACATCAACTTCCCGCTTTTTTGCGAGGACATGCTTGGGGTGCACGACCAGCGTTAGCTCATCTTTGAGGATTTCCGTGGCCAGGAGCTGGGCGTCGCGAGGCACGAATGAGATGGCGCCGAGATCGAGGCGGTAGTTCAGGACTTCATGCGGAATGTCGCGAGAAAGCATGCGGTGGACGCGGACCTGGACGCCGGGATGTAGCTCACGGAATTTGGCGAGGGCGGGGAGGAGAGCGTGGATGGAGCTTTCGTTCACGCCGAGAGAGAGTTCACCGCGCTTCAAGCCCTCCAATTCGGAGAGGCCTTTTTTCACTTCATCGCGGAGGTTGATGAGGCGCTCGGCGTAGTCCTTCAGAAGAGTTCCGGCATCGGTGAGGCGGACGGGGCGGGCGCCGCGAACGAAAAGCGGCTGGCCGAGCGAATCTTCGAGCTTGCGGATGGCGAGGCTGATGGCGGGCTGGGTGCGGTAAAGGCGCTCGCCGGCGCGGGAGAAGCTGCCCTCCTTTGCCACCATGAGAAAAACCTGAAGTTCGCCAAGGTCCAAGGGAAGCTCCTTGGCGCCAGTATAAGCCAGAATTATCAAATGTAGAACAAAGATAAATTGGACCGCAGAGTGCCTCCCATGCGTTACTAGAGCATGGGGGACCCTATGGACGTCGTACGCATCTTTGACACCACGCTCCGTGACGGCGAGCAGTCGCCGGGCTTCTCGATGAATACCGAGGAGAAGATTCGGCTGGCGCGGCAGCTTGCGGCGCTGAACGTGGACGTGATTGAAGCGGGATTCCCGATTGCGTCGCATGGCGACCTGGAAGCGGTCCAGAAGGTGGCGCAAGAAATTCGGAATGTGCCGATTGCGGCGCTGGCGCGGGCGCGGAAAGACGATGTCAGCGCGGCGATTGAGGCTTTGAAGCCGGCGGCTTCGCCGCGGCTGCATGTTTTTTTGGCAACGTCCGATCTGCACCTCAGCGTGAAGCTGAAGATGAGCCGCGAGCAGGCACTCGAAGCGATTGGCTCGATGATTCGGTACGGGCGGCAACATGTGGCGGAAGTGGAGTTTTCCGCCGAGGACGCCGGGCGGACGGACATTGACTTTCTTTGCCAGGTTTGCCGCGTGGCGGTGGATGCGGGCGCAACGGTGCTGAATCTTCCGGACACAGTGGGGTATGCAGTGCCGGAAGAGTACGGGGCGATGTTCACCAAGGTCCGCGAATACCTGGGGGATGCGCAGGGGATTACGCTGAGCGCGCATTGTCATGATGACCTGGGCATGGCGGTGGCGAACTCGCTGGCGGCGATTCGCGCGGGCGTGCGGCAGATCGAGTGCACGATCAATGGCATCGGCGAACGGGCGGGGAATGCCTCGCTGGAAGAAGTGGTGGTGGCGCTGGCGGTGCGCAAGGATAGCTTTGGGGTGACGACGGGCATCCGGCTGGAAGAGCTTTTTCCGACGAGCCGCATGCTTACGGAGATCACCGGGGCGCAGGTGGCGCCGAACAAAGCGATTGTGGGCGCGAATGCGTTCGCGCACGAAGCGGGAATTCACCAGGACGGCATCATCAAGAATCCGCTGACTTACGAGATCATGTCGCCGCAGTCGGTGGGGGTGCCGGCGCGTTCGCTGGTGCTCGGAAAACACTCCGGGCGCAACGCGTTGCGGTTGTCGCTGCGGGACCTGGGTTATGAAGCGAGCGATGCGGAGCTT
Source organism: Candidatus Acidiferrum sp. (assembly GCA_041485085.1). Taxonomy (GTDB): domain Bacteria; phylum Acidobacteriota; class Terriglobia; order Acidiferrales; family UBA7541; genus Acidiferrum. The sequence continues at coordinate 11,159 of JBGPIX010000136.1, forward strand.
GCGGAAGTTTATAGCCGGGTGACGGCGCTGGCGGATCAGTCCAAAGAGGTGCGCCCGAGAGACATTGTGGCCATCGCGCATGCGGTGATTCGAAGGCGAACCGCGGCAATGGCGGCGGAATCGTCGTCGGCTGCCTAGTCGGGCTGCTGCCAAGAAGTTCGCAACGCTAGTGGAAATGCACTGCTCAGCAATTTCCTGTAACAAGCGATTGGCTTGCTAGAATTCTGAATTTGTACGGGGACCACCATGAAGAAGACCATTGTTCTGCTGCCGGGAGACGGCATCGGCCCGGAAGTGACGCGGGCGGCGGCGGCCGTCTTGCGCGAATCGGCGCAGGAATTTAATCACCAGTTTGAGTTTGCGGAATTTCCGCTCGGGGGCGCGGCCATTGATGCCGCTGGCACGCCGCTTCCGAACGAGACGCTGGACGCTTGCCGAAAAGCGGACGCGGTATTTCTGGGAGCCGTGGGCGGGCCGAAGTGGGATGCGCTGCCGGTCGGGAAGCGGCCGGAGAGCGGACTGCTCGATCTGCGCAAAGGCCTGGGGTTGTACGTGAATGTGCGTCCGGTGAAGCTGATCGAGCCGCTTCGGGGGATCTCGCCTCTGAAAGCGGACCGGCTCGGGGACCTGGATCTGGAGATTGTGCGCGAACTGGCCGGCGGGATGTATTTTGGCGAGCGCGGAAACACGACCGAAAAGGGCGTGGAGCGCGCGTGGGATACGGAGTCGTATTCGACGCCGGAGATCGAGCGCATCGCGACGTTTGCTTATACGCGGGCGGAGAATCGTTCGCGGCGGCTTTGCTCTGTGGACAAAGCGAATGTGCTGACCAGTTCGCAGCTGTGGCGGCGCACTGTGACAGCGATGAGCGGGGTCTATCCCACGGTGAAACTCGAGCACATGTACGTGGACAACGCGGCGATGCAATTGACGCTGCGGCCGGCGCAGTTTGACGTGATACTGAGCAGCAACATGTTCGGCGATATTCTGAGCGATGCGGCGGCGGGGCTGGTGGGATCGATTGGGCTGATTCCATCGGCCAGTTTTGGGTCGTCCGCGCCACTCTTTGAGCCGATTCATGGTTCGGCGCCTTCGCTGGCGGGGACAGACTCTGCCAATCCCATCGGCTCGATTCTCAGCGCGACGATGATGCTGCGGGATGCGTTCGGTCTTTCGCTGGAAGCGGATTGGGTTGAGCAGTCGTTGCAGCGCGTGCTTTCGGGCGGCTACCGGACGCCGGACATTACCGAACCTGGTGCGCGCGCTGTCGGTGGCTCCGTATTTACCGAAATTCTGCGCGAAGAGATGCAGCGCACGTTTGAACACGCGGAGCGCTACGGCTGGGGCGTCTAAAGCCTCTAACTTTGCACGTTGCACACAGCTGTCCGTATTGGAACCGAGCTCCGAGGCACACTGTCCCTACTAACCCAGCTGCCTTGCGATAAGCCGCTGAGAATGCTACTTTTACACTTTCCGAAGCAGCCTGCGGCCGGGTAGAGCTGGGTCCCACACGGTCGTGTGATTGAGGCGCGGGTTGCGAATCCGTTCCAGTGCCGCTTGACCAAAAGGTGAGAGAAATCATTTCGCATCGACCTATTCTTGAACACTCTTCGCGGCGGATGGGCCGCCATTTGGCGTAGGCCCGTTATGGCGCGTTCCGGATCCAATTCGAAAGGTGCCTTGCCTGCTGCTGGGAAGGGGCCGGTTACGTATTGGCGGGTGGAAGGGTCGCTGCTGGAACTTGGGGCGATGCGCCCGGTCGGCTTTTTCACCTGGAACGCGCAGAGTTTTGCGGAGCGCTGGGCGCGGCGCGCGGGCATGGCTGGGATGGCGCTGACGAGGCCCTTCGCCTATTTTGCGAGCCGCACGTTTGCCACGCGCTTTCTGCACACTTTGCTGCGCGGAGTCAGCCGCGATCGCCTGGATCTTCTAGGCGAAGAGTACTTTCACTACGTCCTGAAACCGCAA
>JBGPIX010000137.1:0-13119 GCA_041485085.1 Candidatus Acidiferrum sp.
ATCATGATGCGGGAAGTAGTCAGGTCACCGTTGACCGAACCATCCTTCTTGATTTCAATTCGATCCTTCGCGCGAAGGTTGCCCTTCACGTTGCCGTACACCACCACCTCGCGGGCAATGATGTCGGCGGTTACTTTTGCCGAGGGCCCGACAGTCAGCTTCCGCTCATCGAGCTGAATCAGTCCTTCGACCGAGCCATCGATCAACAGATCTTCGTTGCCGGAGATTTCACCTTTCACGTGCAGGCTGGCCCCCAGCCGCGCCGTGGCGCGGTCGGCGGTTGCACCCAGTGGACGCATCGCATCTGTACTCATTGCGGGTTTATCCTCCCAAGTCGCCGAAGCAGGCTTCGACGGCTGATTCGTTTGAAAATTTTTAACTTCCGGTTGCCCTGCTTGCGGTGCATCCGGTTTCTTATTGCCCCACATCGGACCTCCCAAAGGGAAAGAGCCACCCCACGCAGAACTCCGGCCGGGGTAATGCAAACTGTATTCCTCGAATGCACGCGCAGCAAACAAAGTGTGCGCGCATCGTTCCAGACAGTAACTAGACTTGTGGACAGTTGATGCAGGGCTGGGTGGGCAGTACGAAAGGATTGTGCGGGAATGCGGGCGGAATGTAAAGCGGAGTGTGAGGACGGTGGTTGCTCAATTCACGATAACGTAAGTTGACAAGAGTTGCGCGGCTACAGGACCCTAGCCCAACTGATACCAATCGGTGTAACATCTCCGAAGGCAGCTTTTGCTATGAGATACCGCCTTCTGTTTTCGTTTCTTGTCCTTCCAACGCTTGCGCCGTGCGCCTTGCCGCAGACTTCCAACTCAGCACAACAAGCGGCTTTGAAGTCCAAGTCTGAATCCACAAAATGGACAAAGCTCGATGAAAGACCACTTCTGGCAAGGGCGCAACAGGGTGATACAAGTTCTCAAATGTGGCTGGCTTCTGGGTATGAGCAGGGCTGGTTTGGAAAGGCCAACTTTTCAGAGGCGTTGAAGTGGTACAGAAGGTCGGCAGAAAAAGGCAACCCCGACGCTCAAAACGAACTGGGGCGAATGTATGAGGATGGGGAGGGCGTAACTCAAAATTATCCCCTCGCCGCCAAGTGGTACAGAAAAGCTGCTGAGCACATTCCAGATTTGGGTGGCGCAGGTCAGGGGAGAAACAATTTGGGAATGCTCTATCTATGTGGTCGTGGAGTTCCGCAGGACTACGTTCAAGCGTACACGTGGTTCCGGCTGTCTGATTTTGGATCAAACCCAAACCTGGCTCTTGCCAAAGCTCGCATGACAGCTGAGCAGATTGTTGAGGCCGAGCGATTGGTAAAGGAGTGGAAGGGTCGGCACGTCAAACCGTAATGACCGCGTGGTTTCATGAGCGAAGACTCAGGCCGTAATTTTTCCACAAATACAAGATGCTATGGATTGAATGGCTCCGACTCCCAATTTAACGCAATAACAAGACAACGAGCAACAAGCATGGCGCGGGGTATGACGTTAAGAGCTAGGCTTGTCGGGGACCGGCTGGGTGGCGACGAAATCGGTTAGGAAGCGTGTGGCGTAGGAATCGAGCAACTGCTGGATGCGTTCGTGGCTTTGCGATTTCAGGATGAAGCCGGCGTGGTGATACTTCGTGACGCGGTAGGTGATTTCGGGATCGGTGTAGGCGGATGTATCGGGATGTTCCTGGCGAGCGAGAGAAACAATGACTCCGGCGTAGTCGCGGCGCAATGGGGGAAGCTGGTAAGGCTGATTCCCTGCTCCGACTTCGAGGCGCGCCCATTCGCGCCAGAGGTTGATGCCCGTGGCGGTTTCGATGACATCGGAAATATAGGCGCCGCCGACACGGGCGGCAACTTCGATGAAATAGAATTTGCCGTCGGCGTGCGAGCGGAGGAACTCGGCGTGGGTGACTCCGCGCATCAGGCCTAGCCCTTCCAGTAAATTGCGATTGATCTGATGGAGAGATTTGGTTTCTTCGGCTTCACGAGGAAGAGTACGCGTAGTGAAGACGCCGCCTTGATGAGAAGTATCGAGCGGCGGCGTGCCATAGGCGTGGGCCTCGGCGAAAGCGACGCTGCGATCGGAAACGATGCTGTCCACGTGAAAGACCGCGCCGGGAACAAATTGCTCCAGCAAATAGAACGATTGCTGGTCGCCGAGCTGGTCGAGCCAGTGCCACAACTGGTCGGGGTAATGAATTTTCTTCATGCCAATGCCGGAGGCTTGCGAACGAGGCTTGAGCAACCAGGGGTTGGGAACGCGGGACATGAATTCGCGGAGATTGTCGTAATTGAGGACGTGGACGAATTCGGGGACAAGGATGCCGGCTTCGCGGGCGCGGGCGCGCATGGCCAGCTTGTCGCGGAAATAGCGGACGGTGGTGAGGCCCATGCCGGGAATGCGGAGATGTTCGCGGAGCGCGGAGACATTCTCCATGTCAAATTCATCGAGCGCGACGATGCGATCAATGGAATGGGATCTGGCCGCGTAACTCACGGCGTAGATCAGGCTCTGCAGCGGGAGGTCCTCCGGCATGGTGAAGACTTCGTCGATGCAGTCGAACGGCCAGTCACCTTGGCGAAGTTTTTCGACGGTCAGGAGCAGGACGAGGCAGCCCATCGCTTTGCAAGTGCGGATGAACTCCTGGCCCTTTTCGTAAGAGCTGACGCAGAGAATGGTGAGAGGCCGGCCCTCCGGCATGCGACGCCTCCGAGTTGCAGAGAGACTAGAGCGCGGATTATACAGCGGCTTCGCGGGCGGGATACAGAAATTGCAGAAACGGAGCGACGCGTTGTGCCCAGGCGGCTTCATTGTGCTCCGCGCCTTCGACGCGCTCGTAATGCAAGTCGTGTTCAGCGTGCCAGCCTTTTTCAAGGAGCACGTCTCTGAATTTTTCGACCTGCGGGACGATGCGGGGGCCCTCGCGGGTGCCGATATCCAACCAGATGCGCGGGCGAGGCTCGATTACCGCCGCTTCCGCAAAGCGGTGAATCACTTGTTGGTTCCACCACACCGAAGGCGAGAGGGCGGCGATTCTTCCGAAGATGCGCGAATGTTTTAGTCCGAGGTAAAGGGAAACGAGGCCGCCCAGCGAGGAACCGCCGATGCCGGTGTGTTGCGAGCCGGAGAGCGTGCGGTATTCCCGATCGACGAAAGGCTTCACTTCTTCGATGAGGAATTTGGCATAGCGGTCGGCGCGGCCGCCGCCGAGTTTGGGAACGTGAGTCGGAGTGTATTCGCGAATACGCGCTTTGGTGTTGTACATGCCGACGATGATCAGCGGAGCGACCGTGCCAGCGTGAATGCAATGATCGGCGGTCTGGCCGACGTGCCAGTCCTGCCCGGGAATGAAGGAAGTTGCGCCATCGAAAAGATTCTGGCCGTCATGAAGATAGAGGACGGGAAAATGGCGCCAGGACTGCTCCGCGTATCCGGGCGGAGTGTAAACAATGAGGTCGCGCTGGTTGCGGAGGAAGCGCGAGCGGAATTGTTCGTGTTTGCGGAGCTGTCCGGAACTCACGGTGCGATGGTCACCAGGAGATCTTTGGCTTCGACGTGCTGGCCGGAGGTCACGAGTATTTTCACGATGCGGCCAGAAATGGGCGCATAGATATTGGACTGCATTTTCATGGCTTCGAGAGTGAGAAGTTTTGCGCCGCGTTCCACCGTGTGATTCGCTTGCACCGCAACGCCGCTGATGACCCCGGCGGTGGGGGCGCCTACCTGGCCGGGATCGGCGGGATCGGCCTTGGGATGAGCGCGCTCGACCACGCGCAGGGCGCGATCGCGGACGTTCACTTCACGAGGCTGGCCGTTCAGTTCAAAAAAGAGCGTGCGCGTGCCATCGGGATGCGGTTCGCTGATGGTTAGAAACTTGATGATGAGGGATTTGCCGGATTCGATTTCGACGGTGATTTCCTCGCCGGACTTCAAGCCATAGAAAAAGGCGGGCGTGGGCAAAACGCTAACGTCGGAATAGGTATGACGAAATTTGTCGAACTTGGTGAAAACGTCGGGGTAAAGCAGATAGCTGAGGACATCGTCCTTGCGAAGCGTGTGGCCGAGCTTCGCTTCGAGGGAGCTCTTCTCTTCCGGGAAATTCACTGGCTCCAGATTGGCGCTGGGGCGGCCGCGGAGAGGAGCTTGGCCGCGCAAGATAATTTTCTGTAACTTTTTCGGCCAGCCGCCCGGAGGGACGCCGAGGACGCCGGAAAAAAGTTCGACGACGGAATTGGGGAAAGACACGTCGTGGTTTTCGTCGAGCGCGAGAACATCAGCCGGGTGCATCTCCTTGGCCATCAGGAAAAGCGTCATGTCACCGACGACTTTGCTGGAAGGCGTGACTTTGACGATGTCGCCGAAAAGCTGGTTCACCTCGGCATACATTTTTTCGGCTTCGCGCCAGCGATGGCCGAGGCCCATGGCGGCGGCTTGCTCACGCAGGTTGGTAAACTGCCCGCCGGGAATTTCATGTTGATACAAACGCGCGGACCCTGCCTTGGGGCCGGAGTCGAACGGCAGGTAGTAAGTGCGGACGGTTTCCCAATAGTCGGAACATTCGTTGAGCGTCTCGATATCGAGTTGCGTGTCACGCGGGGTGTGTCGAAGCGCTTCGACGATGGAATTGAGATTGGGCTGGCTGGTGCCGCCGCTCATGGCGGCGACGGCTCCGTCGGCGACGTCGACTCCGGCGTCGGACGCTTTCAAAACGGAGGCGGAATTGATGCCGCTGGTGTCGTGCGTATGAAAGTGGATGGGAACGCCGACTTCTTCTCGCAGTGTTTTCACCAATTCGAATGCCGCATAAGGCTTGCACAGACCGGCCATGTCTTTGATGGCGAGGAAGTGCGTGCCCAGTTTTTCCAGTTGCTTGGCCATCGCGACGTAGTACTTCAGCGAATATTTCGGGCGGCCCATGTCGAGAATATCGCCAGTGTAGCAAATGGCGGCTTCGCAAACGGCGCCGGTTTCGAGCGCGGCATCGATCGAGACGCGCATGTTCTCGATGGAATTGAGCGAATCGAAGATGCGGAAAATATCGATGCCCTGCGCATGCGCTTCGCGGACAAATTCGATGATGACGTTATCGGGGTAGGAAGCGTAACCAACGGCGTTGGCGCCCCGGAGCAGCATCTGGAAACAAATGTTAGGAACGCGCTCGCGCAATTCGCGCAGCCGTTGCCAGGGATCTTCGTGCAGGAAGCGCATCGAGGTGTCAAACGTTGCGCCGCCCCACATCTCCAAACTGAAAAGATTGGGGAGGCGATGAGCGACGGCGCTGGCGGTCGCGAGCAGGTCAAACGTTCGAACGCGCGTGGCCATGAGCGACTGATGCGCGTCGCGGAAAGTTGTGTCCGTAATGAGCAGCCGCTTTTCTTTTCGCGCCCAGGCAGCGAATTTCTTCGGTCCGAGTTTTTGTAAGAGCTGGCGGGTGCCGGCCGGTGGCTTACCAACTGGCGTCGCCGGAACGACTGCGGCTTCGATCTCATTGGGGAACTGCTTCCCTTTTACTTCGGGATTGCCGTTCAAAATTACGTCGCCGAGATAGGAGAGCAGCTTGGTGGCACGATCGCCACGGCTGGGAAAACGAAAAAGCTCGGGCGACTCATCGAGAAAAGAAGTGGTGACTTCGCCTGCCCGAAACTTCGGATGATTCACGACGTTTTCGACAAACGGGATATTCGTTTTCACGCCACGAATTCGGAATTCGCGGAGGGCGCGGTCCATGCGCTGGCAGGCCTCGGGAAGATTTGAGCCCCAGGCGGTGACTTTGACGAGCAGTGAATCGTAGTAGGCGGCGAGCATTGCGCCGGCATAGGCGGTACCGCCATCAAGACGAATTCCGAACCCTGCTGGAGAACGATACGTAGAAATTTTTCCGTAGTCGGGAGCGAAGTTTTTCTCCGGGTCTTCCGTGGTCACGCGGCACTGGAGAGCCGCGCCGTTGAGCGGAATATTCTCCTGTTTCGGCAGCGCCATCGGCGGATCGTGGAGCTTGTGACCTTGCGCGACGAGAATCTGCGAGCGCACCAGATCGATGCCCGTGATCATTTCAGTCACGGTGTGCTCGACTTGAATGCGCGGGTTCACCTCGATGAAATACCACTTCTGCGAATCCAGGTCGTAGAGGAACTCGACGGTTCCCGCATTTCTATACTTGGCCTTGCGCGCGAGCTGGACGGCGGCATCGCAGAGTTCGCTTCGAATGCTCGCGGGGAGGTTCGCGGCGGGAGCAACTTCAACGACCTTTTGGTGGCGTCGTTGCACGGAGCAATCGCGCTCGTAAAGATGCAACAAGTTGCCGTGATGATCGGCGAGGATCTGGACTTCCAAGTGCCGCGCGCGGCGCAAATATTTTTCCAGGAAAACAGAGGCATTGCCGAACGCGGAGCGCGCTTCCCCCTGTGCTTCTTCCAGTAGCGCGTCAAGTTGCGCCGCATCGTGAATGACGCGCATGCCGCGTCCACCACCGCCCATCGCCGCTTTCACGATAACGGGATAGCCGATCTCCCGCGCAATCTTCTGCGCTTCTTCAGTCGACTTGACCGGATTCTCAGTTCCCGGCAGAACGGGCACCCCCGCTGACGCGGCCAATCTTCGAGCGGCAGTTTTGTCGCCAAGCAATTCGAGAAGATTCGGCGTCGGACCCACGAAGGTGATGCCAGCTTTTTCGCAGGCTCGGGCAAGCGCAGGGTTCTCGGAAAGAAAACCGTAGCCAGGGTGAATCGCGTCGACGTCCTTTTCTTTCGCAAGCGCGACGATTCCGGCAATGTCCAGGTAGGCTTCCACGGGGCCCTTGCCGGCGCCGACTTGATAGGCTTCGTCGGCCTTGAAGCGATGCAAAGCGAGCCGGTCTTCGTGCGAGTAGATGGCCACGGTGCGCAAGCCCAGTTCGTTGGCGGCGCGAAAAATGCGGATGGCGATTTCGCTGCGATTGGCAGCCAGTAGTTTCCGGATCGGCTTGGTTTTCTTCATCTCAGAGGCGGTCAAAGGGTCGTGCGAAATTCTATATTGTCTCATGGCGGCGACGCGACCGAGTTGCATTTTTTTCGATGGAAAGAACCAATTATTTTTCTGAACGGGAAGAAAAGATACCACGCGGAGTGAACACCTAAATTATGGCGGAGTTGATCCGCCTGACATCGCTCGTGGCACGGAATTGGCAGCAGCAGAAGTCACTGACGCAGATTTCAACTGCTGCAACTCGGTTTGCAGCTTAGCCCAGGCTTTGGCGTTGCGCTTCGTCGCATACGGCAAGTCAGGTTCGGCATAAAACCGCACCAGCTCTTCTTTGACTTGTGGGGAGGCGTTGACGAAACTTGTTTCCGCCAGCTTATCGAGCAATTCTGCATGAGCCTCATCGTTCAACCGGTACTTTCCAGGACCGGTGTTCTCGCCGACATCAAAATTATCGTTAGGCAGGTCCAGCCTGCCTTCGCGAAGCTCCCGCAAGAGCTCGCGATAGCGGTCCAGCGTGGCGTTGAAACTGGCTTCAAACATCCGTTCGGTTTGAGGCGTAGGCGTCCGGAACTGCAGAATCTGGAGCGGGCCAAACTTGGGAATCAGCTTGTAGAGAAACGCCAGGAATCGCTCTCCAGGGCCAGGCTTGTGATAGTCCTTACCCCATTCGCGCTCGTAATTCGAACGCGACAAATTGTATAGAAATCTTCGCTTGGTGGCGTCCGGGATATCGTCCTTAATCTCGTCTTTCTTCAGGTGCCAGGCGATGCGCGTGGCCTTGGGAATCAGCTTGCTAACGTCGCGGCGGTAGGAACTTAGAACTTTGTCTTCGTCCAGGAGCACATCCTTCAATTCCAGCCCGTAAGTCTCGCGGAACGCCTGATCGAGAACCATGCGGGAAACTTCGAATCCGATGAAGTCGTGGTAGCTGTCCGGCGCGTAGCGTTCGCGAGCGATTTCGAGAACGTCGAAACCAAATTCGGTCTTTACATGTGCGAGCCGGGCGTCCTCATACGAAACGCTGTCGCCATATTTCTTGCGCAATCCGGGGTAAAGAATCGGAACGGCACGGTTGGTGCCGATGCGGTGACCGTTGTTGTCCGCCGAGTAATGAGCGAGTGCGCCTACGGCAAAAGCATATTCGTGAAGATCCTTTGCATTTCGCAAGAGAGCCAGAATGAAATCGCCGCTGCGGATGTAGTGCGTGAGGTCGCTAAAGAAGGGGCTGCCGTAAGGGTAGTAGCCCATGTCTTGAATGATCGCGCCACCATAGGCATATGCTTGTGCCCGGCTCAGATCTTCCTCGGTGGCCTGCGGGAACTTTTTCATAAGCAGAGGCTTGATGTGCGCTTCCCATGCCGCGTCGATGATGGCCTCGTGAGAAAGGACCGCGTAAGCATGAACGGGACTTGGTAACGCCAGCAAAAAGGCGAGCAGGCAGAGCACGATTAAGCGATTGCGAGTGAATAATTGAGTTATCAATCGGTTCAGCGAAAGATGACGCCTGTTCGGCTCGGTGCCTGAGAATAGAATAAGATGGCCAGTCATGGCTTAAGAAGCGGCTGGGCAAAGCGAATAGGAACGCCAAAGTTAGAACCGCCAAACCCTTTGACGACCGCGAATGTCACGCCAATCACTTCTCCATCGCGATTGATGAGCGGTCCGCCCGAGCCCCCGGAAGTGGTCTGCGCATCGTAAACAATCTTGTCCGGAAGAACGTCGCCGATATGCCCCTGAGTCACCAGAGGGCGGATTAATCTTCGGCGGAGGAGTTCGTCGGCAACTTCTTTCGGATTTCCACCGGTGGCTTTAGCGATTTCGCTCACGGCGTCTTCACCGGCTCGCGCGAGAATCGCGCTGATGCCGGTGGCATAGCCGAGAGAGAGCAGCGTCTGGCCGCTCACCGCCGCTTCCTTGCGGGCATCCATTTTCAAGATGGGTTTTTTCAAACCGGAAAGATCGCCTTTTAACACGGCGAGGTCCGCTTCTTCGGATATCTGGGAAACTCTGACGGGAATTCCAGCCGTCGTGTCAGGAAAATACGCGGTCATCTCCGCGATACTCGGATTCAGCCCCTGGCTAGAAACGGCGGCAAGCTCGTCATTCTTCCACCAGGGTTGCGCCACATGGTGGTTGGTTAGAATGCGCCCGTCGCCGGCGATGAATCCCGTTCCGAAAAAATCAGCGCGAACCTCAGGCGCGCGGCCTTCCAGCGTATAAACCGGATTGCCATCGCTGTCGTGGAGCGGCTCGCCGTCCGGATTGATTGCCCCATAGCGCAAGGGACGGCCCGAAGAGCGGTCAACGAAAGAAACGGACACATGGAGGAGGCACACGCTCGGCGCATAGGCTCGAATCACTTCCTCAGCGGATTGCGACTCGGTCTCGACACGTTTGAGCCGCGTGGTGGTTTCCTCGAGCTGCTGGCGAAGCGAGGAGACGTCGCCGGGCTCGGCTCCGGATATTTTTTGACGCAATTCATCCGATTGCTGCTTGAGCTGCTGCTTTTGCGCGAGAACATCCGTCTGCGGAAGTTCAGCGCGCGCGCTGCGGGCATCCGCCATCAATTGCTCCTGCCTGTGAGCGCCACGCTCGAGTTGAGCAATTACGGAGTAAGCGCGGTTCGCTTCCTTGTTGGCGCGGCTGGAGAAAAGAATAAAAATTCCGGCGATCAGGAGAGCGACGGCAAAAAGCGCCGAGACGCCAATCTTCAAAGCGCGTCCCAGCGAAAAAGCATCACGGGTCATCTTCTCGGTGACGGCGAGCGCCTGGAAAGCAGTCTGCGCCATTTCGCGGCCTTCATCGGCAATGCGAGTTTTCTCGCGCAATTCGTCGAAAGCGTGTTTTGCGCGCAGTTGGACACGCACGCGAGCGAGCAATTCCGCAGCTTCCCACGGCGAAGTGAGAACTTCGTCCGCGCCAAGATCGAGCCCCCGCGCGCGTTCCGCTGCTCCGCCTCTCGTCAGCAGAATCACGCGTGTCCCCGCGGTTGCCGCGTTTCCTTTGACTTCCGCGAGAGCATCGCAACACTGGATGTCGGCCAAGTCTGCGGAGAACAAGAGCAGGTCAAGGCTGGCATCTTGCACAAACTTGAATCCTTCCGCCTGGGAAGAGGATGTGGCGACTTCATAGCCGGCCGAACGCACCAACTCCTCAAGCAGCCGGAGGGACGCCGGGTCAGGATCGACGATCAGGATGCTTTGGCGTTTCGAGGGCAAGTTCCCAACCTCAGCAGTCTCGGGTATGACGTTGAATCTTTCTCCGGCGTCATCTCCCCTACAGCACTACTTCGGGAAGCACTTTGAGAATAGCCGGAACAATCTTCAGATGCACACCAATGGATTCTGACACAAACAATTTATCGACGGAAATAGGACACCAAGGCAGATCGAGCTTGGCAATCGTTGATGGACCACAGAGGAGAGAATTCAGACGATTCAGAACTAGTATTTGCGAAGAACGCCAATAACGCGGCCCTGGATTTTTACGTCGTTCGCGGCCACCATAATGGGAGCCATTTCGGAATTTGCCGGTTGCAGGCGGATTTTGCCGGGGCCTTCGCGATAGAAACGCTTGAGAGTCGCATCTTCTCCGCCGATCAACGCCACGACGATGTCACCGGCATTGGCCACCTGCGTTTGCTCGCACACAACATAGTCTCCGTCCATGATGTGATCCTCGATCATGGAACTGCCCTTGACCTGCAGCACAAAGGAATTGCCGCCACGCGCGAAATCGCCCAAGGAAATCGTTTCTCGTTCCTCGACGGCTTCCAGCGGGCGCCCAGCGGCGATCCTCCCCACCAGGGGAAGCTCCTGCAACTTGCGATCGCTAACTTGATCCTTGACCGACTTGGGCAATTGGATGATCTCAATGGAGCGGCTCTGATTGTAGCCGCGGCGAATGAATCCCTTTTTCTCTAGTGTGGTGATGTGCTTGTGGACGGTGGCGAGAGAAGTGAGCTTGAGGCCCTTGCCAATTTCTTCAAAGCTCGGCGCGTAGCCGTGCTTGGTCTCGAACGCCACGAGGTAATCGAGGACTTCCTTTTGCCGTTTGGTCAGAGCCATTTGCTGCCTCCACTCGCTAAAGATTTCCACAGGCACTTTAGGCGAAAAGAAAGCGAACGTCAAGCTTCTTTTTTCCTTCGCGTTACGTTCACCACTCCCTTCCGCGTTATGTCTGGAAGTGATATACAGGCGCTTGATGGAAAACTCTCCGAAACGCTCTGCCTCCGTGACCGCTGCCGCGGTCGTGGCCATCTTGGAAAGCCTCTTCCTTCTCCTGTGCTGTTCCGCTGCATTTTTCGTATTTCTGTTGGCCAGGCTGCCCGGCCCGGCATCCGAACTCCCGCCCGCCATGCGATACATGATGTTGGGCACGCAAGGCTTCATGATGAGCCTCTCCCTCTTCGGTGTCGCCACCGGTATCGGACTCCTTTATCTTCGCAAGTGGGCGCGCATCTCCATTTTGATCTGGGGAGGCCTCTCCGTCTTTTTCGGCGGCATTGGGATGCCATTCGTTCTTCTGATGCCGATCTCTTCGAACCCGAATGCTCCGGACTTGCCCGCAGGGAGCGTGACAGCGATCCGCTTGATTTTGCTCCTGGTATACGGCCTGCCGATCCTGATTGGTGTCTGGTGGCTCATCCTCTTCAACCGCAAAAGCGTCAAGGCGCAGTTTGATGGCGCACAAGAACCCGCCAATCCAGTTCTCCCGCAAGAACCGAAGTGCCCGCTCCCCATATCCGTGCTCGCCTGGCTATACGTCACTTCGATTCTGAACTTGCTGTTCCTTCCCTTTTTTCCCGTCCACGCGCCGGTTTTCGTGTTCGGGAAGCTTTTGCCGGATCGCTTCGGCATGGCGGTTCTAGTTCTGACTTGTGTGGCCTTCACAATCTCTGGAATCGGGCTCCTGAAACTCAAGACCTGGAGTCACTCGCTGACCGTGGGCCTCCAGGTCTTCTGGCTTACGAGCACGGCTGTCAGCATGCTGCGCCCGGATTACAAAGCCGCGATGCAGTCGTTCCTGGAGCGATACGAAGCTTCACTCCATCTGCCCGCATCGCAATACCCTGCAAACCCCTTCGTGGAATACTTCGGTTGGTTCATCGCGATCGGGATGCTTCTCGGTGTCGCAGTTCTCGGCTTGCTCGTGTACTACCGGCCGCGTTTCCTCGAAGCGGCTTCGAGAGCCGCCTCTGCATCCTGAAGACGCGCAATCCGATCTCGCGTTAAGAAGAAAAACCCATTGCCATGCCGCGTCTTTCTCGATAGGACACATCGCGTCTCCGGGGACTCTCTCGCTGCGACGCGCGTGCCGGTGTGATATCCTCTTGATGTCGGCTCCTGGCGGACTGCCTTAGAAACCATCCTTTCACCGCACCGCCTCATCCTTATGATTGAGCCACGCTCCCCGGGGGACAGGGGGAGTTCATCGAACTGCGGAGGCTCGGACAAGAATGTCTACACTCGCGGAAATACCACCAGTAAAAATCAAGGAAGTGATTGAGCAGGCGGTCATTCGTTTTGCCGGCGACTCCGGCGACGGCATGCAGATCACGGGGAACCAGTTCACGAATACCGCCGCGCTCTACGGCAACGATATCGCTACGTTTCCCGATTATCCCGCGGAGATTCGCGCCCCTGCCGGAACGATTCCCGGCGTCAGCGGTTTTCAGCTGCACTTTTCCTCGAATGAGGTTTATACGCCGGGCGACGCCATCGATGTGCTGATTGCCATGAATCCGGCGGCGCTGAAAGTGAACGTTGCCGATCTGAAAGCCAACGGGATCCTGATCGTCAACAGCGATAGCTTCAAAGAGGGCGATCTGCGCAAAGCGCAGATGACCTCGAATCCTCTGGACGATCATTCCCTCGACAAGTTTCGTTTGTTTTCGGTTGAACTGGAACGCCTGACGCGGCGTTCTCTCGAGCACTTGGGACTTGACGCGAAGTCCATGGACCGCTGCAAAAACTTCTTCGCGCTGGGCATGTGCTACTGGCTTTACAACCGCTCGAGCGAGCCGACGGTCCGCTGGATCGAGGACAAGTTCAAGAACAAGCCGCTGCTCGTGGAAGCAAACAAACTCGCCCTGAAGGGCGGCTACTCCTACTGCGAAGCGACGGAAGCGTTCCAGGTCAGTTACGAGATTCCGCCGGCG
>JBGPIX010000138.1:0-13015 GCA_041485085.1 Candidatus Acidiferrum sp.
CGCGCGCTTTCTCGTGGTGACCTTGCTGGAACAATTCGAATAGCGCCACGCATTTTTCCGGGAGCGCGCACGCCAGCGCCAGAATCGCTCCTCGCGCCCCGATCGTCAGCGACGGATACACGCTGGCCGCCGAGCCGACAAGCACTTGAAACTTAGGTGGCGTTGCCGCCACGATTTCCGCGACGCCTTGCACATTTCCGGAACTGTCTTTGATGCCGATGATATTGGGATGTTCGGAGAGAGCGGCAACTTCCGCGGATCCGAGAGTGATGCCTGTGAATTGCGGAATGGAATAGAGCATGACGGGAATAGGCGATTCGTCTGCCACCCGGCGGTAATGCGCAATAAGGACATCGGGCTTGTACGCCGTTTTGTAGTAGTACGGCGTCTTCACCAGCGCTGCGTCATATCCAAGTTCCGCGGCGCGCTTGGTGCGTTCAATCGTCTCCGCAGTAGACTCGGCGCCGGTGCCGGCGAGAATTTTCTTTCCTTTTGCCGCTTCCTTGACGGTGATGAGAATTCCGTCCATCTCGGCCCTGCTGAGTAGTACGGATTCCCCCGTTGAACCAATCGCAACGTACCCCGCTAAATCAGTCTGGTTGTACCGCTGAACGTTGTGCTTCAGATCGGAAAGAGAAACTGAACCGTCGTGAGCATACGGCGTGGTTAAAGCGGCGAAAACTCCGGAAAATATCACGGCTCAATCTCCTGAGGCGGGCACGCCGGAAGCGGCCGCCTGTCCGCGATGCAAATCTTGCAGCGCGGCGACTTCAGTTCCCTGCTCCAGCAACGCGCGAATGCCGCGAGCAGCCGCATGCGCCGCGGCAAGCGTGGTGATACACGGTATGTTGTAACGAATAGCCGCGCGCCGAATGGATTTCTCGTCGTAAAACGATTCGCGGCCCAGTGGAGTGTTGATCACCAGATCGATTTTCCCGGTTTTCACCAAGTCCACAATGTTTGGCCGGCCTTCGTTAACTTTGAATACCGATTCGGCTTCAATGCCGGCGGACTCCAGCGCAGCTGCGGTTCCTCGCGTGGCAAGCAATCGAAATCCTAGCGACGAGAGTTCTTTTCCAAGAGTTCCCAGGTGCTTTTTGTCACGGTCGTTTACGCTGAGGAAAACTGTGCCCTTGCGAGGCAAGCGCTGCCCAGCCGCGAGTTGCGCTTTCGCGAATGCCAGTCCGTACGATTTTGAAATCCCCATGACTTCGCCGGTGGAGCGCATTTCGGGGCCGAGAATGGTATCGACTCCTCGAAACTTGTTGAAGGGAAAGACGGGCGATTTCACGGAATAAAACTCGTGAACCGCAATTTCAGCAATTTCGTTGTGCCACACAATTGGCAAGTTCATGTCCGCCAATTTCTTCCCGGTCATCAATCGCGCCGCAACCTTTGCCAGCGGCACTCCTGTGGCCTTGCTGACAAACGGAACGGTGCGAGATGCGCGGGGGTTTACTTCCAAAACGAAGACCGTATCGCGCTGAATCGCGTATTGCACGTTCATCAATCCGACGACCTTGAGCGCCAGCGCCAACCGCTGCGTATATTCGCGGATGGTGTCGAGAATCGCGGGCGACAAGCTCACCGGCGGCAGCACGCAGGAAGAATCGCCGGAATGCACTCCGGCTTCTTCGATGTGCTCCATGATTCCGCCGATGACGACATTGGTTCCGTCCGCCAGCGCGTCCACATCGATTTCCGTGGCTTCCTCGAGGAATTGATCGATCAGCACGGGCCTCGCAGGTCCCATCAGCGCGGCCTGAGCGACGTAATCCTGAACGGTGTTCACGTCATACGCGATGACCATGGCGCGGCCACCGAGGACGTAGCTCGGCCGGACCAGCACCGGCAAACCAATTTCTCCCGCGACGCGCGCCGCTTCTTCCGGCACCAGTGCGGTGGCGTTGCGAGGCTGCGGAATTTTCAATTCGTCGAGCAAACGCCCGAAGCGGCGCCGGTCTTCTGCAAGATCGATCGATTCGGGAGCAGTCCCAATGATTGGTACACCGTTGCGCTTCAGCTCCAGCGCGAGATTCAGTGGAGTTTGACCGCCGAATTGCACGATCACTCCTTGCGGTTTTTCGCGCTCGACGATGGCCAGCACATCCTCGAGCGTGAGCGGTTCGAAGTAGAGGCGATCGGAGGTGTCGTAATCCGTGGAGACCGTCTCGGGATTGCAATTCACCATGATGGTTTCGAACCCATCTTCCCGCAGTGCAAACGCGGCATGGCAGCAACAATAATCAAATTCAATTCCCTGCCCGATGCGGTTCGGACCGCTGCCCAGAATCATGACTTTGGGCCCCGCATGGGCATCAGACTCGTCTTCGTCTTCGTACGTCGAGTAGAGGTACGGCGTGAAGGATTCGAATTCCGCCGCGCAAGTATCGACACGCTTGAACACCGGGGTCACGCCGTAACGGGCGCGCTGCAAGCGCACGGAAGCGGACGTCGTTCTCCAGATTTGCGCCAATTGTTCGTCGCTGGTTCCGTGGCGCTTCACCTCTCGCAAGAGTTCTTTCGAAGCGGTCTCGACCGTCACGGCGGCTGCACGCCTGTTCATCGCCGTCAATTCTTCAATCTGCTGAATGAACCACGGATCGATTTTTGTCAGCTCACAAATTTCATGGGCCGGCAGGCCGCGTTCCATGGCGGTGAGCAGCCAGTGGATGCGGTCCGGCCGGGGCGTGGCCAATTTTTCGCGCAGCAGTGAATCCGGCGTTTCCGATGGAGCACGCCACGGAGTGCTTGGCTCGAGCGAGCGGATTCCCTTTTGCAGCGCTTCCTTGAAGGTGCGTCCAATGGCCATCACTTCGCCGACGGATTTCATTTGCGTTCCGAGAGTGCTGTCGGCGCCGGGAAACTTTTCGAACTGCCACTTGGGAATTTTCACCACCACATAGTCGATGGTCGGTTCGAAACAAGCTGGCGTCTTCTTCGTGATATCGTTGGGGATTTCGTCTAGCGACATCCCCACGGCCAGGCGCGCTGCGATCTTCGCGATCGGAAAGCCGGTCGCCTTACTGGCCAGCGCCGAGCTGCGCGACACGCGCGGATTCATTTCAATCACGACCATGCGGCCATTTTCGGGGTTCACGGCGAACTGCACGTTCGAACCGCCGGTTTCGACACCGACTTCGCGGACAATCGCGGCGCTCGCGTCGCGCATACGCTGAAATTCCTTGTCGGTGAGCGTCTGCGCAGGAGCCACGGTAATTGAATCGCCGGTGTGCACGCCCATGGGGTCGAAGTTTTCGATCGTGCAGATCACCACGAAGTTGTCGCGGAAATCGCGCATCACTTCGAGTTCGTACTCTTTCCAGCCGAGGACGGATTCTTCCACCAGCGCTTCGTGCACCGGGCTCATGTCCAGAGCGTGAGCGATGGCTTCGCCAAACTCTTCCTTGTTGTAAGCGATGGAGCCACCGGTTCCGCCTAGAGTGAAGGATGGGCGAATCACCAGCGGGAATCCAAGTTGATCGCAGAGCCGCAGCGCATCCTTGGCGTTGTTCACCAGGGCGGAGGCCGGTACTTCCAGCCCGATCTTGCGGCATGCATCTTTGAACCATAGCCGGTCTTCCGCGACCTTGATGGCACGCAGCGACGCCCCGATCATTTCCACTTTGTATTTTTCGAGGATTCCGCTTTCGGAAAGTTCGACGGCCAGATTCAGCGCGGTTTGGCCTCCAACGGTCGGCAAAAGCGCATCCGGTCTTTCTCGCGAGATGATTTCTTCGAGATATTCCTTGGTCAGCGGCTCGATGTAGGTGCGATGCGCGAGTTCCGGGTCGGTCATGATGGTCGCCGGATTCGAATTGACCAGGACGACTTCATAGCCCTCCGCGCGCAACGCTTTGCACGCCTGCGCACCGGAGTAATCGAACTCGCAAGCCTGGCCGATAATGATCGGCCCCGACCCGATAATCAGAATTTTTTTGATGTCTTTCCGCTTCGGCATATTCTCCCGTAAACCTTTGTTAGCGACGCGAACTGCCAGGCTGCGCAAATTCTTTCATCATGTCCGTGAACTGGGTAAACAAATAGTGTGAATCGTGCGGCCCGGGCGAGGCTTCCGGGTGATACTGCACGCTGAAAAGCGGCTTTGACTTGTGGCGCATGCCCTCGTTCGTGCTGTCGTTTAGATTGATGTGGGTGATTTCGACTTCACTCGACGGCAGTGATTCTGGATCGACGCAGAAACCATGATTCTGGGCGGTAATTTCCACTTGTTCGGTGAGGAGATTTTTCACCGGATGATTTGAACCGTGGTGGCCGAATTTTAACTTGAAGGTTTTTCCGCCGAGCGCCAGACCGCACAACTGGTGTCCGAGACAAATGCCGAAGACTGGCACGCGGCCAAGGAGCTTTTGAATATTTTCCACCGCGTAGGTAACCGGCTCCGGATCGCCCGGGCCGTTCGAAAGGAACACTCCGTCGGGCTTCATCGCCAAAACATCCTCGGCGGAAGTTTGCGCGGGCACGACAAAGACTTCGCATTGGTGGTCGACGAGCAAGCGCAAAATGTTCTGCTTTATTCCATAGTCGTAGGCCACCACGCGATGTTTGTGCGTCTCGCCATGCGCGTCGGATTCACCCATTTGTTCGGACCAGGGCGAAATGGCGACTTCGACGGAGCCTTTGTCCCAGCCGTAGGACTTGGCGCAAGTGACGCGGCTGGCGAGTTCCTGGCCAGCCATGCCGGGCAATTGTTTGGCTTCGAAAATCAATTGTTCCGCGGGTGTGCCATCGGTTGAAACCATGCCGCGCAGAGCGCCGACGTTGCGAATGTGTCGCACCAACGCGCGCGTATCGATATCCCAGATCACGGGAATTTTGTGGCGGTTCAGATATAGCTGAGCCGTTTCCGCGGACCGCCAGTTTGAAGAAACCTGAGAGAACTCCCGCACGATAAGCGATTCGATGTAGGGCCGCGCAGATTCTTCATCTTCGGCGTTCGCGCCGACATTTCCGATGTGCGGATAAGTCAAACAGACGATTTGCCCGGCATAGCTGGGGTCGGTGAAAACTTCCTGGTAACCGGTGAGGCTGGTATTGAAAACGACTTCGCCGCCGCGGCGCGTGATCGCGCCAGCAGCGCGGCCGTTAAAGATGCGCCCGTCTTCCAGCGCGAGTATCGCGGGTCGGTGCTGAACTTCGGTCAGTGGGTCCTCCCATGATTTTCATCAAAATGTGCCATTCATTTGGTGTTGGCTTCGGTGGTCGAAAGCGAACCGAAATGATCCACGGGCCAGTAGGCAAAGACGGCGCGCCCATAAATGAAGCGGCTGGCGACTGAACCGAAAACGCGTGAATCATTGGAGCTGATGCGGTGATCTCCCATGACGAAATAATTGTCCTTCTGCACGCGCACCGGCCCAAAATCGCTGAGGTCCTCGTACTGCGGCGGGACGTATGGCTCGGGCACAATCTTTCCATCGACGTAGACAGCGCCCTGTCGGATTTCCACCGTTTCGCCGGGCAAACCGACCACGCGCTTGATGAAGGATTTCGAGTGATCGAGCGGATACCAGAAGACCACGACGTCTCCGCGCTGGATGGGCTCGAAGCGGTAGACAAATTTGTTGATAAAAATGCGTTCCTGGTCGGAGAGCAGCGGGGCCATGCTGGTGCCTTCGACTTTTACCGGCTGGTACAAGAAGACGATGATCACCAGCGCGAGGCCGATGGCGATGAGCAGGTCGCGGGTCCAGACGCGAATTTCGTTGCGCAGAGAGTGCAGCGGGAGCGAGCGCTCACTGCCTGCATTTGCATCCAATTGAGAAGTGCGCAAACCTGCCGTGGACTGGTCAGCGGCCACAACAGAAGACGGTGCCGGAACTACGGTCTCCGGTGAGGTCGGGGTCGCGGGTTGTTTCTGGTCCGGTCTTTCCATTTTTTGGTGCCTTGTATTTATAGCATGGCCATCGCGGCCCGCGCCAGATGCGATTTGCCGCCATGGCTTGGGCAGGGAGAGGCTGCCGAGTTTTCTTACAATCCTTAAGATTCGTCAAGCCGCGTAGTTCGTTGCTCGCTGCTCTCGGATATTTGTCAAAGAACGGAAGAGTATTGGAATCGGGCCGGTCGATTATTCGCCGCCCAAGGCATAGTTGAGCGAAGCTAGTGCGGCGATGACGGCGGTTTCCGTGCGCAGGATCAACCGGCCAAGCGAAGCTTCGAGAAAACCACTCCCGTGAGCCGCCGAAAATTCCTCATCGGTCCAGCCGCCTTCGGGACCGACGGCCAGGACTGCTTTTGCGGCGCGCTGGCCCTCCAGAACTCTTTTCAGAGGCGGAGTTGCTGATCGCTCGGAGAGCAACACGCACAAAGAATTCTTGGCGGAGGCAAATGCGGCTTCCGGCCTTGTTAATTCGCCGAGCACAGGCACGCGGACGCGACGGGATTGCTGCGAGGCCTCCAACAGGATTTTCTTCCAGCGCTCGGACCGCTTGGCTGCCGCTGAGAGCAAAGCCTTCTCGCTACGATCTGCGGCGAGCGGCACAATGGTGGTAACTCCCAGCTCGGTGGCTTTTTCGATGGCCCATTCGAAAGCGTCAAATTTCACTACGGAGAGGAGCAGCGTGACATCCACACTGGGGTGGACAGCCGGCAACTCCTCGACCAGGGCGAATTGCACGCGATCGCGGCTGACACTTTCGATCCGGCCGAGGCAGACACGTTCGCCGTCGCTCAGTTCATAGAGCTGGCCGGTTTGGGCGCGCAGGACGCGTCCCAGGTGATGGGCGGCTTCGCCCTCCATGACGGCAGTCTCACCGTCAAATTGTCCCACGAAAAACCGTCTTCGCACGAACTAATTCTAGCGCAATGGTCAATCACGGTAACATCTCTGAACCGCCAACGTTCTTCCGTAAGTAGCTCGGTCAGGCGGGCTTCGAAACTTGCGTATTGGCGACCCGGACAGGATTACGGTAATCAAAGTGAGAGAGCTTGCGAAACACCAAGCCTCGAAATTCAGCTTCCCGCGACGCCAGAGCGCGCTTTGGGATGACCCTGTAGAGACGAGGATTGTAATAGAGGAGTAAAATGCTTTCGTTTTCAAGATAGCCGCAAAAACTTTCCCAGGAATTTCTCGCGATTGTCGTTTGGTCCTGAAGATGGAGCCCTTCTTCCCCGAAGTGCACGTATAAAGGCGCACGATTAGGAGACTTCGTTCGCGCTGAGCGCACGATCACCGCAACGAAAAACGCAAGAAGTACAAGTCCGGCAGCAAGGAACGGAAGGGCCGGACCATAGCTGGGATATTCCAAACGTAGGTACAGGTTCAACAGATAGCTCGTGCCCGCCAGCGTTACACCCACGCGGAGCGCAAGACGCCAGCCACCACCGCGAACAATGTGCAAGAGGCGGGCGCTCCTGCGCTCGCCCGCCGTACATACATATTCAATTGGACGCGAGGCAAAAGCACGATTATTGTTGATTTGATCCGTAGCAAGCCGCCGAAATTCTGTTCTGTCGCCCTCGCTGCTGAACGCGGACTTCGGCAGAAGCAGGCCGTCTACTTTGGTGCGCAAAAGGAAGAACTTGTCGTTTTCAGAGAACTGTGCCAACTCGGACCACGGCCGAGTGACAACGCCGCACTTACAGCTTAGCGTGAAACCACTGTCGTTAAATTCGACGGCCCGATGATCGCGACAATGAAGCCGTTGAAAGGCAACCAGGACATTGGTCTCATATTTTTCCTTCGCGCGGCGAACTGCACGAACGTCAAAAAAATAGCTCGCGATGCCTGCCAGAGCACCTAGTCCAATTAGGAACGCTCCGACGGGCAGACCTAAGCCCTGGACGATACAGAAAACACCGAGGGCCGCCATGAGGAAGCACGCAACTATGGCCCCCTTGAATCCAGCGTTGGCCCCAGCACGACCGATGAGCGGAGTCTGTAGCGCCCGGAAATCGTCTATCGAGATGGCGTACTGGATTTTCATGACAATCCCCATAGTAGGAGAGAGATGGGAGTTTGCCTGCTGTCCCGAAGGACAGGTGTTCCCAGGCACCACTAGAAAACGCGGGACTACAAATATCGGACCTTTGAGTCCACTAGCCGAAGATGTCTTTGACTTTGTCGAAGATCGAGGAGTTACGGTCGGCGGGCTTGTTTTCCACTTTCATGGTGGCGCCGAGCTGCTCGATCAATTTTCGCTGGTCGCGCGTGAGCTTGGTTGGCGTCAACACACGCACGTGGTAATACAAATCGCCTTTGCCGCCACCGCGCGGGTCGGGCAGTCCCCTGCCCTTGATGCGAAAGACGGCGCCGCTCTGGGTGCCTTCGGGAATTTTCAGTTTCTCTTCCCCGCCTAATCCAGGGACTTGCAATTCCGTGCCGAGAGTCGCTTGAGCGATGCTGAGGGGAATCGTGCAATACAAATCCGCGCCGCGCCGTTCGAAGAATGGATGCTCCTTGACTTCGAGAACGACGTACAAATCACCCGCTGGGCCGCCATTCGGTCCGGGCTCGCCTTCGCCAGCGACGCGCAGGCGCGTGCCGGTATCCACACCGGGCGGAATGCGCAGTTCGATGGTTTTTTCGCGCTCCATGCGTCCTTGCCCGCGGCACTCCTGGCAGCGCTCCTTCACGATTTGCCCCGCGCCCTGACACGCTGGGCACGTGCGCGTGATCGTGAAGAATCCCTGTTGATAGGCAAGTTGCCCGCGGCCAGCGCAAGTTTGGCAGGCTTGGACGCCAGTGCCTTTTTTCGCACCGGTGCCGTTGCAAGCCTCGCAGAATTCCTGCCGCGGCAGCTTGATCTTGGTGGTTACGCCCGCGGAAGCCTCTTCAAATGTGAGCGTCATGTCGTAGCGCAAATCGGATCCACGTTGTGCACGGCTGCGCCCACGACGAGCGCCGCCTGCTCCAAACAAATCTTCGAAGCCAAAGAAATCTCCGAAGATATCGTGGAAATCCTGGAAGACGGTGTTGTCAAATCCCTGACCAGGGCTGCTGGAAAGGCCCGCGTGACCGTAGGTATCGTAAGTCTGGCGCTTCTGCGCATCGCTGAGCACACTGTAGGCTTCGGTGCATTCGCGAAACTTCACTTCCGACTCGGCCTTATTTTCCGGATTGCGGTCAGGATGCCACTTCAGCGCCGATTTGCGGTAGGCGGACTTGATTTCGTCGACGGCTGCGGTGCGCGTCACGCCCAGAACTTCGTAGTAGTCTCTTTGATTCCCCTTGGACATGGAAACTCTCAATCTCCTTTAGTTGACTGCTTCCTTCGATGCGGGATTCGGATGCACCGCTACACGCACCATGGCGGGGCGAAGCACGCGCCCATGGAAAACATATCCTGGTTGAAAGACCTGAAGGATGGTGCCGTCCTCGTGGTCCGCCGATTCAAGGCGATCCACGGCTTGATGCAGGTGTGGATCAAAAGATTTTCCCACGGGATCGATCCGCTCGGCCCCCAGCTTGGTGATGTTTTCCAGAAGCTGCTTGAAAATCAGCTCAAAGCCTTTGCGGTAATTGTCGTACTCGGCTTCGCGGTGTGCCGCAAGAGCGTGTTCAAAACCGTCGATTACCGGAATGAGCCCTTCGATCACGCGAGCGGTGGCGCGCTTGGAGTCTTCAAAACGTTCTTTCTCGATGCGCTTGCGGTAGTTGTCGAAGTCGGCCTGGCGGCGTAGCAGCGTCTGGCGCAATTCTTCGAGGTCAGCGCCAAGCTTGGCGACTTCCGCGTCAGCTTTTGCGCTGTCCGCAGCTACGGCTTGCGCTTCCGCGGATTGTTCGACGTTCGCGTCGTCGTCCTTGTTAACGTTGAGATTGATCTTCACTTCCGGGTCACTCACTTTCTCACTTCTCCTGGGCCAAAAGTTTCTCAAGTCTTGCTCAGCGCTTCGCTGAAGAGTTGCGCCACATAGGCGACGGCGGTCATGGCGCGTTCGTAATGCATGCGCGTCGGCCCAAGCACGCCGAGAGAACCCTGCACCAGATCGTGCCGAGTGTAGGCGGCGCTGATCAGCGCCAGGTTCTCGCCCGCTTCAGAGATTTCCTTCACGCCGATTTGCACGTGCACCGGTTCAGGCGTCTCAATGCAGGCGTTCAGCACGGTCACGAGCCGGTGTTTCTCTTCGATGGCTGCGAGCAAATCGCGCAACTGCGCCTGGTCCACAAATTCAGTGGCGCCGATGATCTGCGCAGTGCCTTCGACATGCACGTGCAAGGCCGACTCATCTCCCAGCACGGCGGGGTCGCAGAGCGTCAGAGCGCTCTGAGCCATGCCTTCGTACCGCTCGCGCTCGGTGGCCAGCTTCTGTAAAAGGTCGGCGCGAATTGCTTCGAGCGTCCAGCCGGAATAGTGGCGGTTCAAAAAGTCGGCGGTGGCATCCAGTTCGGTTTGGGTGAACAACCGGTTGGGCCGCAGAATCTTGTCCCGCGTGTTTCCGCCGGGCGAGATCAGTACCACGACAACGCGACCGTCCGGCAAGAGCCACATACGCGCGTGCTCCAAAACGGTCTTGCCCAGAGGCGGCGAGACAATGATGCCGAGGCCGTTGGAGACTTCCGCCAGCACGTGTCCAGCGCGCTCGGTGATTTCCGCGGCGCTGGTGGCCCCGCCCATCTCGCGCTGGATCCATTCGCGATCCACCGTGGTGATGGTCGCCTGCGAAGCAATCTCCTGCGCAAAAAAACGATATGCCGCCGCCGTTGGCACGCGCCCTGCCGACGTGTGCGGCTGGTACAGAAACCCGCCATCCTCCAGGTCCGCCATGACGTTGCGAATCGTTGCGGTGCTCAGCGATTCCTCGAAACCTTTTGAGATGGCGCGCGAGGATACCGGCTCGCCCGTCTCGATGTACGCGCGAACGATGTCCGCCAGAATCTGACGGTTCCGCCGTTCCTGAAGCGCTGAATTCCTCATAGCAGCACTCTACTCCTAGTGCTAAAGAGCGCTAGCTATATTGTAGGAAGCGTGTCAAGCGCGGTCAACGTGAGACACCTCCCACATTGCCGTAAGAATGGGCGGAGCAGGATTTGCCACGCCTCAATTGTTATCGATCTGTGCGCGTTGAAGCTTGTCGGAATAGTCGATGTAAACGGTCTTCCACTCGGTGAAGAAATCGATGGCCGAAATGGCGGCTTCGCGGTGGCCGTTGCCGGTTTGCTTGGTGCCACCGAAGGGCAAGTGAGTTTCAGCGCCGATGGTTGGCGCGTTCACGTAGACAATTCCGGTGTAAATGTCACGCGTAGCCTGGAAAGCGCGGTTCACGTCCCGCGTGTAAATGGAAGCGGAGAGTCCGTAGATCACACCGTTCGCCACGTCGATGGCCTGCTCCAGGCTGTCGATGGGAATCACCGAGACGACCGGGCCGAAAATTTCTTCCTGGGCAATCCGCATGTTCGGCGAACAGTCTCCAAACACGGTCGGTTCGTGGAACCAGCCTTTCGCGTGCGCCCCGCCGTCCAGCCGATTGCCGCCAGCCAGCAACTTGGCTCCCTCATTTTTCCCAATCTCCACGTACGACATCACGGTCTTCAATTGCGACTCGTTGATGCACGGGCCCATGTCTATGGAAGCATCCAGCCCATTGCCAACTTTTAGCGATTTGACCCTCGCCACAAAGCGTTCCACAAATTCCTTGTACAGACTCTTGTGGACGGCCACGCGGCTAGCCGCCGTGCAGCGCTGGCCACTCGTGCCGAAGCCACCCCATACCGCCCCGTCCACCGCCAAATCAAGATTGGCGTCATCCATGACGATGATGATGTTTTTCCCGCCCATTTCGAGGCTGCAGTGCTTGAACTCCGGCGCACAGGTTTGCGAAATGACGCGGCCTACTCCGGTGGAACCTGTAAAGCTAACGACGGGCACATCCGGGCTGCCCGCCATTGTGGCGCCGACGGTCGATCCGCTTCCGCTTACCAGATTCACCACTCCGCGCGGGATGCCCGCCTCGGTGAGCACTTGCACCAAGTTGTAAACGGACAGCGGCGTATCCTGGGCTGGTTTAATCACCACAGTGTTACCGCTAATCAGCGCCGGCGTCATTTTCCATGATGGAATGGCCATCGGAAAGTTCCAGGGAGTGATCAGGCCACACACGCCAATAGACTGCCGCACGCTCATCGCAAACTTGTTCGGCAATTCCGAGGGAGTCGTTTGGCCAAACAGCCGCCGCCCTTCGCCAGCCATGTAATAGGTCATGTCGATGGCTTCCTGGACGTCGCCGCGCGCTTCCGGGAGGACTTTGCCCATCTCCCGCGTCATGTCCTTGGAAAACTCTTCCTTGCGCTGCACCAGAAGTTCCGCCGCGCGGAACAGGATCTCGGCGCGCTTGGGCGCCGGCACCAGCCGCCACTTCTTGTACGCTTCCTTGGCGGCGTCAATCGCCTGCTTGGCGTCTTCCTCGGTTCCGGAGACGAACATCCCGACCAGTTCGTCGGTGTTCGCGGGGTTGCGGTTTTCGTAGGCTTTCCCGCTCCGCGAATCCACCCATTCGCCGTTGATGAAGTTCTTGAACATCCGAGGCGCAACTGACGTAGCCATACTTCCTCCTCAATCTCTGAAGCCTGCCGATTTGCTGTTCGTCTGGTCCTTTGCGGAACTGAACGCGAGACCCTACCGCGTGGAATCTAAATTCTACCGTCGCGTCACGATGCGGTCAAACACGGCCCCCCTTGCCCCCGCCAGCGCAAGAATCTACCTGAATCCTGTCCAACTTCCATGGCATCCTATCAATATCATGATCATGCGACGCCCTGCGTTTAACGGTTGACTTGCCTGCTTCCTCGTCGAGGGGTCCCTCTACGTGATCGCGCTTGCAGCGCAGGCCCTGGCTCGTCTATTCAGGGCCGGGCCTTAGCGCTATGTTTCTGCTGTCAGCAACAACAGCGTCGCCTTTTATCATAGGCTTATGGTGTAGCGAGGGGTTTGTAAATCAGACCGATGACTATGCCGATGATAGTCCACTGGACGAAGTAAGCCACAGCCTGTCCCAGAGCGAGTTTCAGCCCGATGTTCAGGTTCACGTAGTTGTGCAGCACAAATGCGCAAACCAC
>JBGPIX010000139.1:0-12969 GCA_041485085.1 Candidatus Acidiferrum sp.
GCAGAAGGCCGGAAAGAAAGCAATGGGCACGATCACTGGCGCGATCGAGGACGATCCCGACACGGACGTGAAGAAAAAAGCGGTCTTTGCGCTAAGCCAGTTGCCAAAAGAGGAAGGCGTGCCGAAACTGATCGAAGTCGCACAGACGAACCACAATGCCGAAGTACGCAAGCAAGCGATGTTCTGGCTGGGCCAATCGAACGATCCGCGCGCGCTCCAATTTTTTGAAAAAATCCTAACGCAATAAAACGCCGCCAAGGCTTCTCATAAGATTCTGCGCAATTTCCCAATTCCTGTAGGGCCCGCCTTCTGAGGCGGGCCGCTTTCCTGCGCTCCGCACGCGCTACGTTTTCGTAACAGAGAAATCAGCGCTAGCGCAACAAATCTTCCAGTTGTATGCGGGCATCCGTCCTCGAATCGCGATATTTCACGATCACAGCAGCTTGCAGCGAAAGCCCCCATTTTGCCCCAGAGGGATGCGAGACAGCGCGAGAGCCAGGCACCACGATAGCTTCTTCGGGAATAATCAGCGGTTCTGTCTCGGTAGCTGTGTAAACTTTGTCGCGAACGAGATCGTAAACCGGAATAGAGCGATTCAGGATTGTGCCCGTACCGAGAACGGCTCGGCGCTTCACGACAGTTCCCTCGTAAACGCCGGAATTTCCTCCGACCAGAACCTCATCTTCGATGATCACCGGCAACGCGCCAATTGGTTCGAGAACTCCGCCGATTTGCGTTCCCGCTGAAATGTGGCAGTTGCGCCCGACCTGCGCGCAACTCCCCACCAGCGCGTGCGAATCGATCATCGTGCCTTCACCGACGTAAGCGCCGACATTCACGAACATCGGCGGCATGCAAATCACGCCACGGCCGATGTAACTGCCATCGCGAATGCTGGAGCCTCCGGGAACGATTCGAACGCCATCCGAAGAAGTGAACGCCCGCACAGGATAAGTGGATTTGTCAAAGAATGGCTGCTTCGCCGAGTCAATCGACATGTCGGCGATAGCGCCCATTCGAAAACCGAGCAGAATTCCTTTTTTCACCCAGGCGTTCGCGCGCCAGCCGGATTTCGTTGTGGCATCCGGTTCCGCCGCGCGAATCTCTCCGCGATTCAGCGCCGCCTTAAAATCCCGGAAGAGCCATCGATGTTCTTCTTCGTAATGCGCAGGAGCTTCGTCAAACAGCCGCTCAACTTGCGATGGCAGCATGAACCCTCTCGGCGCCGCGCACGGCCGGAATTCGCTCGACGAGTTCGAGCGCTTCAAGCACGGCCCGGATGCGCGCCTGATTCTCCGCTTTCGGCGCCACAAGTGGCAAGCGCCACACCGGTTCGAGCAACCCCATTTCCGCCATCGCCGCCTTTACCGGGATGGGATTCGATTCGACGAAATTTATTTCCATCAGCGAATGGAAGCGGCGGTGAATCGCGCGCGCACCAGGGAAATCCCCGTTGAGCGCAAGCCTTGTCAGTTGCGCCATCTCCGCCTGGATTTCGTTGGAAACCACGGAAATCACACCGCATCCACCCAGCGAAATCACCGGAAGCGTGATCGCGTCGTCTCCGGAGAGAACGATGAAATCATCCGGTACTACGTTGAGAATCGCAGCCATCTGCGACACGTTACCAGAAGCCTCCTTGATGCCAACAATGTTTTCAATTTCCGCTAGGCGCTTCACAGTCGCAGGCTCGATGTTTACCCCGGTTCGCCCCTGTACGCTATAGAGAATGATGGGCACCGGTACCGCTTCGGCGATTGCGCGATAGTGCTGAAAAAGTCCTTCCTGCGTAGGTTTGTTGTAGTAGGGCGTAACGGACAGGATTCCATCCACGCCAAGAGCGGCAAGCTCGCGCGCTAGTGCAATGACTTCCGCGGTGTTGTATCCCCCTGCGCCGGCCAATACCGGAACGTGCCCCTTCGCGAGTTCGACAGTAATTTCAACGATACGAAGATGCTCCTCGTGCGTGAGCGTGGGACTCTCGCCCGTCGTGCCGCACGGCACAAGAAAATCGATGCCCGCCTCAATCTGCCTCTTGATTAAATTCCGCAGCGTGGCTTCGTCCAGCGAGCCATCGCCTCGAAACGGAGTGACCAATGCCGTGCCAGTACCCGTGAACATGGTGTTTCTCCTTCTTATCCAGCGGTCTTATTTCCCAAATTCAAATTCGTCGGCCGGGATGTTTCTCTCTTGCGGTCCATCAACTCAGCTCGTCCAGAATCTCTTTGAACTCAAAGAAACCCTTCTTGCCCGCAATCCAACGCGCGGCCTGCAGCGCACCATGTGCAAATCCTTCACGGCTTCGCGCCGTGTGCCGCAGCGTGATCGTGTCGGCAGCTGAATCAAACCCGATTTCATGCGCACCTGGATGCGCACCCGCGCGATTCGCGCTGAGTCCGACGGGCCGGAGGTAGCCAGCGGCCCGCATTTCCTCGGCAACTTTCTTGAGAGTTCCGGAAGGCGCGTCCTTTTTGGAAGCGTGATGAATCTCCCAGCCCCATGCTTCATACTTGGAATGATTGGCGAACAGCGCCGCCGCGTGAGCAACAGCCTGGAGAAATAAATTCACTCCCACCGAAAAATTCGGTGACCAAACCAATCCCGTCTTACCCTGCTCCACCGCCTCGCGTGCCGACGGAAGCTGCTCCAGCCAGCCGGTAGTGCCAACGACGGTGTTAACGCCAAGTACTGCCAGGCGCCGGATATTCTCCGCCGCGGCTTGCGGCGTCGTGAACTCCACAGCCGCATCCACGCCGCGCAGCGTTTCGTGCGAAAGCGCCTGGGCATGCGCATTGTTGGCGCCGTCGAATTTCGCGCGCACTTCAAATCCATGCTCCGGCGCAAGCCGCTCGATAAGCTTGCCCATTTTTCCGTAACCAACGATGGCAAGGCCGAGGCTCATGCCCCGCTCCCTCCAGTAGCGAGGAGCTGGGTCGTCATTCGCGCGTAGATCTCCACCGCTTCGGACAATTCCTTCTTGGAAATGCGCTCCTCCGCGGTGTGCGCAACATGAATGCTGCCTGGTCCGATGAGAAACGGCTTTCCCCAGCTACCTTCGAAGCTGGGAATGTCCGTCGTAAATGCCACAACCGTTGTGGGCAAACCATCGAGCTTCGCCAATTGCATGGCCGGCGTGTAAAAAACCTCCCGCGCTTCCACGCGTCCCGCCGTCGTCGCCAATACCGCTTCCCGTGTCTTTGCCGGATCACCGACCGTGCGAAACATGATTTCCGCTTCAGCTAGATCGGCGACTACATTTGGCGCGCGGCCGCCGTCAATCGTTCCGATATTTAGCGTGCTCTGCCCCAGCAACGCATCGTGCGGCAGCGGAATCTGCCGAATGTCGTGGAGAACATCAAGCAGTGTATGAATGGCGGAATGACCAAGCTCGGGATAGGCCGAGTGCGCGAGTTTACCGTGGGCGGTGATTTCGTACCGCAGCGCCCCTTTCGAACCGAGCGCGAGCCGATTTTCAGTGGGCTCCCCATTGATAAGAAATCGCGAGCCGCGCGGAGTTGCCGCCGCGGCGATTGCCCCAGCGCTGTTGCGCTCTTCCCCGACCACAAACAGCAGCCCGAAATTGCGCGTGCCCGCCGCAAGCAGTCTCTCCGCCGCAGAAATCATCGCCGCGATGATGCCTTTCGCGTCGCAAGATCCGCGTCCCCATATAAACTCCCCATCCTCGCGAGAGCCAAAGAACGGCGGCACCGTGTCCGTGTGCGTGGAGAGCGTGACGACAGGTTCGCCCCAGTACGCAAAAATATTGTCCCGATTGGGCTCAGCAAGGATGCGCTCGATCCGTCCGTTGTATCGCGCGGTCAGCGCGGACAAATGCGCGAACAGGTAGTCGCCCACGTTTTTCTCGTGGTTGGTAGTCGACTCAATATCGACGAGCGCGCGCGTCAGTTCAAAAACATTCATTCGAATCTGGGCTTTTCTGGATGAGCGAAACGAAAGGAAGGAACCGCGAGGTTACAAATCGGGCTGCCGCCTCTCGATAGCGCTTCACCCGAATCAACGGATGACAGTGAACAGGCCTTGGACCTGTTCCCCAACCACCGCGGTTTCAGCTACCGCAGCGATTTCGGCGGACAACATCTAAAACTGGACTACCCCTTTCGCGCGAGCCTCCGAAGCTGATCGGAATGGCGTGCCCGGCTACTCATGGCCTCCGCACCTCTACCAAGAACGATTAAGTTTAGGAGAACCGCCGGGAAAAAGCGAATGAAATGTTGAATGGGTCAAATCGAAAAAATTGCTAAAGCTCGAGAGGCTTCAGCGGCACGTGCTGCGAGGCGACCAGGAGTTCGCCGGTAAAGGCGGACTCGGCTGGGCGGCGCTTCAGAGCTTCCTCGGCAGAAAGCCGCACGAGATCGGGATTATTGTTTTCCTGCGAGACGTGGGCCAGGACCAGATAGCGCGCGACGGCATCGAACCCGTCTGGGTCCGAAAGATATTCGCTCACCGCGTGATTCGAAAGATGCCCGGTGCGGCTCAGCACCCGCTGCTTCACCACCCACGGATACGGCCCGACCTTGAGCATGTCCAGATCGTGATTCGATTCGAGCACGAGGCAGTCGGCGCCGCGAAGATGCACTTTGACCAGTTCAGGCATGTAGCCGAGGTCGGTAACAATCGCCATCTTCGCCCCATTCGAACGAAACGTGAACCCGATAGGATCGGCGGCATCGTGTGGAATCGCGAAAGCGTGCACGTCGATATCGCCAACGGTGAAATGCTGCCCCGGCTGAATGGCTTCCACGCGATTGAGCCGCTTGCCAAACGTTTCCGGAAGCATCCGCTGCATCGCCCCCAGAGTAGGTTCAGTGACGTAGAGCGGTGCTTTCCACAGGCCCAGCATCTGCGGAAGTCCGTTGCAGTGGTCCGTATGCTCGTGGGTAATGAGGATGCCGTCGATGTGCTCGACGGTTCTTTCGACAGCCGCGAGGCGGGCAAGCGTCTCGCGCTTGCCGAGACCGGCGTCAATGAGGAGGCGGGTTCGCTCGGTCTCGAGCAGCGTAATATTGCCCGAGCTGCCAGACGCCAGAATGGATACCCGCAAGCCGATCGTTTTCTCCTAAACGGCACGCCAAACAAATTTTCAAAATCATGGCAGACCAGCAAGCGCGCGTCAACAAGGACTCCACGATTCCAACAGTGATATACTCCCGCGGCAAACCATGGAAAAGTACGATCTCATCGTGGTTGGTTCCGGGCCCGGAGGCCAGCGCGCTGCGATTCAAGCGGCCAAGTTCGGAAAGCGCGCCGCCCTCGTCGAAAAGCTGGAGGTGATCGGCGGAACCGCCATCAACACCGGCACCATCCCCAGCAAAACCATCCGCGAAGCCGTCCTCCATCTTTCCGGCTATCAGTATCAAAGCATCTACGGCGTCAACTATCGCGTGAAAGAGCCGATCACCATGGCCGATCTCTCCTTCCGCGCCCTCAACGTCATCAAGACCGAAATTGATGTGATCCGCGCACAACTTTCCCGCAATGGCATCGACGTCCTCACGGGAACAGCCAGCTTTATCGATCCTCACCATATGCAGGTGACCAGCTCTCGCGGACAATCTGAATTGGAAGCGGACCATATCGTCATCGCCACGGGCACGAAACCCGCGGTCTCTCCCCTCGTCCCGTTTAACGACAAGACCATCATCAATAGCGACCAGATTCTGCGCATGCCGGAGATTCCCAAGTCCATGATTGTCGTGGGCGGCGGAGTCATCGGCGTGGAATACACCTGCATGTTCGCGACGCTGGGCGTGCGCGTCACACTGATCGAAAAGCGCCCGCGGTTGCTCGAATTTGCCGACGCCGAAATGGTCGAAGCCCTTTGCTACCACTTGCGCGACCGTCGCGTCACCCTGCGTCTGAACGAGGAAGTCGAAAGCGTCGAGGAAACTCCCGAGCACGCCGTCGTCGCCAACCTCAAGAGCAAGAAAAAAGTTTCCGGCGAGGCGCTGTTGTACGCCGTGGGCCGCCAAGGCAACGTGGATGAATTGAATCTGGCCGCGGCCGGTCTGGAGGCCGACGCGCGCGGTAGGATTGCCGTGGATGAAAATTACCGCACCAAGCAGCCGCATATCTTCGCCGTGGGAGATGTGATTGGGTTTCCCAGCCTC
This sequence comes from Candidatus Acidiferrum sp., assembly GCA_041485085.1. GTDB lineage: Bacteria > Acidobacteriota > Terriglobia > Acidiferrales > UBA7541 > Acidiferrum. The sequence continues at coordinate 6,129 of JBGPIX010000139.1, forward strand.
GGCTCGGTCTCCATGGAACAAGGCCGCATCGCTGCGGCCAGAGCGTTCGGCATCCCCACCAATTCAAATCGCGCGAATTATCCTTACGGCATTTACACCATTCCCGAAATTTCGTTCATCGGAAAAACGGAGGAACAACTCACCGACGATGGCATCCCCTACGAAGTCGGAATGGCTTTTTTCCGCGAAATCGCCCGCGGCCAGATTCGCGGCGACACCACCGGCCGCCTGAAACTCATTTTCGATCCTTCCTCCAAGCAGTTGCTCGGCGTGCATATCATCGGCGAAGGAGCTTCCGAGTTGCTGCACATCGGACAAGCGGTTTTCGCTCTGAAAGGCACGGTGGAATATTTCGTGGATACCGTTTTCAATTATCCCACGCTCGCCGAATGCTATAAGGCGGCGGCGTTCAACGGGTTGAACAAACTGTCCCGGACGTAGACACGTCCGGGTGAGGAGTCGAATGCCCTTATTTTCGACTACCTAAGATTGGCAGGAGCACGATGCGCAAGACAGTGGGTGTGCTGGTGATGGAACATATCGCCGTTGGCCTTGTGGAGGCCCACAAGGTTCTCGGCGCGCTCAACGTTTTTCCGGAGAAACCGCAATCGCTTGACCCGCTGCAGTCCATGCCCGCCGAGGGCATCGTCGACTGTATCCGCCAACAAATCGAGAAAGTGGCCGATGGAGCGAAGATTGAAGCCATCGGTATCGGATTTCCCGGCATCATTCGAAACGGCGTTATCGAGGATTCTCCCAACCTCCAGCAGACAAAGGGGTTTGCATTGCAAGCGGCCCTGTCCTCCGCGCTGAGCGGCAAGCTTGCCGGAACTCCAGTGCGCATTTTTAACGATGCCGACGTGATGGCCGCGGGAATCGCCGCCACGCAGGGCAAGCTGAACAAACTGATTCGTGTGTGGACGCTCGGCAACGGCGTAGGCTTCGGCCGCTTTCCTTCCAGCGAGGGAATTTGGGAAGGCGGACACTCCGTCGTAACCTTGGATCCCAAAGAGAATTTTTGCGGTTGCGGCGGTCGCGGACATCTGGAAGGAATCCTCGGACGCCGCTCCATGCGCTTGCGTTTCCTGGATCTCGAACCCGATGAGGTCTTTGAAAACGCGCGCGCAGGCGACCCGCGATGCACGGAGTTTGTTACCTTGTGTCACCGCGCATTGGCTGCTGCCACTGCCACCAGCATCCACATGGAAGGCCCGGGAACATTTTTTATCACTGGCCCGGAAGTGAAGTTTATCGACATCGGATTGCTGGACAGGTTGCTGCACGAAATGGTCAAAATGAGTCCGCTGCAAGGCAGCCGCTTCGAGGTCGTGCCGACGTCCGACGAAATGGGCATCATCGGCGCCGCCGTCAACGCCGACCGCGCTACGCAACACTAGAACTCGCCTTCCATTTACAGGAGCAGAATTTGGGCTGGCTGGACCCGATTTAAAAACAAGGTTTCGCGATAATTCCGGCAGTCCTGGTGCCAAAGGAAGTCGAAGGATTGCTCGAGGAGCTTCGCACCGCACACTTGCCCCGCAGCAGGGCCGGCGTGCGCCACGCTATGAGGCTTCCCGCAGTAACCAGGATTGCTCGGAGCGCGCAGCTCATGCGAATCGCGCAAGAAGTTCTGGGTGAAGAAGCGTTTCCGTTCCGCGCAACATTGTTCGATAAGTCTCCAACGGCAAATTGGCTGGTCGTCTGGCATCAGGATACGGCATTGCCTTTGCGGGAGCGCCGCGAGGCGTCCGGTTGGGGGCCATGGTCAATAAAAGATGGTGTGACTTACGCTCATGCTCCGGCGAGTGCGCTAAGCCAAGTCTTGGCGCTTCGCGTTCACCTTGATGATTCCACTGCTGCAAACGGACCATTGCGGGTTTTACCCGGAACTCACACGTTGGGTGTGCTCACTGACGAATCGTTACATGATTTATCAACACGAGTGACGGCCGTTGATTGCCTCGCGCCCCAGGGTGGAGTTTTGGCGATGCGACCTTTGATCGTCCACGCGTCTTCCAAATCGCAATCGGATTCCCCGAGACGAGTTCTCCATATTGAATACGCGTCATCCGCAGCCGATCTCGATGGGCTTGAATTTGCGATCGCTTGAGAAGAATTCTTGCTCGTAACAAATTGAATCCAACAAGTGCAAGTTTCAGCAGGACAGGCGGGAACGGTCGAGAGCGAAACCGTTAAGCGGACCGAGGACGGTGACCGCGATTTGCGTGGCTTGGAAATAGCGCTGCGCAAGTGACTGGAGTTCTTCGCTGGTGACGGCTTCGATGCCCGCGAGGATTTCGTCAAGCGAATAGAAACGTCCGAAATACAACTCTTGTCGCGCCAGATTGGACATGCGCGAGCTCGTTGATTCCAGCGAAAGCATCAGCGAGCCCTTGAGGTGATTCTTCGAACGGCGCAGTTCTTCCTCCGCGACCGATGCTTCCTTCAACGCGCGAAATTCCTTAATGGTGAGATCGATGACCTGGCCTACTGTTTCCGCGGCGGTGCCCGCGTAAACCGTCATCATCCCGGCGTCGGAATAGGGCGTGAGCTCGCTGAACACCGCATAAGCAAGGCCCTGCTTTTCGCGAATATTCTGGAACAAACGCGAGGACATGCCGCCGCCTAGAAGATTGTTGAGGACGGCGACAGCGAAGCGGTCTTCGTGTCCGAGCGGGGCGGACGGTACGCCAATGCAGAGATGTACCTGTTCGAGGTCGCGCTTGGTTTCGAGGTGAATGGGAGCTTCCGTTTGCGGAGCGCCATCGCTCTCGGCGGGTCCCGTCGGGTTCATGTGGCCGAACTCTCGCTGCACCAATTCCAGCACCTGCTCGTGCGTAACGTTGCCCGCGGCGGTCACCACCAGATGATCCGGCGCGAACCAGTCCCGGAAGCGTGTAAACAGCAAATCGCGATTAAAACCTTTGACGGTTTCCGGCGTTCCCAGAATCGGGCGGCCCAGCGAATGACGCGGCCAAAAGCCGCTGGTAAAAATCTCGTGCAAGAGATATTCGGGATTATCCAGGTCCATTTTTATTTCTTCGAGGACGACCTGGCGTTCTTTCTTCACATCATCAGAATCGAATTTCGGTCGCAGCACGAGGTCGGCGATCACATCAAACGCGATGGGCAAGTGCTCGTCAAGAATTTTGGCGTTGAAGCAAATCTGCTCCTTGGAAGTGAATGCGTCGAGCATGCCGCCGACGGAATCCATTTCGCGAGCGATGGCTTCCGCGGAGCGGCGCTCCGTACCCTTGAAAACCATGTGTTCCATGAAGTGGGCGAGGCCGTTTTCTTCGGGGACTTCGCGCCGGGAACCGTTGCGGACCCACACGCCGACGGAGACGGAGCGCACGTGGGGCATGGTCTCGGTAATGACCACGAGGCCGTTGGACAAAACGTGCTTCTGAATATCGCGCGTTTCAGTGGCCATCTAAATATTGTGACACAGGCGGGGTGGAAAGGAGAAACGGAAGGTGTCAAATGGCCAAATTCGAGCTTTGCAACAGTTGACAAGAAAGACGCCGGCTAGAAGCCGGCGCTACAGGAGCTTTTCCGCGTTCAGTTTGCCGTATTCGCTGGTGTAAAAGAGCGGCACGTCGGAGTAGGTACCCTGGTCACGAAGATAAACTTCGCAACTGTCGAAGGGCTTGGAATAAATGTGGATGCTGACGGCGCGCTGGTTGAATTCGGCCAGGTTCATCACTTCGTGAACGGGCTCGATGGGATTCACGTAAGCGGGATGCGCGGCGTCGAGATCGTAGATATCGGTAGGAATGATTTTGCAGGTGCCGTGAGAGGCGTCGCGGCGATCGACGCGGTAGTTCTGAACGCGGAGCCGTCCAATGGGCGCGGACATCCAGCAATTCTGGTCGCGATGGTTGTGGATGCGGCTGTGCTGGGCGACTTCCCAGCAGACGGTCATGCACTCGAAAAGCTCGTTCTTGAAAATCAGGTTGCGCGTGTAGCTGCCTTTCGAAAAATAGGAATACTTGTCGAGAGTCTCCGGGAGGACGGCGTGGCGGACAACGTAGTCCTGCACATTTTGGATTGTGAAATCTCGAACGGGAATGGAAGCGAGGCCCTTGACCCAATCGGCAATGGTGAGTTGTTCGGTTGCTACGTTTTGCGCCATGGAAAGCCTCCGATTCGCACGCTCTCGCAGACTGAGCGCCAAAGCAATCCTGCGGAAACGGGGATTGCCAAAGAATTATAGCGCGATTCAAAGGCGAAGTAATGAGGTAGCGAAGTAAAGAGATAAGGAAAAGAGGTAATCTGTAGGCGGCGCTAGACGGCGATTTGAGAAGATGATTCGCGGTAATCAAGACAAGACGGAATTGCTGGGCAAATCGAAGGAAGAGTTGCGCGCGTTCTGCGTGTCGCTGGGTGAGCCGGCGTTTCGCGGCACGCAGATCTATCACGCTCTGTACTCCGAAAGAAAATTTGATGTGAGGCAAATTACGAATCTTCCCGCGGCGCTCCGGGAACGGCTCTCGCGAGAAGCGTGCGTCACTTTGCCGGAGGTGAAGCGGAGATTTACTTCGTCGGATGGTTCGGTGCGATATCTGCTTGCCCTGGCAAACGGCGAGGAGAAGCTGAGTCGCCCAGCTTCGGTGGAAGCGGTGTTTATGCCGAGCGAGGGACGGCAGACAATTTGTATTTCCACGCAAGCGGGCTGCGCGGTGGATTGTCATTTTTGCCTGACAGCGCAGCTCGGGATGATTCGCAACCTCACTGCTGGAGAAATCCTGGCGCAAGTATTGCTGCCGCTCGAAGAGCACAAGGCGCAACTTGCGCCCCAAACGAACATTGTGCTGATGGGGCAGGGCGAGCCGCTGCTGAATTTCGAGCCGGTGATGGCGGCGGTACGCATCATGCTTGACCCGGCGGGGCTGGGAATCTCACCAAAGCATGTGACGCTTTCGACGAGCGGGATTGTGCCAGGAATCGAGCGGCTGGCGCTGGAAAAGGTGCGGCCGAAACTCGCGATTTCTTTGAACGCATCGAATGACGAGCAGCGCGACGCGCTGATGCCCATCAACAAGAAATATCCGCTGTCCGCCTTGATGAAGGCTTGCAAAGAGTATCCGCTGCGCACCTGGGAGCACCTGACATTTGAATACGTGATGCTCGGCGGAATAAACGATGCAGCGGAAGATGCGCGACGCGTGGTGCAGTTGCTGTCTCCACTCAAGAGCGTGAAAGTGAATTTGATCCCCTGGAACCCGGGAGAACTCCCCTACCGCGAATCGTCCGAAGAACGGATCGAAGAGTTCCAGCGAATTCTGGTGGAGCGCGGCGTGCCGGCGTTTGTGCGCTACTCGCGCGGACGGGACGTAATGGCCGCCTGCGGGCAACTGGCGCTGCTGCAGATCGACGGTGCTCCGTTGTCATCTGTCAGTCCTCAGTGACCAATCCTGGTTCCATTCCAGAGCCAGGCGAAACAGAAAAGAAAACGCAGAAACAGAGGTACCTGGGGTTTTCCGAGATAAGTGGGAGTGCGACAGGATGCGGCAGAAGACGGCAGGAAACGACAGAAGTGCAGAGAAAGAAGGGACTTAGTGAGGATTGTTGTTGCTATCGGATGCCGGTCGGAATTTCCGCGCTCTTTGGGAGTAGGAGCGTCCGTGGGACTCGTAAGTGATTGATTCTACGTTAGAGAGAGGTGAATTCGAGTCCCATTCGAGTCCCACACCGTTTTTTTCCTTCAGTAACGCCGCAAGCCCTATAGAATCAGTTGTTTTCGAGTCCCACGGGGGCGGAAAGCATGAAAATCCTGCGGCAATCCAACGGACATGGCCGGGAATCAATCCTGGCTCGCGGCCACGTCCAGTTTCATCGGAAGCGCCCCACCCGAATAGCACCTCAAACATAAGCCCGCGCGGAACTCGGGGACGACAGCCCCGCGTCGCTCCCAATGCGCTGTACAACTGCCATCGGGACACGGCGCGTCTTTAGGTTGCGATGGCGGATTCGCAGCAAGGTAACGAGTAAGAGAGTCCTCTTCGATGACCCAAAATCGGCCGTCCACCAGGTGGGCGTCGAGTGTGCCAGTCACGCAAAGCTCATCGACCTCTTCAGACGAGATGCCGAGGATGCGGGCCGCTTCGCCAGCGGAACACTGTTCTGGAACAATGTTCCGCGTCAGCTCGCCCATCGGCGCGGAACTCACGGGCGATCCTTAGCGCGGCGGTTGCTGCGATTCCAGACAGGTGGAGCGACTAAGGGGCGAATCAGTTCCGGTAGGCTGCGCGGGGAGCGGAGCATTTTCGAGCAACGTCAGAATAGCAGGTTGTGTAGAAAAATCGACGGGAGTTTCCTGCGGACTCTCCCGCAAAAAGCAAGAGGCGCACCGGCTCGAAACACGAGCTTGCATAGTGCGCCTCACACTTCCGAACGTCAGGGCTGGGGCTTCACGCGGTTTTAGCGAGAAGTCGCGTCCTTGTGCCGACTCGATCGAGCCGCTGCCATTCAGCGGAGAGGGAAACGTGCAGCTTAGGATCGTTCACCTTTTCAAGTGAGCCATCTTCGTTAACCTTCGACCATATAACTCGCTCTGCGAACAGATCGGGTTCACGCACCCGCCGATTCGATCGATGGTCCCATTGGAAAACACCACCATCGAAGCGCAGCATCCTGCTCGACCTCTCTATCGCGTTCATTGTTTAGCTATCGACCTCGACTTCGGACTCGGCGATCTTTTTCAGGCCGCTGCAAATGTCGGCCACTTGCTTTTGCAACTCTTCCAGGTCGTCATCGTTGGCGTCGATGGCTTTCAGGCCGCTGCAAATGTCGGCCACTTGCTTTTGCAACTCTTCCAGGTCGTCATCGTTGGCGTCGA
>JBGPIX010000140.1:0-12954 GCA_041485085.1 Candidatus Acidiferrum sp.
CGGGCACCAGTTTGTTGTCACCGGCACGGAAGGCGGCCGCGCGCCGGAATCCACGTGGTATCCGATGAACACGGTGCTGGTGGGCGTGGCGCAGGCGCGCGTGGTGGAGTTTGAGGCGAAATATCCGGGCGCGTGGATGATTCACTGCCACCTGCCGCACCACATGATGAACAGCATGATGGATTTGTTGCGCGACCGGCAGATTCAGACCGCCGATCAGACGGAAGAAAAGGCTGTCGAGCAGATGATGTCGCTTGCGAAAAGCGTGCCATTCGAACACGTGCATCCATCGCCGATCGCGGCAAACGCGGAGAGCGTGCCGGGCTTTCCTCAGGATGCGTTCATGGAAATGGGAATGGATGAGGTGGTGGAAAAACCGGAAACCTTCGGGCTGCCGAAAAATTGGAGCGCGGGAATGATGGGGATGATGACGATGGTCCGCGTTCTTCCGGAGAAAGAATACGATGCGATTCTAGCGCGGAAGGATACGCCCGGCGCGCAAACGGAGCATCATCATGAATCGTGAACGGCAGGAAAAACATTTAACGCAGAGATCGCAGAGTACACAGAGAAGAGGAGACACAATGCGAGCTTCGGTGAAATGTGGAGCGATCCTTCTCGGATGCTTGTTAGTCCCGTCTAGTGCTTTGTGGGCTCAGGAAATGCAGATGCCCAAGCAGGAAGCACACAGTCACATGGAGAGTCCGCTGGTGAAGCCGCAGTTTCCTCGGATGGGAAGAGCGCAGGAAAATGCGAAGGACGCGCTGGTCACGCTGGAACAAGTGCAGAAGATCGCTGGCGAATCGAATCCCACGCTTCGGCAGGCGGAAGCGGAGATTCGCGCGGCGAAGGCGCGTCAGCAGCAGTCGGGGCTCTATCCGAATCCGACGGTAGCTTACACGGGCGATGAAATCCGCGGGGGCTCGGTGGGCGGCGGGAAACAAGGATTTTTTGTGCAGCAGACCATAGTGACCGGCGGAAAACTCGGCTTGAGCCGGGAGGTCTTCGGCAAGGAAGTGAAACTCGCGGAAATCGAAGCCGAGGAACAGAAGATTCGCGTGCAAAGCGCCGTGAAGATGGCATTTTTGCGCGTGCTGGCCGTTCAGGAACTGCTTTATGCCCGACGCGACATGGCAGCAAGCGCGCAGGATTCCGTGGAAACACAGCGTCGGCTGATGAACACCGGCCAAGCCGACGAATCCGAAGTGCTCGAAGCGGAAGTGGAAGCGCAAAGGATGCGCATGAGCGCGCGGATGCAGGAGAACACCTTGCGAGAAGAATGGCGTTCGCTGGCGGCAGTGATTGGCCAGCCGGATCTGCCGCTGGCGACGGTGGCCGGCGATCTGGAAAAAGGCTGGCCGGAGGTGAATGAAGAGGAAGCCGTGGAATCGATCGCCAAGCAAAGCCCTGCCGTTCGAATCGCCGAGACGGCGGAAACGCGCGCGCAAAGTGTTATGGAACGTGCCAAGCGGGAGGCGATTCCCGATGTCCAGGTCCGCGGCGGATTGGAATACAACCACGAGTTGCTCGGCGGCGCTCCTTTCGCAAAAGGCTGGGAAGGAATCGCGGAAGTCGCGGTACAGATCCCTCTGTTCAATCGCAACCAGGGAAATGTCGCCGCGGCGCGAGCCGATATCGAGCGCGCGGAGCAGGAAAAGAAACGCATCGCGCTCACGTTGCGCGAGCGCGCGGCCTCTGCCGTAGATCAATACGCAAACGCACGTCTGATGACTTCGGAATATCGCGACGAGATGCTCCCCCGCGCGAAGAAAGCTTACGGCTTGATGGTGGAGAGATACGGCCAGATGCTGGCCTCCTATCCCCGCGTGCTAGATGCTCAGAGAAAGCTTTACGAATTGCAGATCGAATACATCGCTGCGCTCGAGAGCGTCTGGACCAACGGCATTGCCCTGCAAGGCTATCTGCTCACGGATGGACTCGAAGCACCATCCCGCCCCGGCGAAGTCGATCGCCCCATCCGCGAGACCAACGTGCCCATGCCAGAACGCACCATGTCTCCCGGGGAATCGACTCGCAATCCCTGATCTAAGCTGAAGACCGGCTAAACAAGAGACAGCCGGGGGCGCTATAGGGAAGGCTTTCCAGTAACAGTGCTTTCCCACCGTATCGAGTGCGCAACACTAGTACCCCAGTAGGGTTGACCGGCAGAAAATTCGCTCGGTACTGTCAGGATAGGGCGCCCGGGTGTCGGCGGAAGCATTTCCGCTGATAAAAATGTGGAATTTGCCGATAGAAGCTCTGGGGGTATTTCCATATTTCTTCCCTTCGAGAACCGCTACCCGAATCGCGCCATTGGATTTGTACTATTAGTGCCGCCCTTGTGTGGCGACAGATTGCTTGAATGATGCCAACTGTAACAAAAGCCGGAAGATACGAAGTCGTCGGAGAATTGGGCCGCGGCGCGATGGGCGTCGTTTATAAGGCCATGGACCCAGTGATCGGGCGCACTGTAGCGGTAAAAACCATCCGGCTAAGCGAAGAAGGCACGGGACTTTCGCGACCGGAGCTTTTGACGCGATTCCAGACCGAAGCGCGCGCCGCTGGTTTGCTGACGCATCCGAACATTGTGGTGGTTTTCGATGCCGGTGAAGAGGACGGCCTCTACTACATCACCATGGAGTTGGTGGAAGGAAAGAGCCTGCAGGCGCTACTCGACGGCGGCCACGCGTTCCCGCTGCCGCGCACGCTGCGCATCATGGAGCAGACTTGCAGCGCGCTGCAGTTCGCGCACGAACGCAATGTCATCCACCGGGACATCAAGCCCGCGAACCTGATGCTCACCGCCGACGACACCGTAAAGGTCACGGACTTCGGTACGGCCAAGATTTTGCAGTTCGGCACCGTCCAGCAAACCGCGCACGTCATGGGCACCCCGAGCTACATGTCGCCGGAACAAGTGAAGGGCCGCGCCGTCGATGGGCGCAGCGACATCTTTTCGCTGGGCGTCATGCTTTATGAAATGGTGACCGGCGAAAAGCCTTTCCCGGGGCAGAACATCACCACGGTGATCTATAAGATTGTGAACGAAGATCCCGTCCCGCCGCGGCAGATTGATCCCTCGATTCACCCCGGAATCAGCGCCGTAATCATGAAGGCGCTGGTAAAAGAGCCTGACCAGAGATACCAAAATTGCCGTGAAATGCTGGAAGATCTGCGGAACTACCGGACAATTGCACCGAGTGGAGGCAATCCGCAATCGACAATGATGATGGGCGGAGGTTCGCCGGCAGCGACCTTGGTTTCCGGAAATCCCGCGGGCCGCGGTCTTACAAGCGAAGACCACACCGTCGCCGCAACGGCGCGCTCGCTGAATACGCGAGCCTCGGCTCCCGGCCAGACTCCGGTGGTGCGGCGGACCGGAATAATCACGCCCACCCCGGAACCTCCAAAGAAGAAAAGTGTCGTTGGAACGATTTTAGCAGCGTTGCTGCTTCTCGGTGTGATTGTCTATGGAGCCAACAAGATCAAGCCGGTCTTCATGGCTGCGCGCGAACTTCATGATGAGCAGAAAAAGAGCGGCAGCTTGCCCGCCGCGGCGCCAGCGACACCAGAAACCAGTCCGGCCAATCCGGCAAGCAGTCCTGCCGGGACCGAAACGTCTCCACAACCGAAAGATCCTGCAACGGTAGCCGGCGTGGATCCAAAACCGGCGGAGCCCAAGTCCACAGAAATCGTCGCGGAAAAACCGGCGCCCAAGAAACTTGAGAACACCATCAGCCCGAAAACAGCGGAATACAAAGGGCGAATTGAAGAGGCCATCTCCGAAAAAGGATTGACCGGCCACGTAAGAGTGCAAGCCGCCGGCAACACGCTGACACTTGCAGGAAAGCTCCACCCGGCGGAACATGGCGCCCTCTTGAAATTATTGCGCAACGCACCTTCGGACGTTCGCGTCATCGATCACCTGGAATACGATGACACTCCAGTGGCGGCCACGGGCGGCTCCGACGAGGGCGCTCATCCGGTTCCCTCGGCGGGGCAAGGAGCGATCCATGTCGTTACCGACGTGATCGGCGCCCATGCGGTGCTGCGCGGCCCGGCGGGTCACGTCCTGAACAAGTGCGAGACACCCTGCAGCTTCAATAATTTGAATCCTGCTCAGTACAGCCTCGAAGTGCAGAAGGACGGTTATCAACCCGTCCAAACAGCGCTTCAGGTGAAGAGTGGCGATGCGCAGGACCAGAAGATCAAACTCGAATCGCTCGCCAAAGGCATATATATCAGCAGCCAGCCGCCGGGAGCCGATGTCTTCATCAACGGCGCAAAGCAATCAGGACAGACTCCGGTCACCCTTCCGCTGGCGCCCGGCCAATACAATCTTGTCTTGCGGCTTCAGGGCCACGAGCCATACGCCGGAGGCATTCAGGTCAAGGACAACGTCCAGACGCTGCTCAACGTACCGCTGAACGAAAAATCCGCAAGTCGCGTCGCTTGGGCGCAGGTAAATTCCACTCCGAAGGGAGCGGAAATCATCGTGGACGGGAACTCCACCGGCCAGTTCACTCCGGCTCGCGTGCAGGTTCCCACTGGGGTCCACACTGTGACTGTTCGTTTGAATGGCTTTCAGTTTGCGAAGAGGACATTCCAAGCCAGCGAAGGCGGCACCGTCCCTCTGGATGTGCCGCTGCAGCAGAAATAGGCGATGTTCCCACGCGGAAAACGGTGTGATTTAGTCTCAGCGCCTTACTCGATGAGCCCTCAGAAGACCTACCCAAACCGTAACTTTTTGTTACATTAGACGCTTTCTAGTTCTAGGACCTTCGGCTGCATTCATTGCAAACAAAGAAGTTATAGGCATCCTCTTGGGGCCGGAGGCGTGCTTGCCTTATAGGTAGGGACTACCTGCCCCAGCGCGAGTCGTTGCTGGGGGGAAGTCAGCCCTTCGTCACCCCCTTGGGGTGAGTGAACCGCAGGAGACTCGATTGGTCATCAGGACCACATTACCGATACCCGAAGCACAGGTCGAAGCCGCGTCGCAGTCGAACCCGGATCTTACCCCGCGTACGTACTTGCGCCAGCTCGCGACGGCGGTCTCCCGCGTTCCAGCTATTGCAACCGACCACAAAGCCCTCGAAGTCCAAAAAGCGCTCCGAAACCTGCATCTGCTAATGCGGGCGGAACGTCTTTATGAAAAAGATCATCCGCGCCGGCTCGACAGCCTGGACAGCGCATACGATTCCATCCGCAATGCTACCGAAACTCTGGGCGGCCTTGAGATCCGCGTGGAGCGCGGCGGTTTGGTGGCGCCGAGAATCGGCGACGCTCACTTGCCGGACGCACGGGGAGAAATGCAGGCGCTAGCCGTCGACCTGCAGCGCGCCGGAGTTCACGCACTGGTCTTCTCGAAAAAATTCCATGTAGGCGAACTGGACACGCTCGCGCGCCTCGTGAAGGCATCATTGCTAAGATCGGAAGAGCCCGCGAACGGTAGCGCCAATGGTTGGTGGCCGGCGCGGCTTTTGGAGAACCGCGTGGAAGGCATTTCCGTCAATACGCAAACGGAGCGCCGGGTGGATACGGTGCTGGCAAGCCTTATCGCCGCGCTCGTGGCATATGGCGGACATTCTCCGCGCGAAGCGGCCGATGCACCCATCCAGGCTCCGGGCTTCGACGATCTCGTGGCTTGCCTGCGGCTGCTGGCGCGGCTGACTCCGCCTCTCGAATCCGCCCGCGGTCTTTCTCCGGAAGAAGCGGCGCGTGCGATTCACGGCGCGATGGAAGAAGCCAGCCGCGAGAGTGTAACGATGTTACTAAGTTCGGTTTCGCAGTACGGGCCGCGCGAAGGCGAACGCCCGCAACCCTATTTGCTGCGTCTCTCCGAACACATCATCTTTGAATTTCTCAGTGCGGAGTTTTCCAGCGGATCGCTGACTGCCCCGTCCGTAAGGCCGACTTTTTATCGCTTGAGCGATGTCATGGTCGAAGCCGGTGGCTATTCTGGGCCTCATTCTTCGCAGCATCTCTCGTCGCTCGCGGTCACCTGGGCGACGGACACCCACCGTGAACGGCTGATCGATCGCTTCTGGCTGGAACTTTCGCCCCGCGAAAAATCGGCAGTATTGCGTGGACCAGATGTTTGGTGCATTCCGGTCGCAGCGCTGCGCCATACGCTCGGCCAACTCGCCGACGCCGGCGCCGACGCTCCTCGCCGCGAAGCGCGCAACATCGTGCTGAATTATGCGCGCCGCATCGACCATGCGGACCCTTCCGCAAGACGCTCCGTCGCTGCCGGACTGAACGAGCTTTCTTCGATCTTCGAATCCCTCTGGCCCAATCAGTTGCCGGAAGACCTGAGCCGTGGAGCCATGAAAGCTCTGGACACGGAGAAGTCTCCCGAAACCGCAGCGCTGCTTGCGGCCTTCGTCGAATCTCTCGGGCGCATTGCCGTCAATCGCGCCGACTATTCCGGTTTCGAGACCATACTGACCGGTCTCGAGCGCGTTCCTCAAGATAAGGACCACGGCCACATGGCGACACTGGCAAACCGCTTGGTGGCGCAGGATCGCTGGCTCCTGCTGGTGGACGCCGCTCTGGCAAACCGCGCGCTGGATCCCGTCCTGCCTCGGCTCTTGCAGCGCGACCCCGAGCGGTTGCTCGATCGAATGACCTTGCTCCTCACCGAACCCCGCGGTGGGGAAATGGTACCCGCGATGGCTCGCCTTTTGCGGACCATCGGCGTGCCCGTTCTCAATCTTCTCGAAACGCGGCTCTATGAAGCCCGCCGCCAGCGCGTGACTGCCGCGATCAAACTTCTTGCTGCGGCGGATCCCGAGCGCCTGCTGCGCGGCCTCGCGCGCGCCATGGCCAGTTGGGAATGGAATCTTCAGGACCTGGCCGTCAGCGAGCTTTCGCGTCCCAACAATTCCGCATCAGCGCTGAGCACCGCTTTTGTCTTTTCCGCCATCCTCGCCGACGCCCATCCCATGGTCGTTCCCATGATGATCGACCAGCTCGGCCTGGCACAGGAAACCACCGCCGTGCCGCAACTCATGGAAATCGCCGCCGGTGAACATGAGGTTTTGCGCGACCAGTTTGTGCGCATCAAAGCCATCGAAGCGCTCGGCCGCCTGCGCGCCTCGGAAGCTGCCGAACTGCTCCGTACCCTGGCGCAGAGCCGTGAGGGCCTCGCCTACGCCGAGCCTGCAGGATTGCGCGCGGCAGCGGAAGATGCGCTGGCGCTGATCGAGGATCGTCCGACGTTCAAGCAGGCCGCCGCCGCGTTTGGAGCCCCGGGACAGTCCAGCTCCGGTTACGTGATCCCGCGCCGCTACACACGAGTTCCTCTTGACTCACCACTTCGCGCTCAGATCGAAGGCGCTTCAGCGGGCCTGGCACGCGTAAAGACCATCAGCCTGGGTGGCGCTTATCTTGAGTCCCCGCGGAAACTCAGCGTCGGCGACTCCATCAAACTGGAAGTCCGCGCCGGCCTCCGCAAGATCAATTTCACCGCCGTGGTCCGCAACATCGGGCCTGACGGCAGCGGCGTCGAATTCGTGCACATGCGCGATGAAGACCGCGAAAAGCTGCGCAAACTCGTCCAGCGCCATCTCCAGCTGTAACCGGCTCCCCTTCTCACACCTGCCTCGTCGCGGCCGTTCTATAGCTGCGCCGCTGCCCTGAATCAGCCACCTGTGCACGGATGGCGACAAGAAGCGACATTCCCTCGCTTCGCTATCGTTTCGTACCTTGTCTCTTGCCATTCCTCTTCCCTTCACGGATTCTGCGCAGGTACTAGGCGCTCCCAGCGCCGTCAACTCGGCTCTTGGAGTGCCAAAGTCGCTGTCGTCTGCCCCATTGTTTGTTCTGGGGGACGGATTGCAAGTTTTCAGTTGAAAGCAACGCTATATTGCAGTAAAAGCCGTGTATTCAATTGTTTCATCTCGGAAGCGGCGGGGAGGCCCGCCACCGCTAGGGGTAGCGGAAGATTAGTCGGTGCCAACAGGAGGACTCATGCAAGTCAGGCAGGGTGCGTGTGTGTCAACTTCGATTCGGAGAAGCTCGCAATTCAGATCTAGAATTTTTCGGTCGCTGACAGTTGGAATCATGCTGTGCTTGCTGCTGATGATGTGGGCCACGACCGCCTGGGCACAGGTTAATACTGCCACGCTGTCCGGAACGGTTTCCGACCCTCAAGGTTTGCCGGTCAAGGGCGCGAAGGTCACCATGACCAATGTCGGCACCGGCGCCCAGCGGAACGCCGTCACGGATGATGGCGGGCGCTACAATCTCGTTGGACTCCCGCCTGGCCAGTACAAGATGGCCGTTGATGGCGGCGCGAACTTTGCGGTCTATGAGAATGCTTCCATTGTTCTCACCGTCGGCGAGAGCGCCACATTTGATCCGCGTTTGGACCTCAAAGGCGTGCAACAGACGGTGACGGTGTCAGCGGAAACCGCTCCCATCGAAACTACCAAATCCGACGTCTCGCAGACCGTCGAGCAGCGCCGCATCGACAATCTCCCGATCAACGGCCGCAGCTACATCAATTTCACGCTTACGAATTCTCAGACCACTCGCGACATGGCCCCGACCATCGGTCCGGCACCCAACAGCGGCTTGAGCATTGGCGGCGCGCGCGCCCGTGGAACCGCGGTCAGTGTTGACGGCGCGGATGCCGTCGACAACTCCATCAACGCCATTCGCTCCACCCTCTCTCAAGAGGGCATCCAAGAGTTTCAGCTCATCCTGAGCAACTACAACGCCGAGTATGGCCGCGCCAGCGGCGGCGTCATCAACATCGTAAGCAAGAGCGGCAGCAACGATTTTCACGGAGACGTTTTCGGGTACTTCCGCAACAAGGCCTTTCAGGCGCGCAATCCTTTCTCGGGTCAAGTCGACCCGGTCACGGGAAATCTCGATCCGGTCAAACAAGCCTACACGCGCACGCAGAGCGGCCTCACGTTCGGCGGCCCGATCAAGAAAGACAAGACTTTTGCTTTTTTCTCCTACGAATACACGCAGCGCGAGGAGTCGGGATTCTCCAGTATCGGCATCAACAACTTCGGTATGGTGCCTGTAACGCTTCCTCCCGCCGCTGGCGGCCTCACCGTGCAATTGACTCCCGACCAGGCTAGCGTCGTCAATTCTCTGTTCGCAGCGGCAACCCCCCTGAACGGGCTCGGTCAACTTGCCGCGAGTTACGCCGCCTTCATGGGTTCGGCATCGAGTGTCGCCTTGAACAAAGTGGATTTTGGCGCGGTTGCCGCCGCAGCCACCGGGGGGTTCCTCAATCCCGGCCCTGGGCCTCAATTCCCAGTACCGGTTGCTTGTCCCGCCGGACAGTCCGTCAACAACGGTGCAACATGCTCAGCCGCAGGCGTCTATGTCGCCCCGCTTCCGGCTTCCTTTGCCTCTCTCAATGGCGTTCGCGGCAACTTCCCAGTCATGGAGAAAACCAGCTTGTGGTCAGCGCGAATCGACCATCATTGGAACAATCACAACAATTCATTCCTCCGCGTGGGAATTTCGCCCTCTCTCGTTACCGGGCTTCCCTCCACTTCGCAGAATCAGGTCTTCGGCCAGAATTCCGGTACACGCGCGGGCCTGAGTCAGACGCGTGACCTCAACTTCACGTTTCAGCATGACACTATCGCCAGCGATACCGCTTTCAACGAGTTCCGCATGCAGGTCGCCCGCCGCGGGGTTCACTTTGGTTTTTCTCAACTGCCGGGCGGCTCCGATATCGCGGTGAATATACCTGGCTTTGCTTACTTCGGCCGCGAACCGTATTCCCCGGTTGACCGCATCGAGCGTCGGTTCGAATTCACGGACAACGTCACCCTGGTGCGCGGCAAGCACACCTTCAAAATGGGCGGAGACTTCAATCTTATCCAGTTGCGCTCCAAGAAGGCCCAGATTTTTGAACTTGATTTTGGCGGCGTGGTGAACTTCAGCAGCCTCGCAACGTCAACAGTTACGGGTGGTGCGATCCATGATTGTTATGGTGCTGCTGGTGGCCATGACGGGACTTGCACCCCGGGTGAATTTTCTTTGCCGGGCACAACCCCCGTGCAATCCTACGGCCTGGGACTTCCGTCCATTTACATCCAGGGAATTGGAAGTTCCAACAGCCCCTTCGACAATATCCCCATGGGCTTCTTCCTCCAGGACAACTGGCGGATCAACCGGCACCTCACCGTCAATTACGGTGTGCGCTATGACATGGAAATCAGCCCGCTCCTCGCTCCCGGAACTGCCCTAAATGCAGCCGCGGAGAAGGCTCTTGGTGTTGTGGAAGGCATTCCGCGCGATTACAACAACGTAGCCCCCCGAATTGGTTTGGCCTGGGATCCCGCAGGCAATGGCAAGACCGTTATCCGCGCCGGCTTCGGGATTTTCTACGACCACCCGTTGCTCGCCACTGCGTTCGACGCCGCAACTGCCGACGGTGGCCGCTCCGTACAGTTGCTCTCTATCGGCGGCGTACCCTCCGCTTGCGGCCTCGTCACCCCAGATTGCGGCAGCGGCAAGGACTCTGTTGGGAACCTCAACGGTTCTTCCATTTTCCAGGGCGTGCTGAACGCGCCTTCATTCTTGAACATGTTCTACCTTCCCAATCAGCAGCGTTTTGATCCTCTTGCTCCCAATTCGCTCTTTGCCAATCAAAATTATTTGACTGCGGGATTCCCGCTTCCGATTCTGCCCTTTACACTTCCGTTGGGGAAAAACTTCGTCTACGGTTACGCAAACCAGTCGAATCTCACCATCGAGCGTGAAATCGCCGGCTCTTGGAAATTCAGCCTCGGTTTCCAGCACTCCCGCGGGGTGCACTTGAACCATGCGCAGGATGTGAATAGCACCGATCCCCGTCTGCTCGCCCAGAACGCGTTTAACGCCGTTGCTTCGGGCCTCAGCGTTTCTAACCCGCTCGCGGTTCAGGCACCTTCCTCGAATGTGGCGCCGACGGCCGCGACTTGCGGCATTGGGGTTGTTGCACCCAGCGCGCTCGGACAACTCTTCGGTTGCCCTGCTCCATTAGCAAGCCTCAACGGCCAGTATGTTGGCACGGCGGCCTTCTTCAACTTCTTCCGCCCCTCCGGTCCCAATCCGTCATTCGCCGGTTTTGTTGCGCCGGGACAGCCCCTCGCCGTCGGGTACGCAACTCAAGTCTTTCTGGCGAATTTGGCCGGCTACCCCAAAGGCTTCGGAGCTCCTGTTCCTTTCAACAGCGTCGACGCACAGCTCTCCAACGCCAGCTCATGGTACAACGCTTTGACCTTTAACCTCTCGAAGCGGTTCTCCCATGGCTTCGAGTTGCTTTCCAGCTATACATGGTCCCATTCCATTGATGACGCAACCGACCTGCAATCCCCTCTCGAGCCTCAGGACAGCCGCTTCCTCAATCTGGAGCGCTCCAATTCCGTGAATGACCAGCGCCACCGCTGGGTGAATAGCGCCGTCTTCCAATCGGCCGGCGCCAAGTCCGGTGATGGTTTCTTCAAGCATCTCGTCGCCGATTTCACTCTTTCTCCCATCATCGAGTACTCCTCCGGCAGGCCGTTCAACGTCATTACCGGCGAAAACGCGCGTCTCGACTTTAGCGCGTCTACGGGACGCCCTTCGGTTGGCGGAGCCATCTCTTCGCCCTTTATTCCCGGCGTGACTTTCGGTCCGCCCGATGTCTGCCTCAACAGTGATGGCTCGAAGTTCACAGTGCCTCTTGTTTCTCCGCCCGCGGGCTGCAACGGAAATCTCGGCCGGAACGCCTTCACATCACCCAACTTTTTCGAGGTGGATATGCGCCTTTCCCGGCGCATTCCACTCGGCGAGCGATTCAAGATCGACGTGATCGCCGACGCGTTCAACCTCCTCAACCGCACCAACATTGCCGCCGTCAACCAGCTTTGCGACACCTTGGTCGGCGGCTCAACCTGCTTCGCCGGCCAGCCAACTGCCTCTTACGACGCGCGCCAGTTTCAATTCGCTCTCAAGCTGAGCTGGTAAAAGGCAGTCCAGAGTTAACAATCGACAGTTCAAAGCGAAAAGAGCCTCCTGACCGGGGGCTCTTTTCTTTTGGGAGGAGTTTTCAGAACGTAGCTAGTGCGAGTACAGTAAGAAGACCGTTTCCCGTCTTCGTATCGGAGAGTAAATGAACGCATTCTTGATCGGCGGCGTGATTCTCGTGGCCATCCTGGTGATCTGGCTGGCCCTGCAGGCCTTGCAAAGCCGCCAGAAAAGCGGCGCCATCGAATCGCAGATGAACGAATTGCGCCGCGACCTCCAAACCATCGCCACGTCGCAAGCCTCGAGCACCGGACAATTGGAGACCATCGCCAAAAGTGTCGCGCAGCGCCTCGATAGCGTCGCTCCCGCGTTGCAGGACGCCATCAAGAACTCCGCCCAGATTACCGGCCAGATGACTTCCGACGCGCAAACCAAGATGGCCGACGAGCTCAAGAACACCCGCGATCAAATCAGCCAGATCCAGCGCCAACTTGGAGAAGTCCAGCAAGCCGGAAGGCAGATGTCGCAGACCGCGCAAACCCTCGAAGGCATTTTGGGCGGCGCGAAATCGCGTGGCTCCCTCGGCGAAGTAACGCTGGAGCGCTTGCTCGAGGATTCTCTTCCTTCCGCGCAGTATGTGATGCAGTACCGCTTTTCCAGCGGAGAAGCAGCCGATGCCGTGATCAAGCTGCGCGACAAGAAATTAATGGCCATCGATTCCAAGTTCCCTCTCGATGCCTATCGCCGAATCGCCACCGAAGGCGACGAAGCGCGCCGCGCCTTCGTCACGGCGGTGAAAGGCCATGCCGACGCCATCACTAAGAAATACATCGTGCCAGATGAAGGCACGCTCGATGTGGCGTTGATGTTCGTCCCTTCGGAGAGTGTCTACTACGAGCTCCTCATGACTGCCGACGGCAAGGGGCAGCCCCTGGATGCTTACTGCCGCGATAAACACGTCATTGCCGTTTCGCCCAATACTCTCTACGC
>JBGPIX010000141.1:0-12951 GCA_041485085.1 Candidatus Acidiferrum sp.
AGTCTTGGAAGCGACTTCACGGACCATCTGCGCGCCCATGTTCTCGAGGGGATCGCGGAGTTCGATTTCCTTGGCAACGGTCACGCCGTCCTTGGTGATGATGGGCGCGCCGAACTTCTTTTCGATCACCGCGTTGCGGCCCTTGGGGCCGAGGGTGATCTTCACTGCGTCGGCTAGAGCGTTCACACCGCGCAAAATCGCCTGGCGGGACGCTTCACCTGTTACAATCTGCTTCGCCATACTGGTCATTCCTCCTGATATTCTTTCTGCGTACTGCGAAATTCTGATTAGAACTGCACCGGTCTAAAGACCGGCCACTACAGCCGAACTACAGTTACTTCCTGGCCGCTTTCGCAGCGCCGCTCAGCTTCGCCAGAATTTCTTCTTCGCGAAGGATGAGATATTCCTCGTCTTCGATTTTGATTTCGGTGCCGCTGTACTTGCCAAAGAGGACGCGATCGCCGGGCTTGACGTCCAGCGGAATCAATTCGCCCTTCTCGCGCTTGCCAGCGCCGACGGCGATGATTTCGCCCTCCATGGGCTTTTCTTTTGCGGAGTCAGGGATGATGATGCCACCCTTGACGCTTTCCTTCTCTTCAATGCGCTTCACGATGACACGGTCGTGGAGCGGAGTAAGTTGCACTGCCATCTTGAAAAACCTCCATAGGTGAACTTGCGGTTTGAACTGCGGCTGGGAGCAAGAAAGCGGAATTAGCACTCCTCACAGCCGACTGCTAATATATCAGAAAAGCCTGTCATGTCAAGCGTTTACGCGACAGGTCGAGGAAGCTCCAGTCCAGCTTCTCTATCATCTAAAGCGTTTATCTGTAATGACTTAGATGGTGCAAGATAAATCTTGCACTTGGAGATTGTCGTGCAAATGCCAAAGGCATAGAATCGGCGGAGGCGGTCCCTTGGGTTTCTACGTCTATCTGCGACTGATCGTGCTGACGGCGGGGACGCTGCTGCCATTCTTCTGGATCGTGGTCATCCTCGGCCACCGGCGGCAGAGGAATTTCGAGCGCATTTTCTTTTTTCTGTGCCTCTCGATGGTCTGCTTCTTCGGGGCTTCGCTTCTGGCGTTGAACGCGCAACTTTACTACTCAACGATTCCGCCGGGACTTGCGAGCTTCTCCTGGACGGTGCTTTGCCTGGGGTTGTGGTTTCTGCCCGCCTTGCTGCTGCATCTGCACGTCGAATACGCGCAGGTTCGAGAGATGCCGCGCTCGGGAAGGCGGAAGTGGCTTTGGCTCGTTGCGGCATACGCGCCCGTCATTCTGCTCTCGCCTATGCTGTATGGAGCATTGCGCCTTCGCTCTGGGTTCAGCTTCCTCCTGCCGAGCAATGCGTTAGGAACGCCCTTTCAGATTTGGCTCGTTGGCGCGCTGACCATGTCGGCCGTGTGGCAGTGGCGGTTCGGCAGAGCAGCGCCTGACGAGGAGCAAAAATCATTTCACCGTGCGCTTCGCTCAAACCTGGGGCTGATTGCCGTCTGGATGGCGATGCTTCATTTCGTATTTCCACGCCTGGGAAGAGTTACGGAGCAAAATGCCGAGGTCTACATCACGATTGTCGGCTTGTTTGCGCTGGCGCCGCTGGTCGCCCTGATCCGCAACGTTCAGCGGTTTAATTTTCTACAGATTGGGCGGCAACGAAACTTGATCTACGCGGTCTTTGCGGCCTTCGTGGCGCTGCTGTATTTCAGCCTGATCCGGCGAGTCAGTCTCTGGCTGGAGCCGTACCTTCCGCCGGAGGCGACCGCGGCTATTCTCTTGTTCCTTCCCGTAGTGCTTTTTGAGCCGCTACAGCGGCTGGTGGGCAGAATCCTGCGGCGAACCGCCCATGCAGAAATGGATCGAACCCAGCGCATGATGGGGCCGATCCAAGAAGTTGCCAGGCTGGGTGACTTGGCGAGGCTCAAGGGTTTCATCGAGAAATGGATTGGCGAGCAATTGCAGGTTGCCGAGGTGAAACTTCAACTGGACGCCAGCGCGGAGAATATGACCGGACCTGCCGGGTCGGAAGAATTGTTTGCTATTCGGCAGTCGGGAAATGTAGTTGGAATATTGCGAGTCAAAGCGCACGGGGCAATGTTGTCCGGGGAGACCGTCGCCGCGCTGGAATTTTTGTGCGAGCAGTTGCCAGGAACGCTGGATTTATGCCGGTTGATTGAGGAAAAGCTGCAGTTGGAGAGGGAATTGGCGGGGCGCGAACGGCTGGCGGCGCTGGGACAGATGGCGGCGAGCATATCGCACAACTTGAAGAATCCGCTGGGATCGATGAAGACGATTCTGCAGGTGCAATTGGAGAATCCGGAGATGCCGGAATCCATGCGCGCCGAAACGAAAATGATTCTGGAGGAGATCGGGCGGCTTTCCGCGAAGTTGAATCAGTTGCTGCAATTCAGCCGGCCTGCTGTACTCGGAGAGGGAAGGCCGGCGAAATGCGACGCGTTTGAAGTGGCACGGGAAGTCGTGGGCGTCCTACGTCCCGAAGCGCAGCGGAAAGGCGTGGCACTGGAACTCCTTCCTGCGGACGCAGCATTGCATGTGGCCATCAGTACGGAGGCGCTGAACGACATTCTGACGAATCTGGTGGTAAACGCATTGGACGCGGCACCGCGAGGCGGGCATGTGCAAGTGGAAGTGTCCCGGAAAGACGGCAACGGACTGGTAGCAGTGAAAGATGACGGGCCCGGTGTTGCTGCGGAGTTACGAGAAAAAATATTTCAGCCGTTCTTCACGACAAAAACGCAGGGGACGGGTTTGGGACTGGCGATCGTGGCGCGGCGCGCTTCAGATGCAGGCGGCAAGCTTGAGTTTGAGAGCCCGGTGAAAAATGGGCGGGGCACGAGATTTTACGTGACGCTGCCAGTGGAAGAAAAATTGAAGTAAAGAGATAACGAAGCAACGAGGCAAGGAAAAAGAATCATGAAGACCATTTTGATTGTGGACGACGAGCCGGCGGCGAGATACGGACTGCGACGGGCGCTCGAGGCGAGGTATCGGATCGCGGAGGCGGATTCGGCGGAGGCAGCGCGGGAAGCGCTTCCACGCGAGCAACCGGACCTGGTGCTGCTGGACGTGGTGTTGCCGGGTCAGGACGGTTTGTCATTCTTAAAGTGGATGCGCGAACAAGGGAGCGATGTGCCGGTACTGATGGTTTCGGCGCTGGACACGGCAAAGACGGCGGTCGAAGCGCTGCAGCTTGGAGCAGCGGATTACCTGGTGAAGGGATTCGAACTGGAAGAGTTACGGCAGCGCGTGGGGAATCTGCTAAAGCTAGCCACACTTGAAAAAGAAAATGATGCGCTCAAGCGCCGTTTGACCACGGAGGGACAATTCGGTCAGATGATTGGGCGCTCGGCGGAGATGCGGCGCGCTTTCGAAATGGCGGACCGGGTGGCGGCGACTGATTCGACGGTGCTGATCCTGGGAGAGAGCGGCACGGGAAAAGATTTGCTGGCACAGGAGATTCACGCGCGCTCTCCACGCAATGGCAAGGCGTACGTCGCGGTGAATTGCGCGGCGCTGCCGGAAACGTTGATTGAATCGGAATTATTTGGTTACGAGCGCGGGGCGTTTACGGGCGCGGCGCAACAGAAAAAAGGAAAATTCGAGCTGGCCTCGGGCGGGACGATCTTCCTGGATGAAATTGGGGACATGAATCCGGTGACGCAGGCCAAAGTGTTGCGGGTGCTGGAGAATCGCACCATCGAACGGCTCGGCGGAACGCAGTCGATCGCCGTGGATGTTCGGGTGATCAGCGCGACGCACCGCAATCTGCAGGCGGAGATTCGCGATGCGAAGTTTCGCGAGGATTTGTTCTACCGGCTTCGCGTGGTGACCATCGACCTGCCGCCGCTGCGGGCTCACAAAGAGGATATTACGTTGCTGGCGGATACGTTTTTGCAAATGCATGCGGCGCGGCTGGGGCGAACGGCGCGGCTGAAACGCGAGGCGATGGCGGCGATCGAAAAATACGATTGGCCGGGCAATGTGCGGGAGCTGAAGAACGCGCTGGAGCGGAGCGTGGTGATGTCGCGGGGCGACGAAATCGGCGTGCAGGATTTGCCGGGAGAAGTTGTCCACGGCGAAGCAATTTCGGTGAAACATCGCAGCGACGAGAGCGACAACGGCATTGGCGAACGGGATTTTCGTGAGGCTAAACGGAAGTTTGAAGTGGCTTACTTGACGCGGCAACTTGGGGAGCATCGCTGGAACGTGTCCCGAACCGCGGCGACCATCGGGCTGCATCGGCAGAGTCTGCAGGAAAAACTGCGCGAATTGGGCATTCGCCGCCCGGGTCGAGAGCCGCTCGAGGACGAATAAGGTTCAACACCGCGAGCACGGAGAATACAAGAAAGATGATGCAAAGAGTCAGAGAATGACTGGCGAGCAATGGAAGGCGGGAGTCACTGGCTACGTCTTGGCGGGAGGCGGGAGCACGCGATTTGGGAGGGACAAGGCCCTTGTGGAGGTCGGCGGGCTGCCGATGCTAGGGCGCATGATCGTGCTGCTGCAGAGCACTGTGAAAAACGTGAAAGTTGTAGGTGCGCTAGAAAAGTACGAGCAATTCGAAAGAGAAATGGTCAGCGATCGTTGGCCCGGGGAAGGGCCGCTTGGCGGAATCATCACCGCGCTCGAAGATGCAGCCAAGAGTCCTACGGATTGCGAATGGAATCTGATCTTAAGCTGCGACATGCCGTTCTTGACGCCCGAGTGGTTAGTCTTTCTTTGCGAACGCGCGGCAAAAAGCAAAGCCCAGGTTGTGGTTCCGCACTCAGCGCATGGGCCGGAGCCGTTGTGCGCCTGTTACCGGACGGACGCGGCGCGGGCGTTGCGTGCGGCGTTCGAATCGGGCGTGCGCAAAGTGACGCAGGGATTGCAACACGTAACCACGGAAGTTCTTGACGCGACGGACTGGAAACGATTTGATAGCGCAGGACGATTGTTCTGGAATATGAATACGGCGGCGGATTACGAGGAAGCGCGGCGGATTCTGGAAGCGGAGCGCACGTGAGCGAAGAGAAGCCGGTCAACTACTTCGAGTTTCGCGATGTGTGCAAGAGCTTCGATGAGCGTCTGGTGCTCGATCACGTCAGCTTCACGGTGAAGCGCGGAGAGACGTGCGTGATCATGGGGCGCAGCGGCGTGGGCAAGTCCGTTGCTTTGAAACACATCATGGGTTTCCTGAAGGCGGATTCAGGCCAGATCCTAATCGACGGGCAGGACGTCACCGATTTCAAGGAAGAGGACTTCGAAGAAGTGCGGCGCAGAGTAACCATGGTTTTTCAGTCCGGCGCGCTTTTCGATTCGCTCACGGTCGGCGAAAACATGGCATTTCCGTTGGAGGGCCAGCCGGGCCTGACGGACGACGACATCGATGAGTACGTGCAGAAAATCGCGAACATGCTGGAACTCGAGAGTGTCTTCGACAAAATCCCCAGCGAACTTTCCACCGGGATGAAGCGCGCGGTGGCCATCGGGCGCGCGCTGGCTCAGAATCCGGAAGCAATTCTATTTGATGAGCCGACCACGATGGTGGATCCGATCATGGCGGGACACATGGGAGATCTGATCCTGCGCCTAAAGAAAGCGTTTCAAAAAACAGCCATCGTCGTGACTCACGACACACATTTGGCGAAGAAGCTTGCGGACGTGGTCGTTTTTCTCCAGGAAGGCCGCGTCACCTTTTTCGGCCCCTGGGCCGGTTTCGAAAGTTCAAGCGATCCTTTCCTTAAGAATTTCCGCATGCAGGATGAACTGATTCCCGCGCTGGACGTGACTCTGTGAGCCGAATCGCGAACGGCTCTTCCGATCCCCTCAAACAGCTGCGCAAGGAAATGGGCTTTTGGGACGTCCTGCTTTTCAACATCGCAACGGTGCTGGGTCCGCGCTGGATTGCCGCGGCGGCGCACAACGGAACTTCCTCCATCAGCCTGTGGATTCTCATCGCGATTTTCTTTTTCGTGCCGTCTGCACTTGTTATCAATGAACTTTCTTCCCGGTTTCCTGAAGAAGGTGGTTTGTACGTGTGGTCCAAGGAAGCCTTTGGCGATTTCCACGGCTTCGTCGCCGGCTGGACGTATTGGATCTATACCGTTTTTTATTTTCCTGGACTACTAATGGCCAGCGCGGCCATGAGTGGTTACGTAGCTGGTTCGCGAGGCGTAGTGCTTGCGCAAGACCGGACATTTCTGGTCGTCGGATCGTTGATTCTGTTGCTGGTGGCCGTGGTGCTCAACATTATCGGACTGAACATAGGGAAGTGGCTGCAAAACGCCGGCGGCGTCTCGACCTATCTTCCACTCCTCATGCTCAGTGCTGTGGCTGGCCTTGTGTGGTTTCGACATGGTTCGGTTACAAATTTCACCTGGGCGAACATGATGCCGCACTTGAGCATGGACACCGTGAATTTCTGGTCCCAGATGGTGTTCGCATTCACCGGACTCGAATTGGTTTCCGCCATGAGCCAAGAAATTCGCGATCCTCGGAGAACGCTGCCGCGCGCGGTACTCAGTGCGGGCGCCTTGATCGCCGTGATCTACATCATTGGTACGTTTGCGGTGTTATCGCTTATGCCGGATGCGGAAGTCGACCCGAAGAGTGGTGTATTTCAGGCACTCACAGTGGGATCGATGGCGCTGCGGGTGGGATTTGTCGGCGTGCTTGCCGCTCTCTTCGTTTCCGTCGGTAATGCTGGCGGCGTTGGAAGCACCGTGGCGGGGATCGCGCGCGTTCCGTTTGTAGTGGGAATCGATCGCTATCTGCCCGCCGCGTTCGGAAAGATCCACCCGCGGTGGAAAACCCCCTACGTATCCATCCTTGTGCAGGCCACGGTTTCAGGGATCGTGCTGCTGCTCAGCCAAATTAACGAAACCACGCGTGGAGCGTATCAGGGGCTCGTTGACGTCGCGATCATCCTGTACTTTATTCCGTTTCTTTACATGTATGCGGCGGCGATCAAGCTTGCTGGTCGCTCGGACCGAAGCGAAAATCCCCAGGCGGTTCTCATTCCTGGTGGCAAATTTGGCGTTTGGCTCACGTGCGGGATCGCCTTTGCGGTCACCTTCGCGTGTATCTTTTTCTCCCTGATCCCGCCGGGAGACGTTACCAATAAAGTGTTCTTCGAGGTGAAAGTTGCTGGCGCGTCTATCGCCGCAATTGCGCTAGGGCTGAGCTTGTACTGGCGCGGGGTACGGCAGAAGAGCGCGGAAAGTCGTAACGCCTAGAAACCCTGATTAACCAGCTGCCCGATCGTCAGATTGCTCGACGATAAGTCTTTGCGCGCGTCCAGATAGCGCTCCACGTATTTTCCCAAAATGTCGCCTTCGAGATTCACCGCGTCGCCGGGTTTGCGGTCGCGGATGTTGGTGTGTTCGTAGGTGTAGGGAATCACGGCAACTTCGGCGATGTTGTTCTGCCAGCGAGCCACGGTGAGGCTGATGCCGTCGATGGTGATCGAGCCTTTCGGCACGATGTGGCGGGCGAATTCCGCCGGGACTTCCACGCCGAACCACCAATTTTCCCCTTCGGGCGTGAGATGCGTTACGCGGCCGATAGTGTCCACGTGGCCGAGAACGAAATGCCCGCCGAATTCCTTGCCGGCCGTGAGCGGCTGTTCGAGATTTACGCGCGCGCCTTTTTTCAATTCGCCGCTCTTGGCGCCGAACGAGGTCTTGCTGATCGTTTCACCAGAAAGATCCGCGGAGAGGCGGCCATTGTGGAGATCAACGATGGTCAGGCAGCAGCCGTTCACAGCGATGCTGTTCGAGACAGCGAGCGATGGCGCCACCGTCGGTGCGTGAATGGTGACGCGCCCGCCTTCATGCTTCATTTCCAGCGAATCGATTGTGCCTTGGTGCTCGATAATTCCGGTGAACATGAGCCTTCCTGATGCTGGTATCCCGTGGGTACCTGAGACTCCGGGTGATGCAATTCGGGCAGCAGACAGCATACCGCGTTCTCCGTTTCTCGCGCTTGACGGCATCGGTTCCGAGGCGCACCATCAGGCCAGGAAAAGGTTCTTTAGACGGAGGTGCCTTATGTTCGATGTTGAACTTGGCGAGCGGCTCCTTCGAACCTGCGATTACCGGTTTCCCACGGTTCTTTGTCCGCACAAGAAGAAACTGGCTGACGTTACCCTCGCAAAATGGCAGATCGCGAATGATGCTTGGACCTCGTGGACAGTGATTGATTGTACTTTGCTGCCTGCCGGCGAAGTCTGGTGTGACAAGAGTTGTCTTTCGCTCCTGGAAAACCATCTACACTAGCGGGTCGAGTTGCCGGCTACCCTAAGAGCATCCGGGAAGGCAAACACTGCACGAGTTTCAGTTCCCGCCATTAAGGTTAGAATTGTCGCCATGAAGGCCTGTCTGCTCCACGTTCCCGCCCGGGTCGAGACAAATCCGCTACAACTGATGGATGTGGCCATCCCCGAGCCCGCCGAGGGACAAGTGCTGGTGCGCGTGCGCGCCTGCGGAGTGTGCCGGACCGATTTGCATGTGATCGAAGGGGAATTGCCGTCGCGCAAGTCGCCGGTGATCCCGGGTCATCAGGTTGTCGGCGCTGTCGAACGGCAAGGAAAAAATGCCCGGCGCTTTGCAGTTGGCGCTCGGGTCGGAATCGCTTGGCTGCACCGCACCGACGGAATATGCGAATACTGCCGGTCAGGCGCGGAAAATCTCTGTGATAATCCGTTGTTTACGGGCTACAGCGTGGATGGCGGATACGCGGAATACATCGTTGCGCCCCAAGATTTTGTCTATGCGATTCCTGAGGGATTTCCTGACGAGCAGGCTGCTCCGTTGCTCTGTGCGGGAATCATAGGGTTCCGGTCGCTGCGACTCTCCGGGATCAAAGCAGGTGGACGGCTAGGCTTTTACGGCTTCGGCGCGGCGGCGCATGTGGCAATTCAGGTGGCGCGGCACTGGGACGTGGAAGTGTTTGCTTCCACTCGCGACGCGCGACACCAGAAACTTGCGCTGGAATTGGGCGCAGCGTGGGCTGGAGGTACGTTCGATGAACCTCCGAGAAAGTTGGACGCGGCAATCGTCTTTGCGCCAGCCGGGGAGATCGTTCCTGCCGCTCTCAAGGCGTTGAAGAAAGGCGGGGTACTCCTTCTTGGT
The DNA here is from genome assembly GCA_041485085.1 of Candidatus Acidiferrum sp. Lineage (GTDB taxonomy): Bacteria > Acidobacteriota > Terriglobia > Acidiferrales > UBA7541 > Acidiferrum. The sequence continues at coordinate 9,131 of JBGPIX010000141.1, forward strand.
GGCATCCACATGAGCCCCATTCCTTCGTTCGAATATCAACTCTTATATCAGGAGCGTGTGATCCGCAGCGTGGCGAACAATACGCGGCAAGACGGCGAGGACTTTCTGCGCGTTGCGGCCGAGATTCCGATCCAAACCCGCGTGCAGATTTTTCCCCTCGCGGACGCCAACCGTGCCCTCAATGCCGTTAAAAATGACGCCATCTCCGGTGCCGCGGTCCTTCGCGTCAGCGAATAGTCTCGTCTATTTCTTGTAAGCGTCTTGCAAATAAGCTTCGATCGCGATGTCGGGGCCGAACTGCTGCGTGCGAACGTTTTGCAACGGAGGAAGACTGAGTTTTGGAGCGAGCGCAAAAGGGACGCGATTGTCGCCGGCGATCTTCGGCGCGTAGAAGAGAAAAAGCTTGTGGATGATGCCAGCCGCGAGCGCTGCGCCGTTCATCGTCGGGCCAGCTTCGAGGAGAACGCTGAGAATCTCGCGCCTGCCAAGCTCCTCGAGGACCAGCGTTAGATCGATACGGCCATTCTTCGTTTTGGCGCGGGCCATTTCGACGCCCGCGTTCTGCAATTTGCGTGCTTTCGCGGAAGTCAGCGGAACTGTGGTGAAGACCAGAAGATCGTCGTCCGAGGTCTTCGCGATGCGGGATTTCGGCGACAAGCGTAGTTTCGAGTCGAGAACTACGCGCAGGAGCCGCTTGCGGCGCGGGAGACCGCTGCGGTCCGTCAGCAGCGGATCATCGGCGAGAATTGTGCCGATGCCCGTGAGCAGCGCGTCCGAAGCGTGACGCATGCGATGCACTTCCGCGCGGGATTCTTCCGACGTTATCCACGAATGCCGTTTCCCGGCGTTCTTACCGGTCTTTTTGGGGGAATACGGAAGAGCCAGCTGACCATCCAGCGTCAGTGCAGATTTTAGTGTTACAAATGGCTTCTTCGTTCGAATCCAGCAGGCGAACGGCTCGTTAAGCAGGTGCGCTTCTTCTTCACAAACGCCAGTGAAAACTTCGATGCCCGCCGCCCGCAGGCGTTCGAATCCGCGGCCAGAATTGACAGGATTGGGATCATCCATGGCCGCGACGACGCGTTGAACGCCCGCGGTAATGATCGCTTCGGTGCACGGCCCGGTCCGCCCGGTGTGATTGCAGGGTTCGAGCGTGACGTAAAGTGTTGCGCCGCGCGCCTTTTCAGCAGCAGACTTCAACGCGACGATTTCCGCGTGGTCGCGCCATTCGTATTGGTGAAAACCTTCGCCGACGATCTGCCCTTCGCGCACGATCACGCAACCCACCATGGGGTTGGGGCTCGCCAGACCGGTCCCTTTGCGGGCCAGCCCCAGCGCGTGTTGCATGAAGCGAATGGCGTGTGCGTCCACGGTTTAGTCGAAGAGGGAATTCGCGTACGTTTCTGCGTCGAAGGGAACCATATCGTTGATCTGCTCGCCGGTGCCCACGAAGCGAATCGGCAGGCCGAGCTCGCGTGCGATCGCGACGACGATTCCGCCTTTGGCCGTGCCATCCAGCTTGGTAAGGATGATCCCGGTGACGCCGACGGTGGAAGTGAATTCGCGCGCTTGAGCAAGGCCGTTCTGCCCCGTGGTAGCGTCCAGAACCAGCAAAACATCGTGCGGCGCGCCAGGAATCACTTTTGCGGCGGTGCGCTTCATCTTTTCAAGTTCGGCCATGAGGTTCGATTTGGTGTGTAGCCGTCCCGCGGTATCCACGATGACGACGTCGGACGAGCGTGCTTTGGCAGCTGCGACAGCGTCATAAACAACGGCGGCAGGGTCAGCCCCAGATTTCTGCTTGATGACCTCGATGCCGTTGCGCTGCGCCCAGATTTCCAGTTGCTCGACCGCGGCCGCGCGAAACGTGTCGGCAGCGCAGAGCACCACGCTGCGGCCTTCCTGCCGCAGCCGGTTGGCTAGCTTCCCAATGCTGGTAGTTTTGCCCGCGCCATTTACGCCAACAATGAAAATCACGCGCGTGCCGCCTCCATTCTGTGAGGTGGCAATGCCGCTTCCCGTCGCCGGGTCTGGCGTCACAGGTGCCTTCAGAATGCGAATGATGTGCGACTTGATCTCGGCCTTGAGCTGTGTGGCATCGGCGAGCGCGTTGCGGTCCATTTTTTCGCGCACCGCATCCAGAATCTCTCGCGTTGGTTTCACACCCAAATCGGCGGAGAGCAGCGCCGTCTCGAGGCCCTTGAGGATCGAAGGATCGATCTTCCGTTCGCCGAGAAAAACGGTATCAACGGCTTCCGAGAGCACCGCCTTGGTCTTGCTGACGGACTTCTTCAGCCGCTCAAGAAGCGTCGGCTCCGGCTCATTCTTCCCAAAAAGTGAAATCATAAGACTACGCGTTTCGACCAATGCGCAACCTAAAATTGTAGCAGATGCCGCCTCTTGGACCGTTACCACTCATGTGCAGAGACTCATCAGAGCGGACGACACTCAGGGAGAGACTTGAGGGCGAGACAAGTCGGAGGGATCACCTCTAAACGTGAACTTCGACGGCGCTGAGGCGGAGCTTCCCGGCGTTTACGGCGGATTCGAGCGCGGTCACAACGACTGCATCGAACTTCGATCCCGTTAGCGCCCGAATGCGGTTCATCGCGTAATCCAATTCCATTGCCGTCTGATACGGGCGGTTGGTCGTCATCGCATCGAGCGTATCCGCCACGCCGATGATCCGCGCCATCATTGGAATCTGCGGACCCTGCAAGCCGTACGGGTAGCCACGCCCATCCATGTGTTCGTGGTGCAGTTCGATGCCCGGGAGCATTTCCTTCAACTGCGAAACCGGGCGCATGATGTTCGCGCCTTTGACGGTGTGCTGCTTCATCAAGCCGAATTCTTCGGGCGTCAGCGAGCCCGGCTTTTTCAGCACGCGGTCTTCGACGCCGATCTTTCCGACGTCGTGCAGCAACGCCGCAATGCGTAGTTTGTCCAGTTCTTCCGTGGTGAGGCCAAGTTCCTGGCCGATCAGCCCCGAGTACTTCGCCACGCGGCCGGAGTGACCGCGCGTGTACGGATCCTTTTCGTCGATGGCCGCCGCAAGCATTCGAATGGAGCCGATGAACAGCTCGCGGTTCTCCTCGGCCGCTTCTTTCAGCCGCTCGATGTACTCTTCGATGTCGCCGGCCATCTTGTTGAAGTTTTCAGCCAGTTCGCTGATTTCCGAAGCCCCGCGCACCGGAGAACGCTGGTGGAATTCACCCCTGCTGATGGCGCGCGTGGAGGCCGCCAATCCACGGATCGGCCCGCTGATGCCCACTGCAAAAAAATATCCCACAAGGATCGCGGACAGAATGACCACGATGACGAATGCCAGCGCCTGCCGGTTGAGGTCAGTGACTCCGGTGTCCGTTTGCGCCTGATCCAGACTTCTCTGCGCGATGACCGCCCAATTCATGTCAGGGATGGTGCTGTACGTTCCGATCATCTCGATCGAGTGTTTCTTGCCGGTTTCGGCGAAGCGAACCGTTTCCGTGTTGCGGAGATCCTGCGGCAGCGCCCTCACTTGCGCTACAAGAGAATTGCTGCTGACGTCCGCGCCAGGAACAAAGTTTTTCGTGTCCGGGTGTGCCACCAGGCGGCCATTGTGGTCCACCAGAAAAACGCTGCGGTGCCGCACGCTGGCTTCTTGCAACCGGTGAAGGATGGTATCCAGGGAAACGACCGCGGCCAGCATTCCCGTGAAGTTGCGGTTTACGTCTTCCAGAGGTACGGCGACCACAAATGCGGGCCGGTTTTCCGGCGCCAGCGCCAGGGGATCGCTGCGTGAGTTGGCGACTTGCGACTGCTGCGACTGCAGGCAGTTAACG
>JBGPIX010000142.1:0-12851 GCA_041485085.1 Candidatus Acidiferrum sp.
ACGTACCACCTGCATGAGTGGGCCGCAAGCCGTCCTGGAGGACAGGTTCCAGAAATGCATTGGTTTTCTTGTGGGGATGCGGCATTACGCTTGTTGCCGTGGCTGCGGGTATCACGCTATCGTAGGGGATTCACTTATGAGCTTTGAAACGAACAGGGAAAAGCCGCTGCGGCTGGCACTGATTGGGATGTCTGGAGCCGGGAAGACGTTCTGGACAAAGAAGTTAGCGGCAGCGGGGTATCCGTCGGTTTCTTGCGACGACCGCATCGAGCAGAAGCTTATGCCGCGCCTGGCTGCGGGCGGATACGCGGGCATCAACGGCGTGGCAGCGTGGATGGGCTGGCCGGATTCCGCAACTTACACCCAACGAGAGTCCGAGTACTTGGCCGAAGAGATTCATACGTTGGATGAAATTCTGACGGAACTCGAGAAGTGGCCAGAGAAATCCCTGGTGCTCGACACTACTGGAAGCGTCATCCACACGGGGAACAACTTGCTGATGCGTTTGAGGCGGCAGATGACCATCGTGCATCTGGCGGCTTCCGTGGAAGAGCAGCAGCTCCTCATCGAAAGATATTTGAACGATCCCAAGCCGGTGCTTTGGCGAGGCGCGTTTCAGCCGAAGACGGGGGAAAAGCCACGCGAGACGGTGGCGCGTTGTTATCCGACGTTGATTGCCGCGCGGCGGCAAAGTTATGAAGCGCTCGCGCATTGCACTCTGCAAGTTGCTGAGTTGCGAGATGGCTCGCTGGATGCGGCGGCGTTCCTGAAAATGGTTCACGACAAAACGGGAAGAGCACGATGAGTGTGGCTCCTTGAGATACCGGAGTACATCGCGGAAGGCTCCGCTCACTTCGCTGCGCGGGGCGGTGCTGCGCGGGCTCGCGCCCGACGGCGGGCTCTACATGCCGGTGGAAATTGCGCGGCACTCGCCAGAGGAACTGGAGGAGTTTCGCGGCCTGCCGTTTACGGAGGTGTGTTTCCGGGTAGTGCGGCCGTTTGCCACGCCGGATGTTCCGGAAGAAGTGCTCTGGCAAATCGTGAGCGAGGCGATCAATTTTCCGGTGAAACTGGTTTCGCTCTCGCCCGGGCTGCACATTCTGGAGCTGTTTCACGGGCCGACGCTGGCGTTCAAGGATTTTGGCGCGCGCTTCATGGCCCGGCTTATGGGTTACTTCGTGCGCGGCGAAACGCGGCCTCTTACTGTCCTGGTGGCGACGTCGGGGGACACCGGCAGCGCGGTGGCGCACGGTTTCCTGCAGGTGCCGGGCATTCGCGTGGTGATCCTCTATCCCTCGAAGCGCATCAGCGAGGCGCAGGAGAAGCAGTTCACCACGCTCGGCGAAAATATCACCGCGCTGGAAGTGGCGGGCACGTTCGACGATTGCCAGCGATTGGTGAAGCAAGCCTTTTCCGATGCGGAGCTGAACAAGCACACTTGGCTGACTTCCGCGAATTCCATCAATATCGGGCGGCTGCTGCCGCAGATGTTTTATCATGTCGCGGCTTACCGGCAATTGCCGGTGGCTTCGGTGCCGCTGATTGTTTCCGTGCCCAGCGGGAACTTTGGCAACCTGACGGCGGGAATTTTCGCCAAGCGCATCGGGTTACCGGTTGCAATGTACATAGCGTCGACAAACGCCAACGATGTGGTGCCGGAATATCTGCGGACGGGAGAGTTTCATCCGCGCGCGGCGCAGGCGACCTATTCGAACGCCATGGATGTGGGCGATCCAAACAATTTTCCGCGATTGCTCGATTTGTGCCGCAACCGTCTGGAATACGTGCAGAAAGAAATCTGGGGCCACGGCGCAACGGACGAAGAAACGCTCGCGGCGATGAAAATGCTTCACGATAAGTTCGGCTATATCGCCGACCCGCACACGGCGGTGGGCGTGCTCGGTTGGGAAGCGTACAAACGCGAACATCCCGAGCCGGCACAGGGCTTGGTGCTGGCGACGGCGCATCCCGCGAAATTCGCAGATATTGTTATGAAAGCCATCGGAACTGCGCCGCCGTTGCCCGACCGACTTGCCGCTTACCTGAAACGTGACAAGCTTTCGCTGCCCATCTCAAGTTCCTACGACGAATTCAAGCAGTTTCTTCTTGCCCAATAAAAAACGAAGAAGTCCATCAGGATCTAGCAGCGACCGAAGTATGACGAATCGCTAGTTTTTGCGGAGGCGGTCGAGGAGGAGGAAGAGGAACACGGCGACGAGTGCGTTGACGAGGGCTGCGACGATGAGGTGCATGTTAAACCAGGGCTCGGGCTGCGCGAGGAGAATACGGCGCGTGATCACGATCAAGCCCTGATGGGTAATGAAGAACGCAAAGGTGAGCGCGAAGCGCGCGGCAGGATGTTCGGTGTCGAGCCGCGCGCCGATGGAAGAAGCAAGATACCCTATGATGGTTTTCGCGATGCCGTAGAGCCCCAACGGAACCGTCGGGCCGCTCAAGCTGTCCTGCAGAAGACCGATGAACATGCCAAGCAAAAGTCCGGTTGAAGGATTGCGGCGGCTGAGGCCGAAATAGACCGTCACTAGCAGAGGCAAATCGAGGACGGCGGCCTTTGCAAAATGAATCGGGAACGAAGACTGGATTAACAGCGCCAGCAGCGTGGCGATGATGATTGCGCCGGCGCGAAACTTGTGAACTTCGATGTGCGATTCGCCGCGGATATCGAACGCGTCGTTCATCGTCGTACCCCCGGGGGAGGAGTAACTGACCCGGCCGCCGCTGGCTTCGCCTCGGCAGGATTCTCTTCATTTTTTATTTCCAGGGGGCGAAGCGACAGGAGAACCAACACTTCCTCCAGACGTTCGAGATTGGCAGCCGGCTTAATGCGAATCTGCTTAAACGGGTTGCCGGACTTGATTTCCGCCACGGTACCCACGGGAAGATCGCGCGGGAAGATGCGGTCCATGCCGCTGGTAATTACGTGCTCGCCGAGATTGACGGCATCGTCATTCGGAACATACTTCATGACCAGCAGCGGCTCACCCTGTCCCCCAACCGGGCTCTGGATGCGGGAATCGGCCAGCATTGCGCCGACGCCGCTTTCCTTGTCCGTCAAAAGAAGCACCTGCGCCGCGTTCGGATAGGTTTCCACGACTTTGCCAACTACGCCGTCCGGAGTGATCACTCCCATGTTTTTTCGAATGCCGTCGCGCTCGCCGCGGTCCAGCTGAATCGTCAGACTCGCGGTTCCCGCGCTCACACCAATCACTCGGGCGGCAATCATGGGAACTTCGGCGTGCGATTGCCGGAAATTCAGCAGCGCCGCCAAGCGATCGGCTTCCGCGGCTTTGCCCTGAAGCTGCGAGAGTTGCAGTTTCAGCGCATCGTTCTCGCGGCGAATCTGCTCGTTTTCTCTGGTGGTGTTTTGCAAAGCGAAGTAGTGCCGCCAGGTGTTGCGAATCCAGCCAAAGCCGCTGGAGCCTGCCCGCTCAAAGGGCGAAACCGCTCCGACGGTCCAGACGCGAATGAGCCGGCCTTGCGAGTCGCGCTTGATCTGCACGGCCAGCATGAGGATCTGCAGCACGATGACTCCGGCCAGCAGGACCAGCGATTTGTGTCGAGAGGGAATGGCTACCATGTAGATTCCGAAATTAGAAATTCGAAACTAGAAAATCGAAACGCGAAACCGGGCTTCATCGCGACAAGAACCATTGAAGGCGGCATGTTGAGCCCCGAGAAGAACAAATTCTCAATCAATGCAAACTTGGCGCAGCAGTTTGAAGTCGCTGAGCATTTTTCCCGTACCGAGCACCACTGATGCCAGCGGGTCATCCGCAATCGAAACCGGCAAGCCGGTCTCCTCGCGAATTCGTTTGTCGAGATTCTTCAACAGCGCGCCGCCGCCCGTCAGGACGATACCGCGGTCGCTGATGTCGGCGGAAAGCTCGGGAGGCGTGCGCTCCAGGGCCACGCGCACGGCGTTGAGAATGGTCGCGACGCATTCGCTGAGAGCTTCGCGGATTTCGCTGTCGTCGATAGTTACCGTACGCGGCACGCCTTCAATGAGGTTGCGTCCCTTCACTTCCATGGTGAGCGGCTTTTCCAGCGGGTACGCGGAACCAATCTCCATCTTGATCTGCTCGGCTGTACGTTCGCCGACGAGCAGGTTGTACTTGCGCTTCAAATACTGCATGACGGCTTCGTCCATCTCGTTGCCCGCCACGCGCACGGACCGTGAATAAACGATGCCGCTCATGGAGATAACCGCGATGTCGGTCGTGCCGCCGCCGATGTCCACAACCATGTTGCCCGACGGCTCTTCGATCGGCAGCCCGGCACCAATTGCCGCGGCCATGGCCTGTTCGACGAGAAAAACTTCGCTGGCACGCGCGCGATAAGCGGAGTCCTGCACAGCGCGTTTTTCCACCGGCGTGATCTCGCTGGGAACGCCGATGACGATGCGCGGATGCACCAGCACGCGGCGGTTGTGCGCCTTCTGAATGAAATAGGTCAGCATCTTCTCGGTGACTTTGAAGTCCGCGATGACGCCGTCTTTCATCGGCTTGATGGCCACAACGTTGCCCGGGGTGCGCCCGAGCATTTCTTTAGCCTCGCGGCCCACGGCCACAACTTCTCCGCTGGATTTGTTGATGGCCACGATCGAGGGCTCGTTGACGACAATGCCTTTGCCGTGCGCGAACACCAGAGTATTGGCAGTGCCCAGATCGATGGCCAGGTCGGAAGAAAACAGACTGAACACCGACCTCATGTTGTAACCGTTCTTATTCATCCCTACATCCCCCCGCGGAGAAAGACTCTCCGCTGCCCGGCCGACAATAGCGCTGACCTCACCGCGGTCAGCTCCGACATCTATTGTCTCCGGTCACCGCGACCAGCGCAAAGGCGCTTCGGTCTTTCTTCGGATCTCTTACTTCGGAACGACGATGGACACCTGCTTCATAGCCGTCCCGCCCCGGCGATTCGAACCGATAATCGAAATCGTATGCTGCCCCGGATCGAGGGGCTCGGTAAAGTGCCGGAACGAACCATCCGGTGAGACGTTCGGCACCGATTGACCGTTCACGATCAGCGCCGCCCCCGGCTCGGTCCGGCCCACGATTTCCGCCACGCGTCCATGCAACTGGGTTGCGTCAATCTCCAGCAGCATCGACTGGGACTTGCCTTGAGCCACGAGTGTAAATTTGAATATTTCGCTGACTTCACTCGTCTGTTTCTTCCCGTCTGTCGCTGTAACGCTCCAAAAGTAGTCGCCGGGATCCAGGCCGGTGATATCCACGGCCGTTCCCTTGACCGTCGCATCCTTCACGGTCTTTGTAAACATCGCGGTGGTGCTGATTCGCAAAGTATATGATACCGCTTCGGGAACCGGCTTCCATTCGAATCGAACGGGCGAGGTCCTTGGGTTTTCCGAGATGATCGGGGCGAGGTTCAGAGGCTCGACCAGGTCGGGAGGCGCCAACACAGTTGATTTCTGAATCGCCCCGCCACTTGGAATGGTCGCCTTCTCGAATGCTGCGAGGTCGATCCTTTCTGAGCCGCGCTGCACCTGCGCGCTGCCGCTGGAGACCACGATTTCGCTTTCCTTCTTCTCCGGGTCATTTTTAACCGCCATGCGGCTGTTCGAATGCAATTGCGCATTGGCGTCCTCCGTGCTGACGGCGGCTTTCGAATCCGGTGAACTGAAGTTGGGTGTTGCCAGATCAACCGAACCGTGAGTAATGCCGATGCCCACGCTGCTGGGCCTGTCGTTTTCCGTGGAATTCTCCTCGATCGTGACGAGCGTATCGGGCTTCACGGTGTAAATCGTGCCGTCCGCAAAGGTGATACGGGCGTTGGCATCCGGCCCTGTTTTTACCTGATCGCCTTTGTCGAGTGACGTACGGAAATCCGCGTCGACCCATTGGACGGAATTTACTTTCTTGACTTCGATTTTGCCGTCGAGGTTGACGAATTTGGCGTGTTTCTGATCGGCGCTGAGGGGTTCCACCTCGGGGTCGCTTACCTTGTCGTTGATCTTTTGAATCACTACTTTGTACAGGTCGGGTTTGGCGAGGTAAAGTCCCCCGGAAATAATCGCTATCGCCAGGAGCGCGTAACCGATCACCGTCTTATAAGTGACCGCTCTCCAATAGACTTCAACGTGCGGGCCCTTCGGGTGGGCCTGCGTGGATTTTGGATCGATGGGTGCTTGTGTGGTCACGGTTGAACGCGCTGCGAAAGCTCCAATTTTTCAATCTAGCACAGCGGTTTCCGTATGGACGAATTGCGCAGCCGCGCGTAGTCAAATTGCAAATAGCAACGCCGCACCCGGCCCAATTGCCATTCACCTGTTCCTTGGTGCAGGTCTTTTGGGGAATGAGTTGTTATTCCTTTTTGCGGATAAAAAAGTGCTGCTTGTCTACCTCCGCCGGAACGGCTACGTCGAAGAAACCCACCATCATTTCGTCGTAGGTCTGTTCGCCCCAGCGCACCTCGGCATCCGGATCCGGATTGTGCGCATTGGCTTTTGAATTGTCGTACCACGCGACTGCCTGAAGCTCCGTTCCCGCTTTTAGCAAGCGCGGTTCCGCCAGCCGGTAGCTCATCTGCCAGTGGAAGTGGTAGTTGACGCGGAGCAAGGGCTCGATTTCATACCGCGGCTTGCCATCCGCGCCCGCGTTCCTGCGAATCAGGTTGTATTCGAATCGCTTTCCTCGCAGGTGCATGTGCGGTAAAAAACTGAGCAGCGTGGCGTCATTGGGAAGCGTACCCCGCGCCTCGACCCGGTAGTCCGCCGCGCCCGGCGGTATCACGAAATGATCGTTCGTGAGCTGCAGCGTCAGCACGCGCTGTGCGGGTGCATGCTTTGAAAAAATCAGTCCGATACTTGATTGATCGGAGCGTGCGCTGCCGTTGGCGGTATAGTGCATTTGAAAAACGAGGTCGGAGCCAGCAGGAATATATTTGGCCATTGATTCGGGCCACGCATCCGGAGAGCTCCCCGGCGCATAAACTAGCAGAACGTCGCTGTCCGTCCAGTGAGCGCCGCGGCGATCTTCCGGATCGGTCAGCGTCAAGGCGGTGAAGGGAACACCAACCGGCGCGTGGCGCAGCCAGTTCGAATCCGGCGGGCGAATATATACAACGGCGTGATGCACGTTGGAACGCAGCGCCGGCAAAACCTCCGCCATTTGCACCCAGCGATCCTCTTTGAAATTCGTGGGAACAATTTCATAGGTGTACTCGATGTCGCCCCTCGCGGGGAGCGGGACGGCTTGCGGCATCTTCAAGACCAAATCCGGCCTCGGGATGCTCCAGTTCTCCTCCCAGCGCCGTGGCGGGGGTGCATCTTTTATTTCTCCAGCCGGCGATTTCGCGTCGACCCACGCCGAGAGCGTGCGGATCTCCGTCGGTTGAAGCGATGGATCGTTGGAAAACTGCCCTACATTCGGATCGGCGAACCACGGTGGCATGGATTTTTCCTGCGTCGCGCGTCGGATCGCACCAGCGAATGGCCGGGTCTCTTCGTAGGTTTCGAACGGCATCGGCGCGATGCCCCCAGCGCGATGACAGCTTTGACAGTGCTGCTCCAGGATTGGCAGCACGTCGCGGTAAAAGGTCGGCGGGTTCGCAACGGGAGGAGACTGCGCAAACGATCCGCTCAGCCACAATAGAAGCGCCGCCAGCGCACCACTAAAAAGAAGGAACACCCTGAGTTTTTGGCTGGCGCTGATCGGCATTCGGTCACTATGCGCGGCCTCCGTTTGCCGTGGCGCGCTTCTGCCAGTCTACTATTTCGTTGCTTGCGTCGTTTGCGAGAATGCGGGGAATACCTGGAAGACCAATCCGTGGAACTTCGGGCTGCGGTGGCCGGACGATTGTGTTTGAGGCGCGCGCCTATATCTCCTATAATCTTAAGTTTGTCTACTGACGTGGGGGACTCATCGGATGGCTGGCGCAAAAGATAAAAGCAAACTCGGGTATCGCATCCTTCTGGGGGCCGTGGTGCTGGTCCTTGGGGGCAGCATGCTGCTTTACCTCGTACCACAGTCGCAGGTCAGTGGCGAGGTCTCCACGGACACCGTGGCGAAGATCGGGGATGAGTCGGTCAGCGTGCAAGACGTGCGCCAGCAGCTCAACCAGATCGAGCAACGAAATCCCAACATGAAGCCGCTCGAGGCCCTCTACGCGCAGCAGATCATGAGGCAGCTGGTGTTTGAAAAAGAAATCGAATACGAAGCCAAGCGCCTCGGGATCACCGTCTCCGATCAGGAGCGCGCCGATCGCATTCGCCAATACGTTCCCACAGCCTTCAATGGCGGCACGTTTGTCGGCATGGACCGCTATTCCGCCGAAGTCCAGGCGCGCTTTCAACTGACCGTGCCCGTCTTCGAAGAGCTTCTGCGCCAAGGCTTGCTGGAGGAAAAATTCCGCAAGCTGGTGACCGATGGAATCAGCGTGGGGCCCGCCGAGCTTCAGGATGAATTTCGCTACAAGAACGAAAAGGTCAAGCTGGACTACGCGATGATCAAGCCCGAAGACCTGGAAGCCAAGATTTCGCCGGACGAGACGGAAATCCGCGCAGCTTACGAAAAGAACAAGTCGAAATACCAGGTGCCCGAACGGCGCGTGGCGCGCTACGCGCTTGTGGACGTAAACCAAATCCGCCAGAACGTGCAAGTATCCGATGACATGCTCAAGCTGCAGTACATGGCCAACATCCAGCAGTATCAAGTGCCGAACCGCGTGCATGCCGAGCACATCCTCTTTATGACTGTCGGAAAGACCGACGCCGAAGTCGAAGAGATCAAAAAGAAGGCGGAGGACGTTTTGAAGCAGGTCAAAAAGGGAGGCAAGTTCGAAGACTTGGCTAAAAAATACTCCGAAGACCCTGGCTCAAAAGACAAAGGCGGTGATCTGAGTTGGATCACCCAAGGGCAGACGGTCCCGGAGTTCGAGAAGATGGCCTTCAGCCTGCCTGCGGGTCAAGTTTCGGATCTGGTGAAAACTCAATACGGCTTTCACATTATCAAGGTGCTGGAGAAAGAGACCGCTCACACCAAGTCATTCGAGGAAGTGAAGGAGACACTGCGCCCAAACCTCCAACTCAATCAAGCGGATAAGCTGGCTAGCGATACCGCCGACAAGCTGTCGGCTGCCATCCGCCAGTCCAACAAAGTCTCCTTGGACGATCTGGCGAGAGAGTACCACTTGACCGTGAACGAAACGCGCCCCATCGGCGCGACGGACCCCCTGCTGGAGCTTGCCAATTCCCAGGAAGCCAAGGATGCCATCTTCCGCCTAAAGCCCCAGGAACTGAGCCTCCCGGTCCGAACCGACCGCGGCTACGTGGTCCTGTCAGTCAAGTCGATTCAGACGGCACACCCGGGTTCGCTCGAAGAGGTCCGCGACCGTGTCATCACCGATCTGAAACGCGAAAAGTCAACGGAGCTGGCCAAGAGCAAGGCGGAAGAGCTGACGAAGCGCATCAAATCCGGCGAAAAGTTCGATGCCGCCGCCCGCACACTCGGTCTTGAGCCAAAGACCAGCGATCCCATCGCCCGTGACGGCTCCATCCCCGGCGCGGCCAGCGGCAAGCAGGTCGGCGCAGCCTTCAGCCTGAAGACCGGCGATGTAGGCTCTCCTTTGAGTCTGGGCCAGAACTGGTTCGTGTATCGCGTGGCGGAAAAAACAGAAGCCAACCCCGCCGATTTCGAGAAACAGAAGACGCAGTTGACCAAAGATCTCCTCGATTCCAAGCGTAACCTGGCGTTTGAGGCCTTCCGCACGGCCCTCGACACTCGCCTGAAACAGGAAGGCAAGCTTAAGCTCATGCCTGAAAAACTGAAGAGTTTCGGGACTTTCGGCTAGTCTAAGTCACACAAAATAAATGAGTTGCTGTCCTGGAACAGCGCGCTTGTCTTTCCCCGCGCGCCCCGATACCCTATTGATGTCTCCTTGAAGCCGAATTCGACCCGAATTCTCTTGTCCGACGGAGTTTGGGTTTGGGGGCGTTTCCTAGAATTCGGAATAGAGGTGATCATGGCCACCCAGCGCCAGAACTCCAAAGATTGGTGATACCAACATGGCCACCCGCACTTCCGCCGCTCACAATGACTACCGCTGCAGCATCGACCGCAACCAGTCCGGGAAATATTGCGTTCGCATCCAGGTGCACTATCCCCGGCATGCTTGGAACCTGGGCGTCTATTTCCTGGCGTCCTCCTTCGATCGCGCGATGAAGAAGCTGGAAGAGGCGCTGGATTTCCTTCAGCGTCAGGAAGAAAAGCTCTGGTTTTGGGGCGTGGAGCGCGCCGAAGACATGGGTTTTTCGGCTGAGTTCTTGAAAGACGCTGGGTTGCGCCTCGACCGCCGCACGGAATTCCCGCGGAAGGCTACCAACGTGTCGTTGGCCCCGGAGCGGGAAGTGCCCGCCTTCGTTCTGGGACCGATGCGCCGCGGTCTGGCCGAATCCGTTGAGATGTCACGAAGTGCGGCCGCCGGCGACTGATTGTAATTCTATTGAAGGGTTTTCTTTCCGCAACTTATACCCCGGCGGCTTCAATCCGCAGCTTTGCTCGGCGGCGCCGGAGGGGCTTCGCGGATCAGCAGAGGAAACCTCGGGAACGAAAAGCTTCCCGCCACGTCGTCGATCACATTCACTTGGCAAAGGTAAAACCCCGGCTTCAACGACTGCAGGGGCAAATCCATCTGGAAGATGACTGCCTTGCGGTCCGGAGCCGTCACTTCGTTCGCCACCACCGGCTTTGACTCGTAAATCTTCGTAGCGCGCTGCAGAAACTCGATGCTCGTGAAAACCCGGATGCTGTCTTTCGGCGCTTTGGCCGCTGGCGTGTCCTTGGCTGTCCCGTTCTGGCCCCCTTTTTGATCACTGCTTGCAGCAGGCGCCGGATTCTTTCCCTTCGCTGCATCGTAAACCTCGTACTGCAAATAGAGGTGCTGGTCGGATGCAAAAACATGTGTAATGTTGGGAACCAGTTCCATCTGGTCCCGGACCAGTGGGTTCGCGCCACCCTTCTTGTTCGTGACTGGGGCGCGCAAGCTGCTCAGAACCACCGAACTCATTTTCAGCGGCGTCTTGCGGAGATCGGGGATTTGAACGTCCGTCTCGAAAGAACCGATGCGGCCCGTCTGGTTCTCGCGAATGACAAATTTCAGGTGGTAGCTGCCTGGGGCTAGCACGAAGCCGGTGTTGTACTGAACATTCTTGCGGCGAACCTGCCGCGTACTCTCCACTGCCAGCTTTACCGTGTCGCGGAGCTGCCCGACAGGGAATTTTCCCCCTTCGCGAACTTCGCCGATGATGTCGATTGTCGCGCTGTCTTTTTCTTTCTCCGTCACGAAGGGAATCTGTGAGCCTGGCACTACCAGTGAAACCGCCAGGTAGTAGTGCGAATCGTCCTGACGGAAGAATGCCGCTCCCGCGTAAAGGGGCACGTCCACACGAGGCAGCTGTGCGGCAAGTTCGTCTTCCAGTTGCTGCTCGCGGTCGGCGCGGTTCAAGTGTTCGAAATCGCGGCCCGCGTAGTAGCCCGCGCGAGAATCAAGTTTCAGGTCGGCGCGGTTGACCTGCACTTTCAATCGCCGGAATCTTCCATCCTTCAGCGTATTGTTGCTCGTGAAGCCGAGAACGTAATAGACCGAACTGTCCTTCTGAACCTGAGAAAATACCGTGCCGAAATCATTGGAATCAAAGAAAGCCTTGCCACCAGTGTCCGAGGAAAGCGTTGCCAGCGTGTCTTGCGACGCGGCGTTTCCGTTGAGATCATTTAGGACGGAGGCGCCCGAATAGGCCGATTGGCCGCGCAGGCTGGCCGATTGCGCTTCGCCACCCGGCGGAAACGCCTGCAAGCCGCGGATGTCCATCGAATAGATCGATACGTTCGCTTTCACTGCCGCCGCGGTTGTGGCCCGTAGCGCTGACTGGTTGTCCGCTCCCGACTGCGTGATTCCATTACTGAAATAGATGAGGCTCTTTTTCTGCGGGAGCTTCCCGAGCGCCTGCATTAGAGACTGCAGTGCCAGCATCTTGCGATCGGCGTTGAATGTGTTGAAATCCGTATCATCGGCGGAGAAGGCTCCGCTGGTCTCTGCCGCCCCCTCCGAACTCCCGGTGCTGCCGTTGTCGAATCCTTGGCCTTGTCCGGAATTGTACGCGGTCAGCGCCGCAAGTATCTTGGTCTTGTCGTCCGTGAAATCCAGGTCCACGCGCATATTCGTGGCGAGCGACACCAGCGCTATCAAATCAGCGGGCTGCATCTTTGCGCCCACGAACTTCTTCGCGGCATCCACGGATCGCTCGATCTGTTCCGGGTCCATAGCCGAAAAATCGAAAAATAGCAGCATCAATCGCCGGTCCCGCGCGTCCAGCGATGGCGGTGCTTTCTTCCCGGAACGCAGCAGCGTTCCCGCCCCTGTCACGCCCGAGACGGTGGCTTCCGCCGCGCCGGCGGTCGCCAGTTCGTCCACATTCTCGAAATCGAAAGTGGAAATATCCTGTTTTTTTCCATCCTCAAAGAGCGTGAAGTCACCTTTTTTTAGATCGCGAACGAGATTCCCCTTCTTATCGTGCGCGACCACATTCACCAGCACGAGTTCAGTCGTAACTTGAATACGCGCTTCGCTCACTTTGGTTTTTTCCGCCTGCTGGGCAAGCAACGGCGCAGCCGCTTGCGAGAGCAGCACCACCGCGGCGAAGATCGAAAAGAGTTTTCTTGGCAGCTGCATATTCATCTTCAGAAGCGGAAGCGCGCTTGCACTGTTACCCGCCGCATCCCGCCCGCCCCCGTGATTTCGCCGAAGGTAAAGGAATTCACGACCGTGTTGATGGAAGTGAAGCGCACGGTATTAAAAACATTGTTCGCCGAGATGCG
>JBGPIX010000143.1:0-12631 GCA_041485085.1 Candidatus Acidiferrum sp.
AAAGCTGTCCTTGGATAACCCGCTCGCGCTGTAGCACCAGCGAGAACCCCTTAGCTGCTCCACACTGTGCGCGCACTGTAGCGGCAAAATTTGGATGCTGTCAATAGAAAAATGAATTTGTTTACCTATTGAAATCTACGTCGGTAAGGTTTCCCTATTGTAATCGAACACGGCTGGCTGTGATTTGCTTGGAAGGCCCCTCTACCTAAGCGTAGGACGCGCTGGCACCCGTGTGCCGGTCCCGGCGCTCCCGCGTCACCCGCTCCAGGTAACCGCTTTCTCGAAACGCTTTCATCGGATCTTCCGGCAACCCTTTGGACTTCCGCCAATCGGTAATGATCGGCCGCACATCCAACCAGAAGGCCCCGCGCAGGCATTCCTCCGCATCCACGAGGGAACAACTCTGTTGCAGTCCTGACAGTCTGGCGTGATCCACGGTGGCCGCTTTCGCATACAGCTCCTGCGCGGTACACACGGTCTGGATCATCGCTTCGATTTTTCCTTTGAGGTTATGGCTCTGGTCCACCATGAAGGCGATATCTGTGGTAACGCGATTTTCTGCTTCGGACGCCAGAATCTCATGAAAGATGCGGAACACCTGATAGGGATCGATGGAACCGAGAGTGAGGTCATCGTCAGCATAGCGACGGTCATTGAAATGAAACCCGCCAATCATTTTGTGATGGAGCAGCCAGGCGACGATTTGCTCGATGTTCTGTGCCTGATAATGATGTCCCGTGTCCACGAGCACGTATGCCTGCGGACCCGCAGCCTTGGCCAAGAGCAAGGCCATGCCCCAATCAGCGATGTCGGTGTGGTAGAACGCCGGCTCGAAGGGTTTGTATTCGACCAGAAGCCTTTGACCAGGCCGGAGCGCCGCATGAACTTCCTTCAGTCCCTCTTCAAAATAACCGATTCGCTTTCGCATACTCTGAGTCCCGGGATAATTGGAACCGTCCGCAAACCAGGGCGAAATGTCGCGGCAGCTGAGTGCCTCCGCGATTTTGACGCAATCGAGAATGTGGTTTAGAGCTTTGCGGCGAATCGACGCGTCAGGATTTCCAACCGATCCATATTTGTATTCTTGGTCCTGAAACACATTTGGATTGATTGAACCCGGTTTGACTCCGTGGTTCTTGGCAAGCTCCTTTACTTTGCCCACGTCCTGCAATCCACTGGGAAGGTCCCACTGAACATGCAACGCCAAGGTAGGGCAGGCGCCAGTCACAGCATGAACTTGTGCCGCATCGCTGAATTTTTCTTCGATCGTGGTGGCGGCCGCGAGCTGGATGAATTTCCCAAATCGTGTGCCGGTGTTCGCAAAACCCCACGAAGGAAGCTCTATTCGGAGATTGTCGAGTGCCTTCCAAACCGCCTCAGTCTGCTTAGTTTTCATCGTGACCCCAACCCGTGCCAACGCATCTGTCGCTTTCCAATGAGTGTTTCCTTACACCTTTTCTCGATCCCGAGCTTCTTCAAACACCGGCTCCGCAATTTCTTCCGCCCACCGCGCTACTACGGAGGCCGCTACCCCGGTTGTT
This sequence comes from Candidatus Acidiferrum sp., assembly GCA_041485085.1. Taxonomy (GTDB): domain Bacteria; phylum Acidobacteriota; class Terriglobia; order Acidiferrales; family UBA7541; genus Acidiferrum. Next base: position 1,542 of record JBGPIX010000143.1, read on the forward strand.
TCATTCCAACTTCCCTGCAGCGTCGCCATCTGGATGGCAAAATTTCCCAACGTCGTGCTCTCGGTCGACCCCCGCAGTACCTCCAACCCAGTCCGCTCCGCCGTCAAACGATTCAGTAGAAAGTTCTTGCTTCCTCCACCCACTATGAACAAGCGCTTTAGTTTTTTCCCCGTGATTGCGGCAATCGATCCGAGCACCTCCGCATAGCGCTGGGCCATGCTGTGAAATATCATGTTTGCGATGAGCGGAATATCACGGCTTTCCGCTGAGAATGCCGGGTGCCCCGCTCGCCGGAGTTGTCCATTAATCTTTCCGAGCATATCCCCAGGGAGTGTCAACGAAAGGTCGTCAACATCGATCAAATAATCGGGAGCTGGAAGCGCCGCGCACTCTTGCCACAATTCAGTCAGCATCACGGGCACCCCGCGCTCTTCCCACTCATCCATGCACTGGCGGAGCAGCCACATCCCGTTCACATTTTTCAGAAAGCAGATGGATCTCCCCACGCCGCCGAGGTTGGTAAAATTCATTTGCCGCGCCTCATCACTCACACAGGGAGATGAGAGAACCGTTCCCACGAGAGACCATGTGCCAGAGCTGATGAACGCCCAATCCTCCCCGCTCGCGGGAATCGCCGCGATCGCCGACGCGGTGTCATGACAGGCCGGAACGATCAGTTTGGTGTCGCGAAGGGCGGCGAGTTTGCTGAGATCTCCACCGATACTACCGACGATTGAGCCCGTGGGCACAATCTTTGGCGCTGCCGAAATATCCAATCCTAGCGACTCAAATATTTCTTCGCACCACTCCTGGGCGCCCAAACGTACCAGCTGCGTATGCGTAGCATTTGTGCATTCCGCGACACGTCGCCCGCCCAGACGGTAGGTCACATACTCCGGCAGGTTAAGCCACGCCGTGCTGGGACTCCTGCCCGCCAGTTTATCCGCGTAAAGCTGATAAAGCGTGTTCAAGCCCAACAATTGAATGCCGGTCAAAGAATAAAGCCGTGACGGTGAGATAAGCTGATGCACTTTTTTTTCGGCGTCTTGTGTACGTTCGTCCCGGTAACAAAAAGGATCAGCGATGGCGTCACCATTCGCGTCCAACCAAACATAGTCGACCGCCCATCCATCCACGCCGACTGACCCAATCCCTTCGGGAGCCGCTTCTGCGCACAAACGCAGCCCATCATGGACACCGTCAAAAATGCGGCCGATATCCCAGCGAAGCCCCTCTTGCGTAGCGATAGGAGAATTGGGAAACCGATGAATAACATGAATTTGAGGCTGGCCTTGTTTCCATCGCAAAAGCGATACACGGCAACTCTGTGCGCCCAAATCCACGGCAACCAGAGCTGCTCTTTTCGCCGACGTCTCCATCGTTATGGCTCTCGATCTCTAGGGCCGCGCGGCCCAACCTCGCGGGGACACTCACCCTACCTTAGAAAGGCTTCCGTAAGACCACCATCCACTGGTATCAGATGACCCGTTGTGCAACGAGACCCCGGCCCTGCCAGAAACAAAATGGCTGCCGCACAATCTTCTGGGTCAATGGGGCAATGGGTGAGCGTCCGCTTGGCGTAAAACTCCGCTAACAGTCCTCGCAGTTGTTCATCCGTCGCTTTGAAGTCAAATTTGATCTCATATTTCGTGAGTGACGCGATCACGCGGTCGCGGGGAAACATCGTCGATCCCTTTACCACCGTCGCGGGGCTGATTCCGTTCACTCTCACCTTGGGCGCCAGTGAAATGGCTAGTTCACGTACCAGATGGCTGACTGCGGCTTTGCTCACGTCGTAGGCTTCGCTTCCGCGCTTCGGCACCACGGCATTTGCGGAGCTCGTTAGCACGATGCTTCCGTCCAGGTTCTGTTCGCGCAGAATCGGTGCAAGCTCATCTGCCAACCGGTGGTTTGCGGTGACATTGATGTCCAGCGTCGTGCCCCATTGCCCATCCTGAATTACGCCGTCTGGAGACGACGGGAATATCGCCGCCGTATTGATCAGGATGTCCATCCCTCCATAGGTCGCAATCACTTCTCGAAATGCCTCGCGGATCGCTTCGCGATCCCGAATGTCGATGGACACAGCCATGGCCGCTTCCTTGCCTGCAATCTTTTGGGCTTCCGCAGTTGTTTTCTTCGCCGCCTCCGCATCGCGGTCGGCAACGACCACGTGCGCTCCTCGTTTTGCTGCTTGGCGGGCTGTGGCCTCGCCCACCCCATTGCCTCCTCCAACCACTACGACCACCCGCCTACTTAATTCCTTTTCGGGCGGTTGCCGCCGGATCTTTGCCTCTTCAAGCTGCCAGTACTCAATCCGGAATGCTTCCGATGGCGGCAGCGCCACATAATTCTCGTGGACCGCAAAAGCCTCCGTTTTTGTCGCAGGCCCCGCTTGCGGCAGCACCTCGTGAGCCTTCCCCGTCCCTAACGCTGTCGCACCCTCCATCACATGAATCGCGTTCGTATAAAATTCTCCGGTGATTCGCGCTTCCATTTTGTTCTTGCCAAAACTGAACATGCCGATGCCGGGAATCAACACAACCGTCGGATTCATGTCCCGCATTTTGGGTGAATCGGGCGCCGCGAATGAATCGTAATACTGCTTGTATTCATCCCTGTAGACCTTCAGCGCTTCATCAATCTTCTCGCGCAGGCCATTCAGCTTGCTCGATGGCTCCCAGGCCACGAAAAGCGGCCGAATTTTCGTGCGGATAAAATGATCGGGGCAGCTCGTTCCCAAATGCGCCAGCTTCTGCGCCTCCGCTGAATTGACGAAACGCAGAACTTCAGCGCTGTTGCTGAAATTTCCGATCATGCGCTGCCCAGTGGAAACCCGGCCTCGGATAAACGGGAAAATGTCTATCGCCAGTTCGCGCTGATTTTCAAGCGCCGCTGAAACCGTTCCGCCGAACAGAACATTTTCCTTTTCCTCCACGTGCTGCGCGACGAATTGACCCAGCTGATCAATAATCGTCAGCGTGTTCAGATAGCATTCCCTCTGCGTCTCTCCCCACGTAAATAAACCATGCCCGCCCAAAACAATTCCGTCGCAACCCTTACTAGCACTAATCGCCCGGCGCAGCATCATGGCCAATTCGAATCCTGGCCGTTGCCACGGCAGCCAGATCAAGCGGCGCTCAAAGCGCCGATTAAACTCCTCCAACTTCTCGCGTCCATTGGCCGCCGCAGCCAGAGCAATTCCCCAGTCCGGATGCAAGTGATCGATATGCGCGAACGGAAGAAAGCCATGCAAAGGAGTGTCAATCGACGCCGCGACCGTATTGTTCCCAAACGCGCACAACGGGTACATGTCCACCATTTCGTCTTCAAATTCCACGCCGCGATATCGCTTCGCTGCGGCATGCAGCTTGTCGAGATACAGTGTCGCAAAACCTTTCCGTTGAATACTTCCGATGTCTCCGCCACTTCCCTTGATCCACAAGACTGTTGTTTTGTTCCCATCGAGCGGGTCCTGCTCCTCAATCTTGGAGCTTGTGTTCCCTCCCCCGAAATTTGTTATTCGCAGGTCGGATCCCAACAAGTTTGATCGATAACGCAGCAATTCTGCTTCGTCGAGGCTCTTCGCAACCTGGTCGTCCCACCGATCTTTCAGGTATCGTAGTTTCTCTTTAGATTTCTGGGGAAATACCATCGTCGGCTTCCATGCGAGCAAGTTGCCCCGTTAATTCAGGTTTCCACCGCCAAGAGCGTCCTAGACGATACGCTTTGAGGAGAAAGACTGCAATAGGTTAATTCTTTCAATAGAGAAATAGTTCCGCACCCAGTAATGTTCGCTGTCGAAGCAGGCCAGGTACCGGGCATGCAGCGTTCCTGCAGATTGTGCCGTTTCGCCCGCCACTCTCAGCTTGCCGCCCGCGCTCTTTTCGCCAATGACGTGGCTGTAACCAGCTTGTGCGCAATGTAATTGTAGGGTGGCACGGTCTGGCCATTGAGGATGCCCAATCCAAGTTGGATTAATCGCGGACCATAGCTTCCCGCTTCATGCGATACAGAAGCAATGTAAGGTGTGCCCGGAGTTTTCATTTCGTCGAGAGCCTCCGAAATACAATCCTGGCCGACGATCGCCACATCTTTCTCTCTCTTCAATTCTCTTACTGCCTGCAGAGCTCCCAGGCCGCTAGTATCCGTTGCTGCCGCGACTAGCAGCCCTCGTTGTTTCGCGTGGCGGCGAAGGAATGCTTGCACCAGCCGCCTGCTCTTCTCTCGCAAGCCCTCTCCGTCCATTAGCATGTAGACATCATCCTTTAGGCCGGGAAGCCGCGAGCGAATCCCCGCGAATGCACCGGTTATGCGGCTCTGTACTAGTGGCCCGGCCTCCTCAATCCCCAAGCCAAGGACTCGACTCACCTCTCCGCCCCAATGAGTTTTGGCAAAGTGGGCCAAATACTGCCCCGCTTCAAAACCAACCCGGTAATTGTCCACGCCAAAGTACGTGGCATGTGGATGGGGAATGTCTACGGCGATTAGGGGAATGCCTGCCCCACTGACTTTGTCGGCGATGGCTGGCGCGATTCGCTGATCAATCTGGAATTCGATGACTAGATCGACCTGCTGCCGGACAAATTCCTCGGCATTTCGTACCGCTGTCTGTGCATCATAATGGTTGTCCAGAACCAACAAATCAACTCCGGCAGAATTCGCCGCCGCCTGCAGACTTTCCCGCACTCCTTCTGAGAAAGGCATCTCGGATGATTCACCCCCGAAACCAAACCGGACTTTCCTCGGCCGGGACACCATTCGATACAGACCATTCTCTGAGTGCGCCAAATAGCCGCGGTGCACGAGCGTCTTTAGAATCCGGTATACGGTCGTCTTGGAGATCCTGGTTCGTTGATATATTTCCTCGAGCGTCCTTGGACTATTCTCCTTTTGCATCAATTCCAGAACGTCCAGTGCTTTGGATAGAACGGGAATCAGGTACAGCCGGCCGGGAATGGATTTGCCCATCGTGGTTTGCCTCGACGCAAAAAGCTCCCAGGAATTATATCCTCAACCGCGAGTTTCAATACAGGTATTCCTTTTGTATTGACAGGTTTCCTTTCTGGCACTACAGTCGCGAGTCGCCGGGCCTCCCTTTTCGTTGCCGGGTATTCCCGGGAGTCGGGTCATGACTCCGCTGGGCTTAAGAACAGAGAGGACTCTTTGCTGGTACCAAATCCCCCCTTAGGCGTGTTCTTACACTGGCTTGGTGGCTTGGCGTCCGCTAGCTTTTACGTTCCTTACCGCCGAGTGAAAAGCTGGTCTTGGGAAACCTATTGGTTAGTCGGCGGTTTCTTCAGTTGGATCATTGCACCCTGGTTCTTGGCCTTCGTGATGACGCGCAGCGTGGCTCAAGTACTTCATGAGACTCCGGCGAGCAGCCTCTTCTGGACTTACACATTCGGGGTTCTTTGGGGGCTGGGTGGTCTTACCTTCGGACTCACGATGCGCTATCTCGGGATGTCCTTGGGCATGGCCGTCGCTCTCGGCTATACCGCCGTTTTCGGGACTTTGATGCCTCCCATTTTCCGTGGCGAATTCAGTTCCGAGGTGTTGGGTACTTCCTCGGGGCGAATTATTCTGGTGGGTGTCGTCGTCTGTCTCCTCGGCATCATTTTTGCCGGCGCGGCGGGCATGTCGAAAGAAAAGGAGATGTCCGCGGAACAGAAGCGCGCCTCCATCAAGGAGTTCGATTTAAAGCGCGGCCTTTTGGTCGCAACCTTCTCGGGAGTTATGAGCGCGTGTTTCGCCTACGGTCTCGCCGCCGGCGATCCTATCAAAGCTCTCACTGTAAAATATGGCACTTCGCCCATTTGGCAAGGCCTCCCGGCCCTGATCGTCGTGCTGCTCGGCGGATTCACTACTAATTTCATTTGGTGCGTGATCCTCAATGTGAGAAACCACACCGGTCATCAATACTTTTCCTCTCGAATCCGCAACGGCGGTCCCAATCGTACGGACGAACCCATTCTAGAAACTGTCACGGATGCCCCAGGCGAGGAAATGGCCGCTGCGGCCGCGATTTCTGCCGACAAAACTGCACTAACAAAGGCGCCGATGCTCCCGAACTATTTCTTTTCAGCTCTGGCGGGAACAACTTGGTATTTTCAGTTTTTCTTCTACACCATGGGCGAAACCCAGATGGGCCGGTTCAAGTTTTCCAGCTGGACTCTTCACATGGCCAGCATCATTATCTTCAGCACTTTGTGGGGCATCGCCCTCAAGGAATGGAAAGGTGCTGGCACGCGCACGAAATTGCTTGTCGCCCTCAGCCTCCTGGTGCTGGTAGGTTCAACCATGATCGTGGGCTATGGCAATTACATCGGTACCGCGCGCGCGACAGCGCAATCTGCTTCTTCCCACTGAACTAGGCCAGGCCCTCCATGAGACTACGTTTTGCGACAAGAAATCCGGGACTCAATGGCTAACACACCACACTCTTTGTCCTCTCCGCGGGTCATCAATATCCACGACCTCCGCCATCTGGCGCAACGCCGTCTTCCCAAAGTCGTCTTCGACTATCTCGATGGCGGCGCCGAAAGTGAAGTCACTCTTCGAGAGAACTGCCGGATATTCGATGACGTCACCTTTCGCCCGCGCCAAGCTGTCGCGATTCCCGAATGCAACCTCCGCACTCGGGTTCTCTCTGCCGATTTAGCCTTTCCCGCGATTTTGGCTCCCATTGGTTACAGTAGGCTGATGCATCCCGGCGGCGAAGTAGCCGCGGCAGCTGCAGCAGGTGAGGCCGGCTTGGCATACACGCTTTCCACGATATCAGGCCATAAGCTGGAAAATGTTCGGGCCGCCTCGAAAGGCCCCGTCTGGTATCAACTCTACCTCGTGGGCGGGAGGGAGGCTGCTGAAGGAGCCATTGATCGCGCCCGTCGCGCTGGATTCTCGGCTCTGGTCGTCACCATCGACACTCCGGTGGCGGGAATGCGCGAACGCGACCCGCGCAACGGTATGAAGGAGCTCTTGGGCGGCTCAATTTTTTCCAAACTGCCTTTCTTGCCACAGATGTTTACACATCCCAGTTGGCTAGTGTCCTTTCTTATGGATGGGGGCGTGCCAAAGCTAGAAAACATCGTCATTCCCGGTCAGGGCCCCATATCCCTCATCGATGTTACGGCTGCTCTTGCCCAGGCTGTCGTTACATGGGAAGACATTCGCTGGCTCAAAGGAATCTGGACCGGGCCGATTGTCGTCAAAGGGGTGCTCACCGCCGACGATGCCAGACGTGCCGTTGACGAAGGGGCAGCCGCGATTATTGTTTCCAATCACGGTGGACGCCAACTAGACGGCGCTCCCGCCACCTTGAAAGTACTCCCGGAAGTAGTTTCAGCCCTCAACGGCCAAGCCGAAGTCCTCATGGATGGAGGCATTCGCCGCGGCAGTGACATCGTAAAGGCGCTCTGCCTTGGCGCACGCGCCGTTCTCCTCGGCCGCGCTTACGCTTTCGGCCTCGCCGCTGCTGGCAAGCCGGGTGTCACGCGCGCGATCGAGATTTTGCGTGATGATGTGGAACGCACACTGAGGCTCATTGGCTGTCCGTCCATCTCCGCGCTTAATTCTTCCTACTTAAATGTCTCAAAGGGTTGGTGATCGCGATCCCGGCTACCCCTCTCATCTAGGCCAACTCCACCAATGCATTTATTGGTTCATCATCTAGGCCGCGCCATTTTCAATCGCGGGATGGTTCCAGCAACGTCAGGTTTCCGGGAGCAGATCGCTCGTTCCTGCTAAGAGCAAAAAAACCGGCTCACTGGCAGAAGGTGCTCTCCGACCCCTTCTCCGGGGCATTGTCCGGCGGCACCGTGATTCATTGGCCGGGCACCCACGCAGGAATGGGCATTACACTGCCTTCGCCCGTGTCAAATGCAGTGCCGCTGGGGCTCGTCCTTTCATTTTGTAGAGAGCCTGATCCCCTGTGCTGAGAAGTGCTTCAATCGTTTGCCCATCCTGCGGGTATAAGGCGATGCCTGTGCTAATCGAGATGCGGGGCACTTCCTCATCGTTTGACACCCGATCGCAAACCCGCAAAGCAACTTCCTGCGCGCCCTTCGCTCCCGTGTCCGGCAAGACCAGTGCAAACTCGTCGCCTCCCTGTCTTGCGGCGGTGTCGATCGCTCGTGAATGAACACGCAAGGCAGTGGCCACACGGCATATCGCGCGAGTTCCCACCAGATGGCCATACTGATCATTGATCTTTTTCAATCCGTCCAAGTCGAAAAGCAATAGGGCAAACTGCCCCCCGGTTCTCTTCGCCCTCTCGATCTCGTTACCCAGAACTTCTACCAACCGGCGATGATTGGCTAGCCCCGTCAAGGAATCGGTTACCGCCAGCTCGCGAATATTCTCAAAGAGTTGTGCGTTGTCAAAAAGCGCACCCCCTAATAGCACGGCGTAACTGCCGAACTGCAGAATTTCCGCCAACGCAAAAGGAACGTCGAATGTGTGATCTGACTGGCTGGCGGCGAGACAGCAAGCAATGTTCATTTGCGCGGAAATGTAGAGGGACCGATCAAACGGAGTGCGGCTCCTGCACTGCCGCACGTGATATCCGATTGCGGCCAATAGAAAAAGCCCGGCAGGAAATAGATTCCCCGGTCGTGGAATCGCTCCCCCAGGCTGAACAACAAAAATAGCCGGCAATTGCCAATGGGTGGCGCTCAGCAACGAGGTCAAGATAACAACAACGCCGAGCGCCCAAGCAATTTCCCAGCTTGGGTTGCGCGCCGTGGGAAAGCGCCGCTCAACAACCAAACCCGCCACGAGGAGGAGCGCCAGCAACGTCCGGCTGATCACCCAGGCCATGGGATCCCTCAGATTTATGTCGTATCCCACCGGTGAGGGATGGATAAAAACGAGGCTCGAACTGGCCAAGGCAAAACCGACAATGACGAAGCCGCACGCGAGAATCAGCGGAAGCCTTTCGCGGGTTCCTCGAAACCTTACCAGCGAAATTGCGGCAAACGTGAAAGCTAGTATCCCGCTGGTGAGTTGAAGCTCTGCGTGGAGGGTAGGATCGGGATGGTAAGAGAACTTTCGCAATTGCCAGGCCAACAGAAGAGCGCAACTCCCCACCGCGATGGATGACCGCAAAGCGTGGGACCTCCACAGGAGATCCCCTTTCGAACGAGCGCTGTCCATGGCGGCTCCCGAGCCTCGCCGAGCACCTGCGGTAAGCTTACCGTCAAACAAGCTCCCCAGTGCGGACTGTAAACAAGAAACACCTTTCTAGGTACGTCATGACGTGTCACTTTTCCTGCATGGATTCCAGATAGTCGCAGAGGTTCTTGATCCGTTGCCGTACTGCATTCTCGTCATAGTTATCAATGTATTGGAAGATTGGCCCCCACACGGGCATTTCTGAAGAACCATGGGCGGAAAAGCCGGGGCCAAATCGCAGGACGCTGGCTACGTAGTCGCGCGGAAATTTGCCGTCGTGACGTTTGGCGAGCGTCGTGAGATCCGGCAGGCGGGTGTTGAGCGACGGAGAAGCGGGGCCGCGGCCCTTGCCATCGGCGCCATGGCAAGCGGCGCAATACTGCTTGTACATCGTCTTGCCCGATGGCACGTAGGTCGGAGGAAGCTGCGTTTTATCTATATTTGGGTCCTGAGGCGCAGCGGCGTATACAACGGTGAGCAGTACACAGAGCAAAACACCAAGACGAACGACCATGATTTCCGCCAGTCGCCCTCGCTTTACGTGAGGAGCCCGTAGGTAGGCCGCATCGTCTCACTCACGCAGCGACGAGTTGAAGAGACTATTTCAAGAGCCAAGCTCACTAGAATCTTAGGCTCGATCACTTGCAGGGGTTGTGACCTTTGTCACAGGTTCGGGTGACGCCTGGTACTGCCCTCGCCACAGCGAGACTACAAAATGGCTGTGGTTTCCACCGAAGCGGAGTTGAGCTTCTAGGGGGCCTGCCAAAGACGCTTTCCGCATAGGTGGAAAAGGAGGTTGAGATGATCAATGCACACGCAGTCGCGCAAGGCGCAGTCGCGCCGATTCCTATCAACAAGGAACATTTCTTCAAAAATATTCTCCTGGCAACGGATTTCTCTCCGGCCTCCGAGCAGGCCCTGGAATATGCCGCCTCTCTCGCGAGGCGCTACGGCTCAACGATCTACCTGACCCATATCATTTCCCTGGACGGCTACCCAATGATGTCCCCGGAACTTGCGTCGTCCTCGCTCCAGAAAATGCATGCGGACGCCGAGCAAGGTTTCCGCGAGCTGTTGAAATCCGGCCGCCTGATGGCCTTGCCGTACCAGGCGGTAATCCAAGAGGGAAATCTTTGGCCTGCCATCGAAGAATCGATCAAGAAGTACGAGATCGACTTGCTGGTTGTTGGCACCCATGGCATCGGCGCGTTGCGGAAACTCCTGCTCGGCTCAGGCGCCGAGGAAATTTTCCGCAAAGCCAGAGTGCCGGTGCTGACTGTGGGACCATCGGCTGGAAAGGAGCCCCCGTACGAACTGGAATTCAAAAATATTCTCTTTGCAACCGATTTCGGAAAAAGCGCGGAGCGCGAGGCAGAGTACGCCTTCTCACTGGCCCAGGAACATCATTCGAGGCTGCGGCTCATGCACGTGTTCCAGCACCCGGAAGCATACGGTGAGGACATCTTGGCCATAGAGAAAGAGAGCTGCAGGAACCAGTTGCGCGAACTGGTGCCAAGTGCAACCGAGCTGCACTGCAAAGTGGATTTCGAGGTCGCCGTCGGCGAGCCCGTCAAGCAGATTCTGCGGATCGCGGAAGAAAACAGGGCCGATCTCATCGTGATGGGAGCGAAGGCCAGAACTAGCCTCGCAGGCAATGTCCCACACACAAAGGCATACCGGGTGGTCACCGGAGCGCCGTGCCCCGTGCTAACAGTGAGGTCCTAGTCGCTCTGAGAATGGGTGAGCGCCCTTAACGGCTACGCGATGCGCCGGCGAGAACTGCTTGGTTCTCCTGGCTTGCGTTAGATATGTTGTCCAGGACGGCGCGAAGGATGTGCATCCGGTAGTAGACGTAGACGAAATACATCGCTGGCGCAACGAGCAACGTCACTCCAAAATTGCTACCCTGGCCTGCGGCG
>JBGPIX010000144.1:0-12566 GCA_041485085.1 Candidatus Acidiferrum sp.
ACGTAGATTTCAATAGGTAAACAAATTCATTTTTCTATTGACAGCATCCAAATTTTGCCGCTACAGTGCGCGCACAGTGTGGAGCAGCTAAGGGGTTCTCGCTGGTGCTACAGCGCGAGCGGGTTATCCAAGGACAGCTTTGAGGGTTTTCGAGAGTCGAGGAAGGGGCCGATGCTTGATCTGGCCTCTATTCTTTTTAGAACCATCCTTGGATGGATCGATGGTGCGCGGAACCAGGGAAATCAAAATTGGGGTGACTGCGACGATGAAAATCAGGAGGGCAAAATGAAGCTGCGAAGTTTTCTATGCTGCCTGTTGTTTATTGTGGGGATTGCGGGACGGGTTTACGGCCAAGGTGGCGATGTGGGCTCGATCGTAGGAACGATCACGGATGCTACTGGGGCGGCCGTGGCTAACGCGAAAGTGCTGGTTACCAACACGGCCACGAACATTTCCAAAGAAATCACGACGAATGACACTGGAAACTATACAGTGCCTTATCTGCGTCCCGGTGTGTACCGGGTGACGGTAGAAGCCGCTGGATTCGACAAGTCCGTCGTGGACAACATCTCGCTGGTTGTGGCCCAGGAGCGCCGTGTGGATGTTGCCCTCCGGGTAGGCGCGGTGACCACCCAGGTTGAAGTGAACGCCGGTGCCCTCGCTCTGGATACCGAGAGTGCTGCAGTCGCGCAGATTGTGAGCCGGACCCAGGTGGAGGAACTGCCGCTCAACGGCCGGAACTTCCTGAACCTGCTTTTCATCACCGCAGGCGCCGTGCAGACAGTTGGTGAGCAGGGGCAAATGCGCCAAGGGGCGGGGAATGCCATCAGCATTAATGGCGGACGGCCGGAATCCAATAACTACACGCTGGACGGTTTGGCCAATACGGACACTGCTCTGAATACCCCGGCGGTGATTCTGTCACAAGACGCGATTCAGGAATTCAAAGTACAGTCCGAAACCTATTCTGCGGAGTTCGGCTTTAGCGCCAATCAAGTCAACTTGGTGAGCCGCAGCGGTGGCAACGACATCCATGGCTCTCTTTTCTATTTTGGGCGGAACGACGCACTGGATGCCACAACGATTATTCCCAATCCTCTGCCAAGTCAGGCGGCACCCGAAAAGGCGGAATTGCGCCAAAATCAGTTTGGATTTGTCGCGAGTGGCCCAGTTTATATCCCCAAGCTCTACGACGGACGAAACAAGACCTTTTGGCTGGTTAATTATGAAGGGTGGCGCATTAGAAATGGAACGAACATCGGGGCCACTGTTCCAGGCTCGACGGAATTGAACGGTGATTTTTCAGGCTTGAGTTTGCCCGCATACGGGACCGCCGGCTGTAACACAAACCTGAGCAACAATTTGCCCTGTCTTCCGGTCGATCCACAGACCGGTCTGCCGTTCACCGGCAACAAAATTCCGTCCACACGTTTTTCCAAGCTCGCCCAAGTTGCATTAGGGGCAAATATATTTGCAAACCCGACCAACTGCGACAGCACAGGCCTGTGCAGCCTCGCCACCCGGACGACGCTGCCGAATAATACAAATCAGCAGACATACAAAGTGGATCAGAGCATGGGGCGCTACGGTTCACTTGGCTTTCGCTACACCAAAGCAAACTATTCCAACGAAAATGCCGGAACAACTTCGATCCCGTTTGGATTGAACATCTTTACGCAAGATTCTACCAGTTGGGCGGTTTCGCATACCATCTCGCTTGGCCAAAGGAATATCAACACTTTCCGATTTGGCAGGTTGGAGGCCACAGCCATCCAAGGGGCGACGCCTATCAGTGATGCGAACATCGCGTCACTGGGTTTGTCAGGTATTTTTTCAACTTTGCCAAGCTACGGTAAGGGGTTCCCAACGATCAGTTTTCAGAGTTTTAGCGGCTCGGCGGGGAGCCCTGGGAACAACCCAACATCCAGCTATATTCCGATGTGGCAGTTCTCGGACTCACTGTCAATGATGCGTGGCAGACACACCATTACGGTGGGATTCGACTACCGCAACTGGATTCAGAAGCGCAATCTGTCCTCCAATTTCCTGGGCAGCTATAATTACAGCAACAATCTCATACTTCAAAACAGTGCCAACGGAAGCTGTACAACACCATCCGGTCAGTGCGGCACCGGCAATGCTGTTGCCGATTTCCTGTTGGGCTACTACTCGGGCGCGGGGACGTTCCAACCCGGGCCGTTCAGCGATCCTAAAATTGCTGGAAACCTAAACCAGTTCCATTTCCTGTATGCGGCGCCGTATGTACAAGACGACTGGAAGGTGACCAGCAAATTGACCGTAAACCTTGGGTTGCGGTGGGACTATCGAAGCATACCGTACGAAACGCATGACAAAATGTTCTGGATCGATCGACAGAATACCGCCGGTGGGTTGTGTTTTGCCGACAAGGCGCTACTAACGAATGGCATTGCTCCTGCCGGGAACGGTTTTTACGATTATTGCGGTCGGCATAACCCTGCTGACGGCTCGAAGAAGCCCTTTGCGCCGCGCGTCGGCTTCGCATTCCGGCCGTTCGGTGGGGGCAAAACTGTAATCCGTGGCGGTTATGGAATCTATTGGGATTCCTCGGAAACACGCGAGATCGACGACTCTGGAGATCTGTATCCGTTCGTCACGCGTACGAACCTGAGTCCCGCAACGCAGACCCCTGCTGTTGCGCCGAAGCTGACGGATAACCTGTACCCCGCGCTTAGCGCACTGACACCAGTTACCATTGCGGCGCAAGGAGCGCAGTTCATCGCTGTGATCATTTCCGAGACGCCGCGAAATCCTTACGTGCAGCAGTGGTCTCTGTCCGTGCAACGCGACCTTGGCTGGAACACCACCTTGGAGCTGAACTACGTCGGCAACAAGGGAACGCACTTGCTGGATCGCTCCAATATCAATCAGCCGGTTCAAGTGACTGACCCGGCGTTCTGCAACAACCCAGCGAATCTCAACTCGGGCGATTGCCCGGCTAACGCCCGTAAGCCCTACGCTAATTTCTCGGGAACGATCACCCTGGATAGCCTGTGGCAGGGGTACTCCAGCTACAACGCCGGAAATGTCACCATGAATCATCATGGTAAAGACCTCGCCTTCTTGTCTGTCTACACCTGGGCGAAGAGCCTCGATGACAAGTCTGCCGCGGCCGGAATCGGCGCAACGAACGGCTTTTCCGGACACCTAAACGACCACAACCCAGCCCAGGATTATGGGCGATCGGATTTCGATGTGAACCATCGCTTCGTGAACAGCGTGATCTACCAACTGCCTTTTGGGCGCGGCAAGAGCCACCTCAGCGACGCAAGCAAAGCGGTAGACCTCGCTGTCGGCGGATGGCAACTCTCAGCCGTAACCACATTTCAGAAAGGATTCCCCTTTTCCCCGCATACCAACGATCCTTTCTTCCTTTTGACGGCATTCAATGCGCGTCCCAATCTAGTTTCCGGCTGCAATCCAAATAGCGGGTTCACGAAGAGCAGCACGGAATGGTTCAATACCGCGTGCTTCTCGCAACCCCTTGCTGGCACATTTGGCAACGCGGGCCGCAACATTCTGCGCGGTCCCGGAATCAACAATTGGGACATCGCCTTCGCAAAGACGTTTAGTTTCACTGAGCGGGTTGGCTTGCAACTCCGAGTGGAGACCTTCAACAGCTTCAATCACACGCAATTTGGAGTGGACCCAGGTTCCGCCATCGCGGCATCGGCCGGTCCAGGTACGGGTGCCGTATCGGACAATTTTCAAGACCCCACTGGGAGATTCGGGCAGATCGTGGAAGCTCGAACGGCCAGACAAATCCAGCTTGGACTTAGGTTGACTTTCTAATGTAGCTTCGCCCCAAGCACCCTAAGGAGATCCGCCAGGTTCGCAAGGGCCTGGCGGATGTCTGTTAGGGGTAATATAGGCGCCATGATCAGCTGCATCTGCAAACTTACGAGTGTCCTCTCGGTCGTGCTTTCGATTTCTGGATCAGGGGTTGCCGCGCAGACAAGTGATTCGAAGGAAGTGGAGCGGTACGCGGAAATTGGTCAGAAGGCTCTGGAAGAAGGGCGCTACCCCGCAGCCGAGGCGGCGTTCGAAAAACTGAGGGAACTGTCACCGGGAACCGCTGAAGTGCACGCGAATCTGGGAGCTATCTATTTCCAGGAAAAAAAGTTCGACCAGGCAATTGGCGCATTTAGGCAGGCTCTCAAATTGAAGGCGAATCTGACGAAGACGGAAGCGCTGCTCGCGATGTCTCTGTCGGAGACGGGCGAATACAGGGAAGCAATGCCCGGGCTGGAGAAATGTTTTCGGCACTCGACAGATCGCGAGTTGAAACGCATGTGCGGCCTACAACTCCTGAGGGCCGAGACGGGCTTGAACCAGGAAAGCAAATCCGTTGCATTGGCTTTGGAATTGAATCGGCTGTATCCCGACGATCCGGAAATGCTCTATCACACCGCGCGTATCTACGGAAACGAGGCCTTCGTAACCATCCAGCGGCTCTCGCAAGTAGCGCCGGATTCCATCTGGAAGAGTCTGGCAGCAGCTGAAGCGTACGAGAGCCAGGGCGCTTATACCGAAGCCGTGGGGGAATACCGCCACGTGCTGGCTCTCGATCCAAACCGGCCGCGAATCCATTACCGGTTGGGTCGGACCCTTCTCGGGCAATCAAGGCAGAATAACTCCCCCGAACTCAAGGCAGACGCATTGAAGGAATTCCAGCAGGAGCTGCTAGTAGATCCGAGTGATGCTAGCGCAGCGTATGAACTAGGAGAATCAGCTCGCAGCATGGGGCAGCTCGAGGAAGCGCGTGGATACTTTGAGCAGGCTCTGAAATTCTACCCGGATTTTGAGGAGGCCCACCTCGGATTGGCGGCGGTGTTGATGGCCCAAGGTGAGCCGAAACTTGCGGTGCCGCATCTTGAAAGAGCGGTGGCGATTAATTCGGGGGACGAAGTGGCATGGTACCGCTTGTCACGAGCACAGAAAGCGCTGGGCAATGAAGCCTTGCAGCAGAAGGCGATCGCGGAATTCCAGAGATTACACGAGAAAACTCTCCAGCCAGCACGCATGAGAGAACAGACGCAGCCGAGTGAAGTTACCAAACAAGTGATCGAGCCGAATAGCGAGCCGTAGCACGAAAAAAGTATTTCAGCGAATGGCCTGGTAAGAGCAGTGGGTCTTAGAGAGGGTACCTTGGATCAAAATCAAATGTCAGTCAGTGTCTTCCTGGCGGTACGCCGTCTTATCCTGATTTTTCTTTTCGTCACCGTTTCGCTGCAATCCGGACTAGCGCAAGCGCCATCCGCAAAACCGGCACACCTCAAATGCGATTCGCTGGTGAACCCGCTGGGGATCGATTCGAAAGAGCCGATGCTCTCATGGGAACTGCGGGATGAACGATACGGGGCGCGGCAGACGGCTTATGAAATTCAGGTAGCTTCGAGATCTGCGCTTCTCGCCGCGGAAAAACCCGATGTTTGGGACAGTGGCCGCGTTGAATCCGATCAATCGGCAGGGGTGAGCTACGCCGGTCCGGCATTGCTTCCGGAGAAGCGTTACTTTTGGCATGTGAAAGTCTGGGACAAGGACGGCAAGCCCTATCCAGCGAGCGACGCAAGTTGGTGGGAGACTGGGCTGATGGATGCCAAAGAATGGCGCGCCACGTGGATTGGAGGCGAGGAACAGGAACACCGGCGGGTCCGCGAAGCCGATGCGGCCTGGGTTAGCAATCACGGCGTTGCAAACTTTCAGGGCTCCGGTGACACGCACCACGAACTCCGTTTTACATTTGAAATTTCCAAAACCGTGAAGAGTGCGGATCTCTTTGTGACCGGAGAGAACACCGCGGCAGCCTGGCTGAATGGAAAGCAAGTCTTGAGCGCGGACCCGCTGCCGCCCTGGGGTCAAATGCCGTGGCTGCATTACAAACGCAAGAAAATTGCCGCGGAAATTCAACCTGGGAAGAATGTCCTGGGAATCGAAGTGATTCACTATTCCCCCCGGAACCAGCGAGCTCAGTCCGGCACCGGCCAGACGCCCATGAGCGCCACGTTGTACATCGAAATGACGGATGGCTCCGTGGAAGTGTTCGCAACTGGAGGGAAGGGCTGGAGGTCGGCCCTGAATGCGACGGGCGAATGGTTTACACCGCAATTCGATGACAGTTCCTGGGCCGAGGCTGAGGCTTACGTTCCGCCGTCATCAAATTTTGGTGTTACAAAACTTGGAAAGCCGTGGAACACAGGTCCGGTTGAAATTCTGCGTCGAAGTTTTCAGCTGGATAAGCCGGCAAAATCGGTGCGTCTCTATGCGACGGCTTTGGGGGCTTACAAATTTCACATTAATGGCAGGCCGGTCGGGGATCAAATTCTTGCGCCCGGCTGGATGGACTTCCGGCAGCACGTTGCGTATCAGGTGTATGACGTCACAAGCGATATTGCGACGGGGAAGAACGCCATCGCTGCGTATCTCGCACCAGGTTGGTATACCACGCCCCTTCAGTGGTTCGGGCAGGGCTACAACTACGGAACTACGCCGCCCGCC
The DNA here is from genome assembly GCA_041485085.1 of Candidatus Acidiferrum sp. Lineage (GTDB taxonomy): Bacteria > Acidobacteriota > Terriglobia > Acidiferrales > UBA7541 > Acidiferrum. Next base: position 6,538 of record JBGPIX010000144.1, read on the forward strand.
CTGAAGGCGCAATTGCGGATCGAACACTCCGATGGGACCGTCGAATGGGTTGCCACTGACGAGTCCTGGAAAGCAGAGGTCTCTCCCATCCTGTTCGCGGAGATTTACGATGGCGAAACCTACGATGCGCGCCGAGTGCAACGCGGCTGGGACGGAGCGGCGTTTGACGATGCACACTGGGAAGCAGCGCAGCAAATCCATCCGCTGGAGCCGGAAATCGTTTCGCAATATTTCCAGCCCATCCGCCAGCAGAAAGTCCTCACCGCGAAGACCATCACCAACCCGAAGCCCGGCGTCTTCATTTTTGATTTCGCCCAGAATCTCAGTGGTGTGCCTCGATTGCGCGTGCAAGCTCCAGCAGGCACGGATATCCAGTTGCGATTCGCCGAAGTTCTGAACCCCGATGGCACGATGTATGTGGAGAATCTGCGCACTGCAAAAGCTACCGATCACTTCATCACGGCCGGGAAGGGAGTCGAAGAGTATCAGCCTACCTTTACATTTCATGGATTTCGCTACGTGGAAGTCACCGACTTTCCGGGAAAGCCAACGCCGGACAGTGTGAAGGCCGTCGCTTTTCACACGGATGCTCCTTTTACCATGCAATTGCACACAGGCAGCGCGCTGGTGAATCAGCTTTGGAGCAACATCCTTTGGGGACAGCGCTCGAATTTTGTCGGTGTGCCCACGGATTGCCCGCAGCGCGATGAACGATTGGGATGGACTGCCGATGCGCAGGTGTTCTGGCGCGCAGCCTCCTACAACATGGATCTGGCCGCGTTCTCCCGAAAATTCGGAATCGACCTGCTTGGCACACAAGTAGGCTCAGACATGTATGGCATTTTCGCCCCGGGTACGATCCAGCCGAACCCCGGTTTTGGCGCAGGATGGAGCGATGCTGGCGTGGTCATTCCCTGGACTTCGTGGAACCAGACGGGGGATAAATCGATCATCGAACAAAACTGGCGCGGGATGGAAAAGTACCTTGCCGCTATCGAGATCGCCAACCCGGATTATTTGTGGAAGAAGAACTACGGGATCCCCTTTGGCGACTGGCTGTCGCCGGAGGGCCCGACGCCCGAGGATATTGTTGCCACGGCTTATTGGGCCTATGACGTGACCCTGATGAAGCAGATGGCACACGCATTGGGCAAGGATGCGGTTGAGAAGAAGTACGCAGAAGTCTTTGCGAAAATCAAAGACTCCTTTAATAAGGCCTACGTCAAGCCAGATGGTTTTGTGGGCGGTGTGCCTCCTCCGCCGGTCTTTGCCTCCGGCACTGATACCAAACTCAGCGATAAACCTGTGGATACGCAGACCGGTTATGTCCTTGCCCTGAAGATGAATCTCTTGCCTGATGCTCTGCGCCGCCCGGCGGCACAGAAACTGGTAGACAAAATCGCGGCAAATCACGGACAACTGGCTACCGGCTTTCTCGGTACTCCCTACTTGCTGGAGGCGCTAGCAGATACCGGGCACACGGATTTGGCATATCGCTTGTTGTTGAGCACGGAATACCCATCCTGGGGATATCTGGTGGGGCACGGTGCGACCACGATGTGGGAGCGTTGGAACGGGGATCAGATGCGCGGTGATCCCAGCATGAATTCCTACAACCACTATGCCTATGGGGCTGTGGCGGACTGGATCTACCGCTATGCTGCCGGCATAGACACAACTACTGCAGATCCCGGTTTTCACAGTATTTTTCTCCACCCGAATTTCGATCCGCGGTTGGGCAGCTTGGAACTTGCCTATCAGTCCACTTACGGACCGATTCGATCCGCGTGGTCCACGACCACTGGGGACGCACGGTGGAAGATTACTTTGCCCCCTAATACAAAAGGAGTTCTGCCGGTTCCAACCGAGCAATTGAACCGTTGGAGTCTCGACGGTGAGTCCCTCGCGCGAAGTTCAAAAATAAAATCAACCGGCAAACTGGGGGCGGAGGAAGTTTTTGAAATTCCGGCCGGGAGTTACACCTTTGAAATCAAAACGGCGAAGCCGTGAACTCTTTAAGAAAAAGACAACTTGAGTACTCTGAAGAGCCGCTCGTGCAATAGTTTCTTCTCTGCCGCCGAACGATTCAGAGTTAAGCCTGACAAAGTGAGGTATATCATGCGTAAGACTCGAATCATTTTGAAACTGGTTTCGTTGCTCTCCTTATTGACTGTTGGCTTGGTGCTTCGCTCAACGGGACAGTCATCCCGCGATGCCCTCGAGAGTGGCTTCTTGAATCCTCCGGATTCCGCGAAACCCCGTGTCTGGTGGCACTGGATGAATGGGAACATCACGAAGGAAGGCATCAAGCTTGACCTCGAGTGGATGAAGCGGGTGGGCATTGGTGGGTTTCAAAATTTTGATGCCGCGCTGACCACTCCCAAATTGGTGGACAAGCGACTCGTCTACATGACGCCGGAATGGAAAGACGCTTTTCAATATGCAACAAATCTTGCTGACCAACTCGGTTTGGAAGAGGCCATCGCCGGCTCACCCGGCTGGAGCGAGTCTGGCGGTCCTTGGGTCAAGCCTTCCCACGGTATGAAGAAATTTGTATGGAGCGAAACTTTCGTTCAGGGCGGCCAGCCATTCTCCGGCAAACTTCCCAAACCGCCTTCCAGCACCGGTCCTTATCAGAATATTCCTTTGTTTGATTTTCTCGCAATTATCAGCGGTGAAAAACCGGCAGCCCCACCAGAATTCTATGCCGATACTGCGGTCATCGCTTATCCTGCGCCAGGAACTGAAGTCCCCGATGTAGAGTTGCAGCCGAAGGTAACCTCTAGCGGCGGAAACATTGACTCCTCTGTACTGTCAGACGGCGATTTTACAAAGACCACGGCGCTGCCCAAGGCTCCAGTCGGCCAGCAGGCCTGGGTTCAATTCGAATTTGCCAAGCCTCAAGCGATTCGCGCGCTCACTTTTGCGCTAGGAGGTCCGGTAAATCCATTCCAGGACGTTATGGGGGGAGCAGCCCCTGGCCCTGACTTTGAAGCCAGTGAGGACGGCGTTTCATTCCGGAAAGTTTCCGCAATTCCCAACGATGGCGCTCAGGTGCACACAATTTCCTTTCCGGAGACAACCGCACGTTTCTTTCGAGTGAGTTTTACTACGCTGCCTCCATTTAATGGGCCGCCGGCGATGCAATTCGACGCCGATTTTGGCGATTTTAACGTGCCGCCGTCCAAGGATTATGCGATTGCCGAACTGGCGCTTCACTCCGGAGCGCGTGTTAACCGTGTGGAAGAAAAAGCTGCGTTCGCAACTTTGACGAATCTCTACGCAGCACCTACCCCAAACGTGCCGGCGGCAGACGCAGTCGCGAAAAGTACAGTTGTGGATCTTACGTCCAAGATGCGCCCGGACGGCTCGCTCGATTGGACTCCTCCCGCGGGCCGCTGGGTGGTCTTGCGCTTTGGCTATTCCTTGCTCGGCATCACCAATCACCCAGCGTCGCCGGAAGGAACCGGACTTGAAGTAGACAAGTTGAATCCTGAGTACGTCCGCGAGTACATGAACACCTACCTCGACAACTACAAGAGCGCCCTTGGCCCGCTTATGGGCAAGCGTGGTTTGCAGTATGTCATCAGCGATAGCTGGGAGGCCGGCACGCAGAACTGGACCGACAACCTGATCGCCGAGTTCGCGAAACGTCGCGGCTACGATCCGCGTCCGTGGATGCCCGTTCTGGCTGGCCGAGTCATCGAAAGTTCGGAATCCAGCGATCGTTTCCTTTGGGATTTCCGCCTGACGCTCTCAGACATGCTTGCCGAGTACCACTACGACCTGATCACCGCGATTCTGAAAGAGCGAGGCATGGGCCACTATGGTGAATCGCACGAAGAGGGCCGCGCGTTCATCGGCGACGGAATGCAGGTAAAGCGTAGTAACACCGTTCCCATGTCAGCTACGTGGACGCAGAAGCCCGGTGTGAACAAAGAACTGTACGGTTACAACGCGGACGTCCGTGAATCTGCTTCGGTTGCCCATCTCTACGGCCAGAATCTTGTGGCTGCGGAATCACTCACAGCAGCTTCCGGGGCCTGGGCCTGGTCGCCGGCCACTCTTAAACCAACCGCCGACAAAGAACTAGCCATGGGATTAAACCGATTTGTTATTCACACCTCAGTTCACCAGCCCTTACTCGACAAAAAGCCGGGTCTCGCTCTGGGTCCATTCGGGCAGTGGTTCACACGAAACGAAACCTGGGCTGAGCAAGCGAAACCATGGGTGACCTACCTCGCTCGTAACAGTTATCTCTTGCAGCAGGGACATTTCGCCGCCGATATCGTTTATTTTTACGGAGAAGACTCGAACCTGACAGCCATATTCGGCCAGAAGAGTCCTGAAATTCCCGCCGGCTACAATTTTGATTACATCAATGCTGACGCACTCGTACATCTACTCACCGTCGAGAACGGTGAACTCGCGACCGCGAGCGGCATGAGATACCGTGTTCTCGCTCTCGATCCTTTCAGCCAACACATGTCGCTGCCGGTTTTACGCAAGATTCATGATCTGGTACAGGCCGGAGCGATTGTTTGCGGGCTAAAGCCGGTAGCCACGCCTAGTTTGAGCGACAACACCATGGAATTCCATAGAATCGTCGATCAACTCTGGGGTCCCACCGGAGCAGGAAATAATATCGGCAAGGGGAAGGTGTACGGCAACCAGAAGATAGGTGACGTGCTTGCAGCCATGAGAGTCCCACCCGATTTTGAGTACAGCCGACCAAAACCGGACACCGAGTTACTTTTCGTCCACCGCAAACTCACCGGCGCGGACCTCTATTATGTGGACAATCGCAATGATCGCTCAGAAGAATTGGAGGCGACCTTTCGCATCGATGGCAAGGAAGCAGAACTCTGGCATGCGGACACTGGAAAGATTGAGCCTGCTACCTACAGGACGGCAGACGACCGTACTACAGTGCCGTTGCACCTGGATCCGTGGGAAACCGTGTTTGTCGTTTTCCGGCATCCGGCGACGGCGGCTTCTCGTACGCTACCTAAAGTTGTCGAGAAATCGGTCGCCACAATCGGTGGTTCGTGGGAGCTAAGTTTTCAGCAAGATCGTGGAGCGCCTCCGCAAATTACCTTGGAGAAACTTGTCCCCTGGCAGGAAAGCACGGACGAGGGCGTGAAGTATTTCGGCGGAACGGGCACCTATACAAAAACGCTTCAGGCGGCCGCCGACTGGTTCAAGTCGGGAGCGGAACTTTGGATCGATCTCGGGGAAGTCAAGAATCTTGCCGAAGTCTCGGTGAACGCCAAACCTCTCGGCATCGTGTGGAAGACGCCGTATCGAGTGGATGCCACTTCCGCATTGCACCCTGGCGCCAATACCGTAGAAATAAAAGTGACGAATGGCTGGGCCAATCGCATCATTGGAGATCGCCAGCCAAATGCTCCCAAGACCTATACCTTCACCTCGCCGAAGTTTTATAAGGCGAACGCGCCCCTGCAGCCTTCCGGGCTCCTTGGGCCTGTTCAGGTAATCCAGACTTTGCAAGCAACGAAAGATATGAAATAGTTCGACCCGCAAAATCAATTGGCATCCTGGTTTCTGGCCTGCCAGAACGAAAGGGAAGCGAGCGTAAAAATGAGGACAAAAGTATTTCTTGCAGCGATCTTGCTGACTGCGGCAGCCACAAGTGCGCAACAGCCTTCGACAACCAGTGCGGATTCCAAGAAACGCGTTGATTCTATCGTGGGGAAGATGTCCCTCGAAGAGAAGATCGACTACATTGGCGGCACGGGCTTCGCGATACGTCAAATGCCGAGCGCCGGTTTGCCTGCTTTTGAAATGTCAGACGGGCCTATCGGTGTACGCAGCAACTCTGGTTTTCCATCCACCTCGTACGCCGCTGGTATCGGTCTGGCCGCATCGTGGGATCGCGATCTTGCCGAACGCGTTGGCGGAGGAATCGGCAGAGATGCCAGGGCGCGCGGAGTTCATTTCATGCTTGGGCCCGGAGTGAACATCTACCGCTCTCCCATGAACGGCCGCAATTTTGAGTATTTCGGGGA
>JBGPIX010000145.1:0-12533 GCA_041485085.1 Candidatus Acidiferrum sp.
GTCGCAACTCCCTGGTGCTCATGGCTGTCCTCTTCACGGCACCCTCCTGTGAGAAGGTGACGTCTAGGGGACATTTCTATCGAGGTCTAAAGGGGACACTATCAGGGAGGTTCAACAGAGCGATTTTGAAACAAAAAAGCGCAGGAGAGGCAAGGAGATCCGGGCGCCTCTTGAATAGTGCGGGTTCTGGGAGGCTGGTGTTCGGTTGCGCGAGTCACCTATACTCGATGGCCTTGGGAAAGAACGGAGACCTATGTATCAGAAACTGACAGAGCGGTTGCGCGCGGCGCTGGCGGGGCACATCCGAGAGAAATACGGGGTAGAACTGGCGATTGTGCTGGAGCGGCCGCCGAAGATTGAGATGGGGGAGGCGGCTTCGCCGGTGTGTTTTGAGTTGGCGAAGCGATTGAAGAAGGCGCCGCGGATGATTGCGCAGGAGATTGCGAATGGGTTGGGGAAGGTTGAGGGGATCGCGCGAGTGGAGGTGGCTGGTGGCGGGTATTTGAATGCGTATTTTGAGCGGGGAGAGTTTTGGCAGCGCGTAACCCGGGAGGAAAAGAAAGCCCAACGCAGAGACACAGAGAGCGCAGAGAAAAAGATTATTGTGGAGCATACGAGCATTAATCCGAACAAGGCGGCGCACATCGGGCATGTACGGAATGCGGTGCTGGGCGACACGATGGTGAGGATTCTGCGCTATGCGGGGAACCGGGTGCAGATTCAGAACTACATTGATAATACGGGCGTGCAAGTGGCGGACGTGGTGATCGGATTCTTGCGGATGGAGCAACGGTCGGCCGTCGGCGTCAAGATGATGGCGCACGAACCAAAGTTTGACTACCACTGCTGGGATTTGTATGCGAAGGCGACGCATTTTTTTGAGGAAGACAAAGCGCGGGCGGCGAAGTTGCGCGGCGAGACGCTGAGGGCGATTGAAGAGGGCAAAGGGGAAGATGCGGAGGTAGCGCAAGTGGTGGCGGATGCGATTGTGGGATGCCACTTGCGGACGATGGCGCGGCTGGATATCGGGTACGAACTGCTGGCGCGAGAGAGCGAGATTCTGCATTTGCATTTTTGGGATGCGGCGTTTGAGATGTTGAAGAAGTCCGGGGCGATTCAACTGGCGACCAGCGGGAAGATGGCGGGCTGCTGGATCATGCCCTGGGAAGAGGAAAAGAAAGAAAGTTCAAAGACTAACGCAGAGGGCACCGAGTCCGCAGAGGACGCAGAGAAGAGTGAAGAAGAGGAGAATGCGCAGGACAAGATTATTGTGCGGTCGAACGGGACAGTGACATACGTCGGGAAAGATATTGCTTACCAGCTTTGGAAATTTGGATTGCTGGGGAAGGATTTTCATTACCGGAAATGGCCGGGCGCGCCAGAGGGGCAGACGGTTTGGAGCACAACCAGCGACAGGGGCGATGCGGAGGCGCCGCACTTTGGGGAGCCGGCTGCCAGCGTTTATAACGTGATTGATACGCGGCAGGCATATTTGCAAAAGGTGGTGGCGGCGGGGCTGCGGGCGCTGGGGCATGCCAAAGCGGCGGAACAATCCATTCATTTGTCGTATGAGATTGTGGCGCTGACGCCACGGTGCGCGGCGGAAATGGGTTACGAGCTGACCCCGGAAGAGGCGAAGAAGCCGTACGTGGAAGTGAGCGGGCGCAAAGGATTTGGGGTGAAGGCGGACGACCTGCTGGACAAGCTGGAGGCGGCGACGCTTGCGGAAGTGCAGCAGCGGCATGCGGAGATGAGAGAGGACGAGCAGAAGTTGACGGCGCATGCGATCGCGGTGGGCGCGCTGCGATTTTTTCTGCTGAAATTTACACGCAACGCGATTATCGCGTTTGATTTTAAGGATGCGTTGAGTTTTGAGGGGGAGACGGGGCCGTATTGCCAGTACGCGGTGGTGCGGATTCGCGGGATTCGGAGAAAGGGCGTGGAGGCTGGTGCGACCAACGTCGAGGTGACGAAGGAATCAGTCAGCCAACTGCTTGGGGGGGCGGAAGGAAATTCGCTTTGGGAGCTATTATTGGCGGCGGGTTCGCTGGATTACGCCGTGGATGCGGCGATTGCCACGCAGGAGCCGGCGTTTATGGCGAAATACGCATTTCAATTGGCGCAGGCGCTTAATAATTTTTATCACAAGCACCATATCCTGTCGGAAGCGGACGAACAGAAGCGGGCGTTCTTGTTGCGGCTGACAGAGTTGGTGGAGGCGCAACTGGTACGCGCGCTAGGACTGTTGGGGATTGAGGCACCGGAGAAAATGTAAGTAGGACAGGCATTCTTGCCTGTCCGTTTTGCGATTAGGCATACAAACTGGGGGACAGACAGGAATGTCTGTCCCACCTCAATACGACAAAACAAGATGGACTAAGGTGCGGAGGGCGACGCCGGTGGGGCCTTTGGCGAGCCAGGGCTTGACGTCGTCGTTCCAGGCGGTGCCGGCGATGTCCAGGTGAATCCAGGGCGAGTCGCCGGTGAATTCCTTGATGAACATGGCGCCGGTGATGGCGCCGCCACCCTTGCCGCTGCTGATGTTCTGGATATCGGCGAAAGATCCCTTGATGAAATCGCGGTAGTCGTCGTCGATGGGCATCTGCCACATTTTTTCGCCGACGGCTTTCGCGCTGGCGAGGAGTTTGTCGGTGAAAGGCTGGTCGGAGCCGAACACGCCGACGTTGACGTTGGCGAGGGCGACGACAATCGCGCCGGTGAGAGTGGCGGCGTCGACGAGATGCGTGGCGCCGAGCTGCTTGGCGTAGTGGATGCCGTCGGCGAGGATGAGGCGGCCTTCGGCGTCGGTGTTAAGGACTTCGATGGTCTTGCCGGACATGGCGGTCTGGATGTCGCCGGGCTTTTGCGCGGTGCCGCCGGGCATGTTTTCAGTCGAAGGCACGACGCAGATCACTTTAACGCTGGGCTTGAGGGCGGCGAGAGCGCGCATGACGCCGAGCATGGTGGCGCCGCCAGCCATGTCGTACTTCATTTTCTCCATTCCTTCGGCGGGCTTGATGGAAATGCCGCCAGTGTCAAAGGTGACTGCTTTGCCGACGAGACCGATCACAGGTGCGCCGGGCTTGAGATTCGCGGGCGTATACGTGACGACCATGACGCGGGGCGGCTCGGGGCCACCCTGAGCGACGCTGAGGAGCGCGCCCATTTTTAGGTCGGCGATTTTCTTTTCGTCGAGGATTTCGACGGCGAGGCCGGCTTCCTTAGCCATGGCTTCGGCTTTTTGCGCGAGGATGCGCGGCGTTAGCTTGTTGGAAGGTTCGTTGACGAGGTCGCGGGCAAAGTTTTGCGCTTCGGCGATAATGCGGCCTTTCGAGAGGCCCTTGTCTCCGGCGGCGCGTTCCGCGTCAGAGTAACCAGCAATCGAGACTCCCTCAATGTTTTTTTCGTTTTTCTTGTCGGTCTTGTATTTGTCGGTTTCGAAGTTGGCGGTCAGCGCGCCTTCGGCAATCGCTTGGGCAGTTTCGTCGTTGGCGGAGCCCTCTCGAACCAGGACCGCGAAATTCTTAACGGAGCGAGCCTTCAAGTGCCGAAGAGCGGCGCCGGCGATTTTGCGAAGCGTCGCATTGTTGAATTGCTCGCGCTTCCCTGCTCCGACGAGGAGCAACCGCGCGGCCTTGAGGCCTGCGGGTGCGTGGACCAAAGTGAATTCCAAAGTCTTGCCGGTCAATTCTCCACTCTTGGCGAGTTTGCGCAGCAGGCCTGCCGCGGCCTGATCGATCTCCGCGATGCGGCCCTGAACGGGGTCGGTCTCTTCAAATACGTACGTAACGAGTGCTTCGGTATCGAGTGCGGCAAACGGCTTGGTCTCCAACGTGATCTGCATGGTGCTTTAACGCCTCCGGTTGTTGTACATGGATTGTTCTACTTCCCTACGAGCTTCCTTAGTGCGTTCGTCCTGGCGGCGGTCCCAGGACTTCTTGCCTTGCGCCAAGGCGATTTCGACCTTGGCGATGCCGTTGCGAAAATAGATCTTCAAAGGTATGACGGTCAAACCCTTGGATTCAGTGCGCCCAGAGAGTTTGTCGATTTCCCTCTTGTGCAAAAGGAGTTTTCGCGACCCGAGAGGCTCATGGTTCCAAGGGCCACCCGGTAAGTACTGTGCAATGTGCGCGTTAACAAGCCAAGCGCCGCTGGGCTTGAAGTCAACATAAGCATCGCGGATGTTAGCCTTACCCTCGCGGAGGGCCTTCACCTCGGTGCCATGGAGAACCAGGCCGGCCTCATGTCTTTCAAGAATATGGTAGTTATAAGAGGCCGCACGGTTCTGGGCGACGATCTGCTCGCCGGACTTCGCGGACTTCTCTGTTTTTTTTGCAGGCTTGGCCACAAGTTTCAATCATAACCGGTGTGCTAAATCTTGTCACTCTCGACACAAGGCGGGGTTTTTGGCTGCGAAGCGGCCAACCTAAGCATCCTTGCCGCACCTCTAACGCGAATGTTAGACTGCTTGGGCTTCGAGTCGAGGCCCTGGAGAGTGCATGCGCCGCTGGGGAAGCCTATTTTTGTGCATTGGTTTCGGACTGCTCACGGCAGGCTGCCCGAAGGGCCAACCGGATTTTACGCAAGGCAGGAAAGCGGAGACGCTTCAAGACTACGACGCCGCGTACGTCTTCTACCAAAAAGCCGTTAAGGCTGACCCCCATAACGCCGCCTACAAAATCAGGCTGAATTCGATGCGGTTCGAGGCCAGCCAACAGCACGTCAAAGTAGGCGTGGAGCTGCGGAAAAAGGGCGACTTGCAAGCCGCCGCAGCCGAATTCCAGCGGGCGCAGGTGATCGATCCAGCGAGCGCGGTGGCGGAGCAGGAACTTCGCAAGACGATCGAAATGATCGCGGAGAAAAACCGCGCGACCGATGCGGCTGCGGAACCGGTGCCCGATCCAAACGAACAGCCCTTGGCGGCGATGCCGCCGGAAATCAAGCCTTTCTCGCGCGCTGCGATAAATCTGAAGATGTCCGATGACGCGAAGATCGTGTTCAACACCATCGGGAAACTCGCGGGACTGACGGTGATTTTTGATCCGGACTTCCCTGCGCGACGGATCACGGTGGAATTGAACAATGTAACGATGGAGCAGGCGCTGGAAATCGTGTCGCTGCAGAGCAAGGCTTTCGTGAAGCCAGTGACGGAAAATATCGTTTTTGTGATACCGGACCAACCGCAGAAACGCCGGGACTATGAAGAACAGATCGTTAAAACATTTTATCTTTCCAATACGGTTCAGCCGCAGGATCTGACGGAAATAGTGACTGGTCTGAGGCAGCTGCTGGATCTGAAGCGGCTCCAGCAGCTCAACTCGCAGAATGCCATCATCATCCGCGATACGCCGGACAAACTGCTCCTCGCAGAAAAGATGATCCGGGACATTGATAAGGCCAAGCCAGAGGTCATAGTACAGGTCGAAGTGCTGGAGGCGCGCACCGACCGCTTGCGAGACCTGGGAATCCTCCCCGGGCAAACCGCCACCATTGCCATCAACCCAAATAGCAGCACGACGACCACAACTACGGGCGGCACCACTCCGACCAACAGCGGAACTACTCTAAACCAGCTGCGCCACCTGAATTCCTCCGACTACGCCGTCACTCTGCCGAGTCTGACGGCCAACGCAGTCTTGAGCGATACGAACACCAGGATTATCCAGAACCCGGAGATTCGCTCGATAGACGGCCAGACCGCCAAACTAAAAATTGGCGATCGCATACCGATCGCTACCGGCAGTTTTTCGTCCGGCCTGGGACTCGCGGGTGGAGCGGCGGGCGGTATCAGTCCGCTGGTGAATACGCAGTTCACGTATCTGGATGTCGGCGTGAATATTGACATCACGCCTCGCGTGCATCCGAACCGGGACGTGAGCTTGAAATTGAAGGTGGAAATTTCATCGCACACGGGCGACGAATCGATCGGCGGCATCACGCAGCCGATCATCAGCCAGCGAACCATCGAACATGACATCCGTTTGCGCGAAGGCGAAGCCAGCGTCCTTGCTGGCTTGGTCCAGCGGACCGAGTCAAAGGCTCTGAATGGCTGGCCGGGGTTGGCGAAGCTTCCACTGCTCCATTATCTCTTTTCCGACGAAAGGAAAGAGGTCCAGGAAGACGAAGTGCTGATCGTGTTGACGCCACGGATCGTGCGGATTCCGGAGTGGACGAAGGCAAATCTGCGGTCAATGTATTCGGGCACGGAAACAACGGTGCAAGTGAAGCGGGAGAGCGAGATTCGGGCTCCGGCGCAACAACCTCCTGCAAAGCCTGAGCAGCCGCCGGCCGCGAATCAGAACATGGGAGCCGCGACGCCTTCGCCTGCTCAAGGTGCCACGGCACCCGCGGCGGGAGCAGGTCAGGCAGCTGCTGCCGCGGCCAAGATTCGCTTTGAGCCACAGAATTTATCGTTGAAGGCAGGGCAGATAGCAACGATCGGAGTGGTGGTCGAGAACGTAAATGACCTGTATTCGATTCCCATGTTGCTGCAGTACAACCCCGCCGTCATCAGCATAGAAGAAGTGCGGCACGGCGGATTCCTATCGGGCGGGACGCAGGAAATTGCGATCGTGTCGCAGCATTTCAAGGACAAAGGGCAGTCGATTATTTCCGCGACGCGCCAGCCAAACACGCCGGGAGTGAGCGGGAGCGGGACGCTGATCGGAATCGTCGTCAAGGGAATTGCGGCGGGCTCTTCGAACCTGTCTATCGTGCAGGTGAACGCGAAAGATTCGCAGCAGAAGCTGATACCGCTGGTTACCAGCGAGGCAACGCTGCAAGTCCAACCGTAGCTGAACTGTGCGAGCGATGTTACGCAATACTCTAAACCGCGAGCGAATCAGCAGACGAATCCAACGGCAGCCGCTTTCCGCCGAGGCGGGAATGACGCTGCTGGAGTTGATCATCGCCTGCGCCATTCTGCTGATCCTGTCGTCGGCCGCGCTACCCATCGCGAAGTACACGATTATCCGCCAGAAAGAGGCGGAACTTCGGCGTGATTTGCGAGAGATGAAGGATGCGATCGATCGCTACAAAGACGCGGCCGACCGCAACCAGATCCGCGTGGAAATCGGGAGCGAGGGTTATCCACCCGACCTGGAAACACTGGTCAAGGGAGTGCAGCTCGGCGCAAGCAGCGATCGGAAGATTCGCTTCCTGCGCAAGATTCCGGTGGACCCCATGACTGGACGAGCCGAATGGGGATTGCGTGCCGTTCAAGACGATCCTGATTCGACGAGCTGGGGCGGCAAGAACGTGTTCGACGTTTACTCGAAGTCGACGGCTATGGCGCTCGACGGGACGAAGTATTCGGATTGGTAGTTCGAACGAGGAAACGCGTTGAAAATTCTGCCACAATTCCGGATTGACGGCTTACCACAGCGGAAGTGCCGCGGCAGGCTCACGGAAGCGGGATTCACGCTCATCGAATTGATGATCGTCATTACGATCATCCTTATTCTGATTGGCATGGCGGCGCAGCGTTACGAAAAATCGGTGCAACACGCGCGCGAAGCAACCATGAAGCAAGACCTCTGGGTCATGCGTCAGGCGATTGATAATTTCACGCTGGACAAGCAGGCAGCTCCACAATCCTTGGACGATTTGGTGCAGGCGGGCTATTTGCGCAACGTACCCAAGGACCCGATGACTGGTGCGGCGGACTGGGTGCCACAATACGACAGCGTGGTGTTGAGCCCAGATCAATCGAGTACGGGGATGGTTGACGTCCATTCCAATTCCACGCGAGTTTCACCGTTCGAGAACACGCCTTACAACGAGTGGTAGCAGTTCCCTGCCTCGTTCCCAAAATTGTTTCGAGGAATTTGCGCGCGGCATGTGTTGGTTTGACGGAATCGTGCGCGTCCGATATAGTGGTTGTGCGGGGTGGAGCAGCCTGGTAGCTCGTCGGGCTCATAACCCGAAGGTCGTCAGTTCAAATCTGACCCCCGCAACCATTTCTAAGCCTGTCTCAGGATAGGTTTACGCAACCAGTGACGGGCGAATTGGAAGCCCCAATTTGTATCCCAATTCGCCCAACTCAAATCCCAAACCAGCGCACTCGCACCGTTCGCGACGATACGTGCGCACCGCCAATGCTTCCCCGATACGAAGCCCCGTTCTAGCGAGTAGAGCGAACAGGACTGTATAGCCTTTTTCACGCTTCTGAGAGCTGCCGATATCTCCGCATGTGTGATGGCGGGACGATTCTGTTTTTCTTTGACGACCAACGGCAGTTGGATGAATTCTTGGTTCCAATTGCCGCCGTAGATGTGGTCACCTTCTGCGCTGACTGCCGAAGCGACAACCAGCTTCACCACCGCGGCCACGTTGATGATTGTTCTTGGTGCAAGCTCTACTGCGGGCGAAGTGCGCGATTGGGTGGGGCTTTCATCGCGGGGTCCAGTGCGGGTGGCTGCTAAAGAGACCGCCCGCGAACCCGATCTGATAAACAAGAAACAGGCCAAACCCCAAGCTGATCAGTCCAGAAAATACGCGAAGTCCCCAACCTAGGCGCGAGGAAACTCTATCAGCAAACACAACGGGCAAGCTGATGGCCGTCGTAATGAGAATCATGCCCGCGATGGTTCCGATGCCAAAGACGAGGAGGTAGATCACCGCCCAAAGGGGGTCGCGAATCATTGCTAAAACGAGGAGCGCAACGGCGGCAGAGCCAGCGAGTCCGTGCACGATACCCACGACGAGCGGACGTACGAGTTGGAAGAGGCCGATGCGTCCAAGGTGGTGATCGAACCAGGTTAGAGGCGTGTCCTCGGTATCGTGGTCGTGCCCCGCAGGATCTTGCGTGTGCGGATGCAAATGATTGTGAACGCCGTGAACGTTCGAATTCGAGCGAAGCTCTCTCTGGCCGCCTAGCGCGCAAGAAAAACGGCCGTTGATCCATTGGAGGAAACCAGTGAGGTTCATGATGCCGAGGAGAATCAGCATCAACGCGACGGAAAACTCCATGGACAGACCGGTTCGTACCGGAATCACCCATCCGAGGAGGACGATGGCGCCACCGACGGCGACAATTGTGAGTGTGTGGCCGACTCCCCACAGCGCGCCAATCAAGGATGCGCCCCTGATCGTGCGGTGGCGCGCGACGATGGTGGTGACGGCGATGACGTGGTCGGGATCGGTGGCGTGGCGCATCCCGAGGAAAAAACCAAGCGCGATGATGGAGAGCAGGCTAATCATTGCATCCAAAGTCCAAGTACGGCGGTCCTAAACGAATCCCACGATCAGTCTTGCACTCATTCAACTTTTTCAACTTCCGCATCCGTGACCGGGGAGTGCAGATCCTCCGAGCCTACACGATGGGCGGCCACAACAGCCTGGCCGAGACTGATTCCACCGTCTCCAGCGGGCACTTGAGAATGCGTGTACACTTCAAACCCTTCGCTTTGCAGTTGATGCTCCAAATGGTTTGCGAGATAAGCGTTCTGAAAGGTCCCGCCACTCAAACAGACAGTATTCAAGGATGTCCGTTTGCGCAGAATCCGCGCAATTGCTGCCAGTGTTTCAACCAATCCGTCATGGAAACGCTGGCTGATTTCGCCTGCCGTTGCACTCCGAAGTAAGTCGTCTACGATGGCCCGAAAAAGCGGCCGGGAGTCGATCTGCAAGAGGTCTCCCGCTTCACTCAATCCAAAAGGATACGGGTGACCCGCCGCAGCTTCGTCTCGGCACATTTCAAGTTCAACAGCCGCTTGCGCCTCGTAATTCACTTCGAGGCGAAGATTGATGAGTGCTGCGACAGCATCGAAGAGCCGTCCACAACTGGAGGTCAGGGGAGAATTCACCTGGCGTTCGATCATTCGAATGACAGTTAGAACTTTTGCCTGCGAAATCTGCCGGAAGAGAGGGATGGGAAGTTGAAGCAAGCCGGGCCCGAAGGACGCCCACAGGTGGCTCACGGCCATGCGCCATGGCTCACGAATCGCTGCCGCACCCCCAGGCAAGGGAGCATAGGCGAGATGCGCCGCGCGCTCGAAATCCAGATAGTCCGCCAACAACACTTCGCCGCCCCAGATGCGGCCGTCCGTGCCATAGCCGGTGCCATCCAGTGCGAATCCGATGACCCGTCCTTCGAGATTATTTTCGACCATGCAACTAGCGATATGCGCATGATGGTGCTGCACGCCGACAGCCTGAATTCCTGGTTGTTTCAGCGCCCAGCGGGTCGCGAAATAATCAGGGTGCAGGTCGCAGGCCACAATACCTGGTCGAATCTCAAGGATTCTTTGGAAATGGTCGACGGCTTCCTGAAAAAACTTGTAAGCCTCAACGTTTTCGAGATCGCCGATATGCTGACTGAGGAAGGCTTCCCACCCGCGCAAGAGGCAGATTGTATTTTTCAACTCTCCCCCGACGGCAAGTGTCGGTGGGAGTTCTCTCTTCAGAAACACGGGTACAGGCACGAAGCCGCGAGAGCGGCGTATTTGGCGCGTGCGGCCGCCGGTGCGGCGGAGCACTGAATCATCACAACGAAGAAGAATTTCGCGATTGTGCAACAGAAACCAATCGGCGATGTCACCGAGCCTTGCAACCACCTCGGAGTTCCCGATGGCGATGGGCTCTTCGCTTAAATTGCCACTGGTCATTACCAGCGCCTGGAGTTCGCTGTCTTTAAAAAGCAAATGATGAATGGGCGTATAGGGGAGGAAGATTCCCAAATATTGGTTGAAAGGAGCGACGCTGTCCGCCAGGGTGCATGGGTTCGTTCGCGGAAGCAGCACAATGGGACGCTGCGGCAGGCAGAGTAGCTCTCGTTCTTCAACATCAGGCTTGCAGAAGCGGGAGACCGTTTCGAGATCGGAGACCATCACGGCAAACGGTTTTTCGATGCGGCGCTTGCGCTCGCGGAGCCGGCTGACCGCGCCGGCGTTCGTGGCATCTACCGCCAAGTGGAATCCCCCCAGCCCTTTTACGGCGACGATGTCGCCAGCACGCAGTCTGGCAACCGCCTCGGCAATGGGGTCTTCGACCGAGAGGCGCTGGCCTCGCGAGTCGCAGAACTCCAACTGCGGCCCACACTGCCAGCAAGCGTTGGGCTGGGCGTGAAATCGTCTGTTACGCGGGTCCTCGTATTCAGCGAGGCAACGCGGGCACATCGGAAAGACAGACATCGAGGTCCGCGGACGATCGTACGGAATCCCCCTCACAATGGAGAATCTCGGGCCGCAGTTCGTACAATTAATGAAAGGATAGCGATAGCGCCGGTCGGCAGGATCGAACAGCTCGCGGAGGCAATCCGCGCACGTGGCGATGTCGGGAGAAATGAGCGTTCGCACCGACGCTGACGGGTCACTGGGAAGAATGCAAAAATCGCTCTTCCCGGTGCGATGGATTTCTACCACCCGGATATCGGTGACCAGTGCCAGTGGCGGCGCCTGCGCTGGCAGCGACGAAAGGAAGTCGTCCACCACCTCTGCCGCACCCTCTACTTCAATGACCACTCCTGAGGAAGTGTTGGCGATTTGTCCAGCCAGATGGCGGTCGGTCGCGAGGCGGTACACGTAGGGCCGGAATCCCACACCCTGCACAATTCCCGCAACGTGGATGCGCCGCCGAACCTGCATACGAATCCTAGGTTGCTGCCATAGTTCTGAACGAGGTCGCGATGCGGCTTTCGATCCAGTCTTGCCACTTGGGCAATCCTACTCCCGTCACGCAGGAGACCTCGATGATTTCCATGCCGGGATGAACCTTCTGCGCGTTCTCTCGAGCCTTCGCCATACTGAAAGGCACGTAGGGCAGCAGATCGATCTTGTTCAGGATCAGCAGCTCGGAACGGAAAAACATGGCTGGATACTTCAGAGGCTTGTCTTCGCCTTCGGTCACGCTGAGAACAACAATTTTTGCGGCTTCTCCCAGGTTATAACTGGAGGGACAGACAAGGTTACCGACGTTTTCGATCAACAACACGTCCAAGTCCGCGAGATTCCAGTCGGCAATCGCTTTTTCGATCATGCGAGCATCGAGATGGCAGGTTCCCCCCGTGGTGATCTGCCGGGCCGGAAATCCAAAACGGGCGAGACGAACCGCATCGTTGTCCGTTTGAATGTCGCCCGTGAGCACTGCAACTCGCTGCGTGGGAGCAAAGGCTTCCAGGGTGCGCTCCAGCAGGCTTGTTTTCCCCGCCCCCGGCG
The DNA here is from genome assembly GCA_041485085.1 of Candidatus Acidiferrum sp. Taxonomy (GTDB): domain Bacteria; phylum Acidobacteriota; class Terriglobia; order Acidiferrales; family UBA7541; genus Acidiferrum. The sequence continues at coordinate 12,156 of JBGPIX010000145.1, forward strand.
AACTGACCAGATTCAAGCAGAGAATTTCTTCTGCTGCAAAACGCGCTCGCAGTTCGGCCGCGACCCGGTCATTTTCATTCAACACCTTTCGTTCGAGCGGTATCTGGGTCATACATCCTCCATCTCAAGATAGGCGAGTTCGAGCTCGTCCCCGCTGAGAAACACGGTCAATACCTCGCCGCATTCCGGGCACGACGTCTCATAATTCACAACCACAAATTCATTGGCGCAGCGCGAGCAACGCTGGCGCCGCGGCTTCCGCTCGATCTCAAGAACCACTGATTCGAGATCCGTCTCTTTGGTCAGTGCCTCGAAACAGAAACTCAAGGCGTCGGGGTCCAAGCCCGCCAAGTCCCCGATGCGCACGCCGATCTTAGA
>JBGPIX010000146.1:0-12521 GCA_041485085.1 Candidatus Acidiferrum sp.
CAAACCAACGGCAACGGCCTGCGCGACCGTGCTGCGCGCCTCCTGCGTTCCGCCTGATGATCACCTCGCAAAAAGACCGGTATCAAGCTTTGGAGCCGATCGGTTCCGGCACCAGCAGCCGGGTCGATAAAGCCCGCGACAATGTCATTGGCCGCACCGTGGCCCTCAAGACTTTCATCAACACCTTCGATGAAGACGTCGAGCAGCAATTTCTTCGCGAAGCCCAGCTTGTCGGTCAGCTCTCTCATCCCGCTATCGTGCAGCTCTATGACGTGGGCATCGACCAGCAAGGCACGCCATTCCTCGTCATGGAGTATGTGGCCGGCCAAACTCTCGAACAGCACCTCGAAACTTCAACGCTGACGATTCAGCGCGCCTGCGCTTGGGCTGCCGATCTGGCCAACGCTCTCGCGCTGGCCCATCGCGCCGGAATCATCCACGGCGACGTAAAACCGGGAAACATTCTGGTCACGCCGGAAAACAAAGTGAAACTCGGCGACTTCGGCATCGCCCGCCTCACCACGCAGCATTCCGCTTCCGGCCAGTTGAAGGGCACGCCTGCTTATCTCGCCCCCGAACAAATCCAGAACGAATTCCAGGATCAGCGCTCCGACCAATTTTCCTTCGGCGTGGTTTTTTATCAGATGCTTACTGGCATTCGTCCTTTTGCGGGCAAAACGCTCGGCGCGGTCTGCGCGCAAATTCTGAGCGATGAACCCGTGCCGCCCTCGCGGCACAATCCGGCGGTGCCTCCCGCACTGGATAGAGTTGTCGCGCGGTGCCTCGCAAAAAATCCCCAGGACCGTTTTGCTTCCTGCGAGGAACTCGCCAAATCTCTTTATCCCTTCAGCCGCTCGCGGCCGCGAACTCCCGCTCCAGGAACGAAGAAGCACTCCTGGTGGTCGGCGCCTGTAGGACATCGCGAAGTATGGATCACGTTGTCCGCTTGCCTGCTTCTGGCTCTCTCAGTTCAGATTCCCCGCGTACTCCGCGCTCACTTCGGAATCCCGCCTGCTCCCTCGCGTCAATATTTCCACCCCGGCGTGCCCTACGAAGCGTTCAGCTACTCGCGGCAAACCGTCGCGCCAGCATCCACGTCTGACCTCTGGAGCGACACCACCCCGCGAACCGAGGACCAGCATCCTTCTCCGCACGAAATTCGTGTCCAGAAAATAGCGCTTGCCTCTTTGAACAAGCCCGCCGTCGCTCAAAATTTTTCTTCCGATTCGTCCTCTGTCCCGGCACCATCGCCGCGATCGAACACACCATAACCCCGAACCAGAAAACTTCTCCGGAAAAAAAATCGCTTACACTAATTGTTTGGAAATTTAGAGAAAACAGTTAGCTCGCGTTACTCGTACCGCAGCGCTTCCACCGGATCGAGTTTCGCGGCTTTCATCGCCGGCCATACGCCAAAAACCAGGCCCACACACACGCTGACAACAATTCCCGTGACCGCCGCCCACGCCGGCACGCTTCCCGGCCATTTCAGGCTGACTCTCACCAGCAGCACGAGGCCATTCACCAGGACAAGCGCAAGCACGCCGCCAACTCCCGTGAGCGCCATGGCCTCCAGCAAGAACTGCCAGGTAATATCGCCGCTTTTCGCGCCAATCGCCTTGCGGATGCCGATTTCGCGCGTTCGTTCCGTCACGCTGACCAGCATGATATTCATCACTCCCACCCCGCCGATCAGCAAGCCGATCCCGCTCAGCACAAACGTGGCGAGCGCCACCATCCCCAGAATGCTGTGAAACTGTTCCACGATCTGCTGCGAAGTCTGAATCGAAAAAGTGTTCTTGCCGTCGTAGGGAACATTTCGGCGACGGCGCAGCACCTCGGTTGCCTGGTCCACCGCCTGATCCAGTTGGTTAGGATAGGCCTGGAAGCGGATGCTGTTTTCATACGCTCCCGGATAAATCTTGCGAAATGTGTTGTAGGGAATCAGTACGCGGCGGTCTTCGTCGTCCTGGCCAAACATTCCCTTCGGCTTCTCCACCACGCCGATCACGCGGAACGCCGAGCCATCGATCATCACGTCCTTGCCAATCGGCGAAACGTTGGGAAAAAGGACCGGCGCGGCGTTTTCCCCGAGCATCACCACTTTTTCGCGGTGCAAATCGTCGCCCTCGCTGATGAAACGGCCGGCCAGAGTGGCGGCATTGGCATACACCTGGCCAAAATTCGGCTGCACGCCTCGGTAATCGACAGACGTAACTTCGCCGTCCTTGGTGCGCACGGTATGCGGCTGCTCCCACCAGGTTATGAAAACGGTAAGATCCTTGACCGCGGGGCTTAATTCTTTAATGGCGTCGCCGTCTTCCAACGTCAGCGGTTTGCGCTCGCGCTCTTCCTTGGGGCGCCGGCCGCCGCCGTGGGGGCCCTGGTCAAAGCGCGAGATAAACGCGGTATCCGCGCCGTACTGCTTGATGTTTTCCTGCACCTGCTGATCGAAGCCGGTAATAAGCGCGGCGACCAGCATGATTACGCTGACGCCCAGAACGACGCCGAACACCGTGAGAAAGCTGCGCAGTTTGTGCGCCCGGAGTGTGTCCATCGCCTGCTTGAGATTTTCGCCGTGCTGTTGTGCCATGTTTTTTCACGCAAGCCCGCGGGTGCCGAGCTCGATTTTTCTTATCCGTCTGCCCGCAGGGCTTCGATGGGATCGAGTTTGGCCGCGCGCATCGCCGGATAAATCCCAAAGAAAAGGCCTACGCCCGTGGAAACCGTGAGCGAAAGAATGACCGCGCTCATCGGCGTGCGCATGGGAATCGAAGTCAAAGCGCGCGCCACGGCGACCACCGCATACGCAAGAACGATTCCGATCAGGCCGCCTGTCGCCGCCAGCACCGCGGATTCCGTCACAAATTGCAGGATGATGTGTTTTCTCCTGGCGCCCAGCGATCGGCGCAAGCCAATTTCACGCGTCCGCTCCGTCACGCTGGCCAGCATGATATTCATGATCACGATTCCACCAACCACCAGGAACACCGCGGTCAACCCCACCGCCACCATGAACAAGTTGCCGGTCAACGATTGCCACAGCCCCATGATGGAATCCGACCCGATGATGCCGAAATTGTCCGGACCATCCCAGGGTATGTGGCGCCACGCGCGCAACAGCATGCGTGCTTCATCCTCGGAAGCCGACATCATCTCCGCGTTCTGCGCCTGAATAAACAACACCAGTGAATCCCGCTGCGTGCCCCATTCCTTGCGGAAAGTTTCGAGAGGAATCAATACGAAATTGTCTTGGGATTGCCCGAGCGCGCTGCCGATGACCGCCGCGACGCCGACTACTTCATAGCTGTGCGTTCCAGCGCGGACGGTTTTCCCGATGGGGTCGACGTTGGAGAAGAATTTCTTCACCAAGTCCGCACCGATAAAGCACACCGGAGAGCGATGTTCCTCATCGGACTCCGTGAGGAAACGGCCGGACGCGACATTCACATTCCGGATATCGGAATAGTTCGCACTGACACCAAGTACGTTGACGTTCTCGAGAAGGTCATTGCCGTAGCGCACATCGGAATTGTTTCCCAGTAGCGCCGCGATCTGGCTTGCGGTGCGCATGCCGGTCTTCAGATTGACAAGCTCTTCGTGGGTGACCAGGGGCCGCTTCTGCGCCTTCACCCAGGCGTCTTCACTGGTAATAATCCCGAAGCGGTTCAAAACGTAGACGTTGGCACCAAGATTGGCGATGCGATCCGCCACGTAAAAATTAAGGCCGGCCACTACGCTCATTACGGCAACCAGCGTCGTTACCGCCAGGATGACGCCCAGCAAAGTCAGGAAACTCCGCAGCTTATGGGCGCGCAGAGCGTCAAGAGAGAGCCGTAGCGTCTCCAGCATGGTAACCAGCCCGCTGCGCAGCCGTTCCATCTTCCCGGCTGTGCCCACGGCCCGCGGTGCTACCCGCGTGATGGCACCGAACCCTTCGATGGGAGTTACGCCCAAACAGACCTCCGCCCTTCTCTAGCTAAGACGAGTGAGACCGCCGATTCGTTCCTTGATATATAGACGTTTGGAAGGGCACTTTGCTTTCGGTGATTCTTGGGGTAGCCTTGCGCCTGGTCCGGTCCAATCTCAACCGATCGGCGACCGTACAAACCATTGTACCGCTTCGTGCCGCCCGTCTGGGAGGAAGATGGCGAATTGGGTCGGCTAAACTGACTAGCCAAAGGAGGACGCGATGCGTCGTATCTTCATTTATTTTCTTATACTTACAGGATTAAGCCTGAGATGGACGCCGTCTGGCCATGCCCAGGAAAGCACAGACCACAAAGCTCCCGCTATGGCCGCCGCCCCAACGTCAGGCTTTCGAGCCGAATTCTTGGAGGAGATTGCCTACTATGAACAACGGTACACTCAGCTGGCTGAGGCCATGCCAGCTGAGAAGTACGCTTGGCGCCCGGCACAGGGCGTCCGCTCTGTCGGGGAAGTCTTCACGCACATCGCTGCCGCGAACTACGGGATTGCCAGGGCCCTCGGTACCGCACCCCCAGCGGGCTTCGATCCGAAGGCCATCGCGGCTCTTTCGGCGGATAAGCCGAAAGTTTTGCAAGCCTTGAAGGATTCCTTCGCGCACTTCCGTGGCGCCATCATTGCTCTGAACGAAGCCGACGCCGACAAACCGCAAAAAATGTTCAACCGCTCGACTACTTTGCGCGGCTCCTTTATCGCCATTACGGGACACTTTGGCGAGCACCTGGGCCAATCGATTGCCTACGCGCGCGTGAACGGCGTCGTGCCGCCATGGACCGAGGATTTCCAGAAACAACAGCAAAAGCCCGCGGACAAGCCGAAGCCCTAAACGTCTCAAGTGGAACAAGCCGCCGTTGACGCTTTGACTCCCGCCCCAGCATTTCCGCGCCTTGGGGGTGTACAACAATTGTGTGCCCGGACGAATCTAATCCAAGTAGACGCTGGCGGCTTTCGCGCCAATTCTGATGATGCTCCATCGTGCTTTCCTATCCCTGGCGCTGCTGTCGCTGGCTCTCACTACCGGCGCTACCGCGCAATCCGTGGTATCGGATTCGATGCCCTCGATTGGCCCTGCCAAGCCGGACCCCTTCAATCGCATCATCGCCAACCAGAAAAAAGGCGAGGCCGCGCTGGAGATTTACGAACGCATCGAACGCGTTGAGACCCGCAAAAGCCCCAGCGACCCTGCTCCCCCATCGATAAAAAATGCTCGCGTTATTCCTTCCGGCACCGGTATGGTGAAAATTCCCGTGGGCGCCGATGGCAAACCTGGGGATTCCGCGGCATATCGCGCCAGTCTCGAGAGCTTGGCGCGAGCGCTAACTCTGCTTGTCAACGGCGGCGGAACTCAGCGCGATGCAGTGGAAAAGTATGCGAAGAAAAAGAAAGAACGCAACGACCTGATCGACGCCACGCACAACGCTTTCTTATTCACTTTTCTTGCCACCGAGCCGCGCAGCGACCGCATGCTTGCCAAATACAAGATGGACCCTAATCCCGGCTTCAAACCTACCTCCCGCTTCACGTCCATCTTTCCCAAGGTGCGCGGGTTTGTCTGGATCGACGATGCCTCCGGCGAACTTGCGCGCATTGAGGGCGAAGTCACCGAGGACATTTCCGTCGGCCTATTTTTGGGAAAAATCTACAAAGGCAGCCACTTTATGCAGGAGCGCTACGAATTTCAGCCCGGATTGTGGCTCGCCAGTTTTTCGCAGTACGATTTCGACGGCCGCAAACTGTTTTCCGGCTTCTCCGTTCACGAGCGCACTTTCTATACGAACTACCGCTACATCGGCCCGCCCAAGGAAGCACTTGCCGCCATTCGCCAGGAACTCGGGCATGCCGAGTTGGACAAGGCGTATGCCGACCCCGCCGATCAGTAAAACTCTTGCTCATAGAATGGGATTAAGAGAATAGCGTCCTCGACCCTGCGAGGCTGGAGGCTTCATGTCCCGTTCGCTCCCAATCGCGATAATCTTGACCTTTTTTGCTGCTTTTTCCGCTGCCGCGCAATTTCAGGACAGCACTGCTCCTCCGCCGCAGGCTTCTTCGCAGGATTCCACGCCACCACCCGAGGCCAAGAAACCGAAGAAAGTCTGGACCAACGAGAATATCTCCCATACGAGTGGGGCTATTTCCGTTGTCGGCGATCCGAAGAACAAACCGAAGCCGGCATCTTCCAAGCCGGCAAACGCGCAATATGCCGCGTCCGTTCGCAAGCAACTCGACAAACTGCAGGGGCAGATCGCCGATATCGACAAGCAGTTCGTTGACCTGAAGAACTTTAGCGCGGGTGAACCATCCACGTCCGCCAGTGGCATCAAACTCGACAAGAGTTACCAACGCGAGCCCATCGAGGTGCAAATGCGCGCCTTGCAGGACAAGAAAAAAGATCTCGAGTCCAAGGTCGATGCGCTCCTCGACGAAGCCCGCAAGAAAGGCGTCGACTCCAGCCAGTTGCGCTGAGTCCCGAGCGGCGTGCTCAGATTTTCGTTGTGGGCCTCTTGGATTGACCTACGCCTGACCAACTTCGACATCCGATTCTCGCTATTTTTTGGGAGCAGGCTTCGCCGATTCGAAGCGAATCTCTTTGAGCATCTCCGACTGCCGGTAAAGTTCTGGTTTGCCGGCTGGAAACTTGTTGACGCTCAGCATGAAAGCCAGAATGTCGGCGTCCTGTTGCCGGGTGAGGCGGCCTGGATTGCTTTGCGGCATGGTCTTGCGAATTCTGTCGAACAAGTCGCCCATGGTGAGGCCGTTCCAATTCGCGAGGAACGCGCCGCCGGTCAGCGGTGGTGCGGATTCACCGCCGGTGAGCATGTCGCCGTGGCAAGCCGCGCATTCCTTGCGGTAGATTGGTTCGCCGCGCTTGGCTTGATCCTCGGTGTACACGCCTTCCCACACGGAGCGCGAATCCGCTGCAGGCGCTTGAGCGCGAAGCAGGCAGATCGGCGAAGCGATCACTGCCAGAACGAGGATTGCCGCGAGGTTTCTCATTTCACGTCGCGATCGCCTTCTCGCCGTATGCAACCCTCACGAGGCAGCGCGTTCATTCCCCCGTGGATGGCAGCGTGTAAGCGATGTACTCGCCGGAGTAAGGTCCGCCGCTTACGGCCACGACAATGTATTGCTTGCCGTTCACCATATAAGTCATCGGCGAGCCCGTTTGCGGCGCCGGCATGTACACTGCGCCGACTTCTTTGCCGGTCATTTTGTCGTAAGCCCGCAGCATTGCGCCGCGCGGATGATCCGCCGTGGTGGTGACATTTCCCTCGCCCGCGATGACCAGTGTCTTGGTCACCAGCGTGCCGATGTTGTAGGTCTCCTGGCCGGTGCGCGGGATGTTCATGCCCTTGAGAGGTTCGTAGCTGCGAACGACGTCGGGCGTTTCGCCATGGGCGATTTGCCAAACGGATTCGCCTTTATCGAGATTAATGGCTGTGATTGTTCCGTAAGGCGGCTTGACCATCGGCAATCCATCAATGTTCAAAGAGATGTAGCCGCTGCCTTGCCGCTTTTTCGGCGGCTTCGGAGAATCGGCTCCGGCGTTTTCTCCGGGACCGTGCAGGATTTCCACTTCTTTTCCCGCGGTTCCGGCGACATAGTTCATGTCTGAGACTGTTTTCGGAGCGGGCACCAACCCGATCAGTTCGATGCAGGAGTTGCAAGCATAAACGTAAACGTTGTGGAGTTCGGGATCGTAGGACCCACCGGGCCAGTTCGTGCCGCCGGAAGCGGTCCCCATCGTGAGCGTGCCGAGCGGACCTTCCAGTTTGCTCACGATCGGCGGAGTGTAGACGGGGCCGAGGTGATAGTGCGAGGCGATTTCTTTCGCGCGGTCGCGAAGCGCGGGGGTGAAGTCGATCAAGTCGTCGATGGCAACGCCATTGCGGCTATAGACCGCCGGTTTCGTCGGAATGGGCTGCGTGGGGGAATACCATTCGCCGGGCACGCTGCCGACTTCCACCGGCTTTTCGGGAATCGGCCAGACTGGTTTGCCGGTCACGCGATCAAAAACGTAAAGAAATCCCTGCTTCGTCGGCTGGGCCACGGCCTTCACGGGTTTTCCGTCGACAGTGATGTCCGCAAGAATTGGCGCGGAGGAAATGTCCATGTCCCAGAGCGGGTGATGGACCAATTGGAAGTGCCACTTGCGCTCGCCGGTTTTCAAATCGACGCAAACCAGCGCTTCGCCGAACAAATTATTTCCTGGGCGGTGCCCGCCGTAAAAATCGTTGGTCGGAGTTTCGACCGGCAAGTAGACCAATCCGAGTTGCTCGTCCACAGTAATCTGTGTCCATACGCCGGTGTTGCCGGTGTATTCCGCGGAGCCCTTTTCCCAGGTGTCGTAACCGAATTCGCCCTTCTTCGGGATGGTATGGAAAATCCAGAGGCGCTTGCCGGTTCGAACGTCGAAGCCGCGCACGTATCCCTTATTGTTGCGCATGCTGCGAGGCGTCATGCCTTCGCGGAAGGCCGCACCGATAATTACCGTGTCTTTCGCCACCACTGGCGCGGACTGGATGCCGATTTCGCCAGTGATCAAATCCGGAAAAATATCCTGATCGTCGTTCAGCTTCAAATCCACTTCGCCCTTGTCTCCGAAGGAAGGAATTCGAACGCCGGTCTTGGCGTCCAGGCAGATGAGGCGGAAACCTGGAGTCACATAAAGGATTCGCTCTTCCTTGCCGTCGGACCAATACGCAAGGCCGCGGCCGGAAAGCTGCCGTGGAGCGGAGCCGCCGCGTTTTCCTTCATGTTCGCCGTGAATCCAGAGCAATTCGCCGGTCGCAGGGTCCAGCGCAATTGCCGCGCGCCGGGAGCCGGCCGTGGCGTATAAAACGCCGTTCACCATGAGCGGCGTGCCTTCGAGCTTGTACTCCGGGCGGTCGCCGAAATTGTCGGTCTTGATGCGCCAGGCGATTTCGAGGTCGCTGAAGTTGGCAGCGTTGATCTGGTCCAGAGGGCGGTAGCGCGTTCCGGCAAGATCGGCCGCGTAGGACGGCCACTCGGTATCCTTTGGATGAGACTGCGCGGCGGCAGCCGCCGGCCAAAAAAGCAGGACGACGAAAAATAGATAAAGCAGACTGTGCAGTTGCTTCTGATCTTTGGGGCACATTTTCGATCCTCCCTTTAATTCCGGGCAGTTGCTTCTCGCTTAACCCATCTGCTTGATTTGGTCGAGCGCTTGTTTGATTTTTGCTTTTTGCTCGTCGGTCACGTCGGAGTTCGGTGGCCGTTGATAAAACTGCCGAGTGCCCATTTGCAGGCTGAGTGCGTATTTCATGGGGCCGTATTCATCGACGCCACCCGCGCGCAGGATCTTCAGTGCCTCTTCCAGCTTGGCGACGGTTTCGGTGAGGTCTTTGCCGGCGCGCTTCGCGGCGAATACCGCGGCGATCTGTTTCGTGAAGTTGTTGCCTTCGGCGAGGATGGCGCCCATGTTGTGGTCCAGCGCGTACTTCAGATTTTCCGTCGTGCCGGTGCGCATGTTGAGCTTCGGAAATTCCGCAACAAAATCCTGATAGATCTTGGGGTTGCTCTCCGAGTCTTTAATGCCCGTGAGATGCGGATACTTTTCCATTGCATGCAGCAACTCATGGCTGATGGGTACGCCGGTCGCAAAAGGAATGTGATAGAGATTGATGGGGATTTTCACTTGTTCGAAGAGCATGGAAAAATATTTCGTCAATCCATCCAGACGCGGATGCCGGTAATAAAACGGCGGCACGACGAGCAGGCCATCGGCGCCATTGGCTTCGGCGTGCTGAGAGAGTTCCAGGGTCTCCGGAAAATTCGCGGTGCCCGGAGAAACGATAATATTCAAGCCGTTGCGGTGCTTGAACGCGGTTTCGGCGACTTTTTTTCGTTCAGCAACCGAGAACGAGGGGAATTCGCCAGTCGTTCCGAGGACAACGACGCCATCGGCGCCATTGGCTTTCAAATAAGCGAGCAGGTCCTTGTAAAGCTCTTCATCGAATTTCAAATCTTTGCCGCACGGCGTGGAAGCGGCCACCCAGAACAAGACTTTTTCTCCTGACGCTACGGGCACATTCGGTGTGCGCGGTTCGGCGGCCAGTGCTTCCGGAATTCCCGCGCCACCGGCAACTCCCAGCGCAGCGGTCGCTCCAACGGCACCTAGAAATGTTCTTCTTGTGGTTTGCATGATTTCCTCCCTGGCAGGAAGCCCGCGAAAGTCTAAGCCAGCGGAGCGCAAGAAACAAATGTTTCGTTTAGAATTTGCCGCGCGCAGGAGTCAGCAACGCTTGCTCGCGCCATCGCCTGTTAGAATGTGCGGTATGCGCGCCTTTCTGTCGTTTCTGTTTTCCTTGCTTTTTGGCATTTCTGCCCAAGCGCAGCGGTGGGAGGTGCAAACCAGCGGCATTGACACCAATCTGCGCGGCGTGAGTGTTACCGCTACCACTGACGCAAAAGGGATTCCAACCACTGTGGTGTGGGCTTCGGGCTCAAAAGGAGTTATTCTGCGCTCGCGCGACGAGGGCGAGACGTGGACGCGCCTGCACATACCCGGCGGAGACGCGCTCGACTTTCGCGGGATTGTCGCGTTCAGCGACTCGGTCGCCTACGTGATGTCCAGCGGCGAAGGCGAAAAGTCCCGCATCTACAAAACAGCCGATGGCGGCGAAACCTGGAACTTGCAATACACAGATAAACGCAAAGAATCCTTTCTCGACACGATTGCTTGCCTCTCTGAAACGCATTGCCTTGCGCTTGGCGACCCAATCGATGGCAAATTTCTCCTGCTGAACACAACGGACGGAGAGCACTGGAATCAACTTCCGAGTGACAAGATGCCGCCAGCACTTCCAGCAGAAGGCGCCTTTGCCGCAAGCAATTCTTGCCTCTCGCTCTCTGACAAGGAAATCTTTTTCGTCACCGGCGGTCCCGCCGCCCGAGTCTTTCAATCCACCGATTTAGGCCATACCTGGACCGTCGCGGAAACGCCTCTCGCTCACGCTAACGCGTCTTCCGGGATCTTCTCCGTTACTCGTCGTCACGGAGATGCAACGACAACGGTAGTTGTTGTCGGCGGAGACTATCAGGATCCAAAACGAGCCTCCGCTGTTGCGGCAGTTTCCGGAGATGGAGGAAAGACTTGGAAACTCTCCAAGCGTCAGCCTGGTGGTTTCCGCTCCGCGGTCGCATCTCTCAGCAACTCGACCCTCGTGACCGTTGGACCAACTGGGGAAGAGATCAGTGAAGATCACGGTGTGCATTGGAAGCGAACAGACTCGTTCAATCTCAATGCGCTTGCTGTTCTCGATGACCAACATGCGTGGGCTGTCGGTCCCCATGGCACCATCGCCCGGTTCATCAATCGCAAGAATTACGTCATTCGTTCCTACCATCAATAGAAGGGGCAGGAGCCCTCGGCATTCGCGGTTGCCGAGGAATTGCAGAAGGTATAGTCTCCCGCGTTGAAGCCGAAACCACGATTTCTAGTTCCTATCTCAATGAAAAAAACTACCGCGGAGGCTGCCATGCCAAATACTTCAAACTCCCATCCCGACCATCTAGAAGACGTACGCGAGCAAGACAATTCCAATTCATTTCCCCTTCTTTCGCCATCCGACCGCCGCGCGTTTCTCCAGGGCGCGGCCGCAACCGCCGCGGCGCTCGCGGTGCCACGCTGGGCTCAGGCTCATCCCAGCGACGTGGACGCGATTCGCGCGGAGATTGAAAAACGCCACGAAGAATCCGTCAAGCGGCTGCGGGATTGGATCCGCCAGCCGTCCATCGCCGCCGAAAATCGCGGCATGAACGAAGGATGCGAATTGATGATGCAAATGCTCCGCGAAGCCGGATTCGCGGGCGTGAAGAAAATGCCGACCGACGGCCAGCCGGGTGTCTTTGCCACGCTTGACGCCGGCGCCCCCAAAACGCTGGGCCTCTATTTCATGTACGACGTGAAGCAGGCCGATCCGGCCGAGTGGAGTTCGCCACCGTTTGCAGCGGCCCTCGTCGATAAACCTGGCCTCGGAAAAGTCGTGATGGGACGCGGGGCGGTGAATCAGAAAGGCCCGGAAGCCACGCTGCTTGCGGCGTTCCATGCCATTCGCGGGGCAGGCAAGAAGCTTCCGGTGAACTTGGTGTTCGTCGCGGAGGGCGAGGAAGAGATTGGCTCGCCACACTTCCCGCAAGTCGTGCGCCAGCCGGAAGTGGCAGCCGCTTTGAAGAAGTGCAGCGGCGTCTTCATGCCCTACGCCTCGCAAGGGCTCGACGGCGAAGTCACCATGTTCCTCGGCGCCAAGGGCGTGATCGAGCTGGAGCTGACCTCCAGCGGCGAACGCTGGGGCCGTGGCCCGCGCAAGGATGTGCACTCCAGCAACAAAGCCCGGTTGGACAGCCCAGCGTGGCATCTCGTGGAAGCGCTGGCCACGCTCGTCTCACCCGACGGCAACGATCCCGCCATCGAAGGCTACGCCGCCAAAGCCCGCCCGCTCTCCGAATCCGAGAGAAAGATGATTGCCGAAGCCGCGCGGCGCTTGAACGAAGCCGAAGCGAAAAAACTTCTG
>JBGPIX010000147.1:0-12487 GCA_041485085.1 Candidatus Acidiferrum sp.
CTCCCTTGGTACCTTGCCCCGTCGAAGCGGTTGCCGTTCCTGGAGTCGAGCCAGTCGCAGCCTCTGGCTCAGGCGTGCCCTTCTTCAAATCGTCGTCTGTATAGACCTTCTTGGGCTTCGTCGTGTCCTTCTTCGACTGTCGTGCCTTCCGTGCGGCATCGGCCACCGGATCGCCCGTCTGTTGCTGAGAGGAATCCTGAGGGCGCGCGACAGCCGGAAGCCCGGCCAGACACAAGGCCAGCACAAGCACGAAACCCTTCAACCAGATTCTCGTTCTCATATAGTCCTACCTCCCGGAGCAACTGGAAGACCCCGACAATCTCTTAGATGCTAGCCTGCTTTAATTCTACTGCTTCTGGCACCCCGCGCGGCAGGGGGAGCGTAACAATAAACTCCGCCCCTCCTTCCGGGCGATTCCGCACCTCCACTTGGCCGCCATGTTGCACGATGATCTTCTGCACCACCGCCAGCCCCAGCCCCGTCCCTTTCGCTTTCGTCGTAAAAAACGGCCGAAACAGTTTCGGCAGCACGTTCAGGGGAATCCCCGGGCCATTGTCGCAAACGCTGATCCTCTGGAACTCCGCTCCTTCTCCATGAAAGATGTCTCCGCGAACGACGACGCGTCCCCCACCAACCGCAATGGCGCAGGCTTCCGCCGCATTTCGCGCCAGGTTCAGCAGCGCTTGCCGCAGCAACCCCTCGTCCCCGCCCGCTTCTCCAAACGTTCCCAGGGATGAAATCTTTACCTGTGGCAGTGCCTCTGCCACTTCCGAAACCACTCGCTCCACCATCGTTTGCAGTTGCACTCTTTCGTCCGGTATTTCCAGCGGCCGCGCATACTTCAAAAACTCCGTCACCACGTGCGTGATGTTCCGCGTCTGTTCCAGGATGCGTTCCGCGTAATCCAACGCCTCCGTCTCGGTGGACTCCGACCGGATCATCTGCGCGTAACCCGAAATGGTCGCCAGCGCGTTCTTGAACTCGTGCGCGATTCCCGCCGAGAGTTCCCCCAGCGCCGCGAGGTTTTCCTTCAATTGCATGCGTTGCTGCAGCGCCGCCAGTTCCGTCAAATCTGTCAGCAGGCAAATTGCCCCGCTGATCTTGCCCTCGCCCCTTCGAATCGGCGAGATCGTCACTCCCAAATGCCGCGTGTCTCCCGCGGGCGGAATATGTTCCACCTCTTCGCGCCGGAAAATCTTTCCATTTGAGAGGCATTCCGCAATCAACTTGGTCATATCCGAGGACGCCCCCAGCGCCTCGCTGTACCGCCGGAACGCCAGCCCTCGAATTCCCAGAACCTGTTCCGCCGCCGGATTCGAGCTGGAGATAATTCCCGTAGCATTCACCACCAGCAACCCCGCCGGCATGTTCCTCGTCACTTCCTCGCTCAGCCGTTCCGTCAATTCCGCGCGTTCCTTTTCGATCTTGTGCAGCCGCTCCAGTTCCTTTTCTTGCTCGCGCAGTTGCTGAATCACGCCCTGCATCGAGGCCGTCATGAACGCCGAAGGATTCTCGGTGCGCGGCGCGCTCGATGTAAATTCTTCTTTCTGCCCCTCCCGTCGATTCTGGAAAGACCTCCGCATCAAAAACACCACCAGCCCCGTGATCACCAGGAACCCCACTCCCAGTCCCGCCGCAATCATCCAAAGGTGCTGCGTGTTATTCGCGTTTTGCAGTGTTGCCAACATCGCCTTCGTCTTCCCACTCCCTCTGCTCTTCCTCTGCGCGTCTCTGCGATTCTTTGCGTCTCTGCGTTGTCCTTTTCCTTCTTTTCTCTTTTTTCTTCTTCCTTCAACTTTGAATTTTCAACTCTTGACTTTCCGCTCAGCCCAAGATTCCCCTGAGAATCGGCCACTGCGCCGCAACCACCGGCCCGCCATAAACAATCGCCAGCGCCCCAATCCCCAGAAATGTCCCCAGCGGCAACTGGTATTGCCGTGCGATCGCCCACCGCAACCGTTGCTCCGTCCCCAATCCCCGCCGGCTGGCCCGCTTGGCCAGCGCGCTCCTCCAACCCCCGAGATACAGCGCCCCCACCAGCCCAATCCCGATCACGCTTCCCAGGAGACTCCCCACCAGCAGCGTCAGAAACGTCCCCCGCGATCCAAGGAACGCCCCGATCATGGCGATCATCTTCACGTCGCCCATTCCCATCCCCTCGCGTCCTCGCAGCAATCTGTACCCCGCCGCCATCCCCCACAACAAAAAGCTCCCGAAAGCCGCCCCAAGAATTCCATCCAGAATTCCCGCCGCAAACCCCGGCATTCGAACTTGCAGCAATCTCCCGATGAGCATCCCCGCGAATCCGTTACCCGGCGGCACAAACGCCGAGAACAGCAGCCCCGCCGCAAACCCCGGCCAGTTCACCACATCTGGCAGCAGCCGCACCCGTAGATCGGTCACCGTCAAAATGATGATCAAGCACGTAAAGAACAGCCACTTCACCGTTGTCTGCGTAATTCCAAACTCCAGAAACGCCGCCACAAACAACAATCCCGTCGTCAGCTCAATCAGCGGATACATCGGCGAAATCGGCGCCCCGCAAGCCCGGCACTTCCCCCGCAGCCACAGCCACGCAAACACCGGTATGTTGTCGTAAGGTTTGATCGGCGTCATGCACCGCGGGCAGCGCGAACCGGGCGTAACAATGGAGATCTCCTCCGGTATCCGCGTGATGCAGACATTCAGGAAGCTCCCCACGATAGTCCCAAGTAGAAAAAAGAAGACGATGATGATGACCACGGTTTGCCCGGCCACTCCGCGGCCGCTCTTCTCAATTTGCCACACTCACCCCACCGCCTCAATGAATCGCGCCTCCCCCCGTGCCCCATCCCTAACGCTTCTTCTCTGTGTTCTCTGTGTACTCCGCGTTCTCTGTGTAAATTCTTTTCTCTGCAATTGCACCGCTCAATCTTTTTGTTTCTGGAACTAACAACTGTAGACTAATAACTCACAACTGCTTTTATGAATTGGTTTGAACGCAAAATCCGCCGCTACGAGCACCGCCGCTGGACCACCGACGACAATCGCCGCGTCCAGCCCTTCCATTGGGGGCTCGAACACATCGGCGGCTCCCCCGATGACCTCAATCCCGGTGCCTTCGTTCGCGAATACGCTCGCAAAGCTATCGAATCGAGCAGGGAATGGTACGCCGCCTCTCCCGCCAACGATTACTGCCTCGATCGCGAAAACGTTCTCACCTTCACCAGCTCTATCCAATCCCCTTGGCCGGAAAACAACATCGTCCACGCCCAGCTCTTTCCCGCACGCGAGACCATCTCAACTCGCTCGAGCGGCAAGCGGTCTGGAGCAGGCCCCGCCGTCCTCCTCCTCCCCAACTGGAACGCCAAATGGCATGGCCAGAACGGCCTTTGCCGCTGGATTCAGCGCCTCGGCATCACCGTCCTCAAGCTGAGCATGCCCTATCACGACCGCCGCATGGCCAAAGGCCACGAGCGCGCCGACCAGATCTGCGGCCCCAATATCGGCCTGACCTTGCAGGCCAACCGCCAGGCTGTCCAAGATGGCCGACGATGCCTCCACTGGCTCGAACAGCAGGGCTACGCCAAGCTCGGCATCCTCGGCACCAGCATCGGCTCCTCGGTCGGCTACATCACTCTTGTTCACGACGAACGCGTCCGCGCCGGCGGTTTCTTCCACGTCTCCACCTACTACGCCGATGTCATCAGCCAGGGCATGACCACCAATCACGTCTGGGAAGGCCTTCGCGACCACGTCACCGTCGACGAACTCCGCGAATACTGGTCCCCCATCAGTCCCATGCCCTACGTCGAACGCGGCATGGGCGCCGGCCGTACCACCTTCATGGTCTACGGCAAGTACGACCCCACCATGCTCCCCCATCTCACGCGCCAGATGCTCGACTCCCTTCGCCGCCACGGCGCCGATCCCCGCACCCTCGAGCTCGCCTGCGGCCACTACTCCCTCGAACTCGCCCCCTTCTCCTACATCGCCGGCTACCGCATGCTCACCTTTTTCCTTGAATCCCTTGCCTAGCAGTTCAGACACTGGCGTTGGTCTGTTCTCGACACTTGACACGGTTTCCGCGTTACACTATATTCGTGTAATGAAAGCCCGACTCCGCAATATCACCATCACCCTGGAAGAATCTGTTGCTCGATGGGCTCGTATCGAGGCCGCTACGCAAGAGACCAGCGTCTCACGCTTCTTGGCAAACCTCCTGAAAGAGCGCATGAAGCAATGCGGCGAGTACGAGGCAGCCAAGCAACGCGCCTTGGCTCGCAAGCCTTTCCTAAAGTCGGATGGTCGCTACCTTACGCGCGAGGAGGTCCATGACCGCGCTCGTTTTCGTTGATACCAACGTCTTCATCTATTCGGTCGATTTAGCAGATCCCAAAAAGCAGCGAGCTACCCAATCTTGGCTGGCAGAACTGTGGACAGGCGGCAACGGGCGCCTCAGCTTTCAGGTGCTGCAGGAATTTTACTCAAAGGTTTGTCAGAAGGATCCTGCTGCCCGTGAAGCGGCGCGTGCGGCTATCCAGGACTTGCTGGCGTGGAATCCAGCACCAGTAAATGCGGAAATTCTTAATCGTAGTTGGAAAATTCAGGACCTCTATCAACTCTCGTTTTGGGATTCCCTCATTGTTGCAGCGGCAATGTCCACGTCCTGCCGTTATCTTCTCACGGAGGACTTGCAAGATGGCCAAAGTCTGGATGGACTCCTAGTAATCTCCCCGTTCACACACGACCCGGCCTCCATCACTTAGGTTCGTCTGCTTAAGAGAAGGCTACTCGGAAAACCGCCCGCGATTTGCCGCCATATACCGCCGCATCATCGGCAGAGATCGCCAATCCAAAAACAATTTGTTCCCGATCTCCGTCTTCATCTCCACGGCCTTCTTGTGCGCGTCGCAGTAGGGAACTCCTCCCAATTTAAACGTCTTCACCCGCACCGCCCCCACCACCAGCAGCCCTTTGTTCACCGCAAACGTGCCCACTTCATCGAACCGCGTCGCCGGCGCACCGCACTTGACGCATCCATTCGGCCACAATGGCCATCGTTCACCTCAAAGACCAAGCAATGGTGCATCTTCTATCCAGCTTTCCAGCCCATTCCGCCCTCATCAATGGAACCACGGTCCTCTCCATGCGAATCAGACATCGCTGCAGAATGCGAATTCAATATTCATCCCCTCCCTGTAGTGGCGGATCTTCAGACCCGTTCCTTCGTTCTCTGGCAGCTCCACTCACCTCGCTTCCGTGAGCCAGTGCCCCACTGGCTCACGTGAATCGCTCGTAGGGTTCTCCCATGCAGTATCATCAGATCGTGGACAAGCTACTCCTTTACCTCTTCGGTCCTCTAGTCTTCGCCGCCGCCCTGCTAGTCATCGCCACGAGCATTCGCCGAGCCATCACAAGATTTCGGTCCCGCCCAACTCCCGAACAACTCAGAGCCACCTACGAGGCCTACCTGCGCCGTTTATTGAATCCCCAACCGAAAGCCGTCGAACGCGAATTGGGCAAACTGCTCCCGGAAAGGCTCTTGCAGTTATACGAGGACAGATCGGCTATTCAGGCAGCAGGCTTCCAACTGGAAAAACCCGGTAAGCAACATTGGTGGACCAAACCTTGGCAGGTCTACTGTTTTGAACCTCTCGACATCGAATCCCTAAACGAGCTGCCCTACGAAGAAGATCTCGGTCACGGCTTCTGTTTCGCCACCACCGGCCGCGGCTCCTGGTATTGGATCGCCGCCTCCGACCAACGCCAAAAAGACTCCCCCGTCATCTACTTGGACTACGACGGCTCTGGCTCCCACGGCAAAATCGTAGCCAACAGCCTCGACGAATTCTTGAATTTGCCCCGTCAGCCCTCGCAATGATCCTTCCCGCAGTCTTAGATCATATCCGCGCACAATCGGGCGCAAAATCCTCTTGACTGCCCATAGTTTGTTCGTTACTATACCTTCCAGGTAGAGATACGGGAATTCCTCATCAACGGCGGCTCGTTCGCCGTTTTTTTATTTCAACGGCGGCAGCGACTCTACCCGGGAACGCCACCTCTGCTCCATCCCGCGGGTTGAGCGGGATGAATCTCCCGATTGGCGTGGGTTTTCCGCGATGCTGGGCTAGCTCCGGCGAGTTAACCTAAGTCATTTGGAATCAACACTTACAAAAATGTGGCAAAATGTGCCACTAAGTTCCTTTAGAATCAACACTTGCAAAAGTGTATCAAAACAAAGGGCTTTAACTTTATTTAGAATCAACACTTTCTAAAAAATAGGGAGGGGGTGGGGGTATTATGGTTAACTAGAACGCTTCTTAGAGCGCGGTGGCTTGCCATCGCTTTTCTGCCGGTTGGGATCTCGCCTCGGAGCAGTTCCGCTTGTGTGAATAGGCCTATCAGCGCAACACAGCTGAAATCGTACCCTCATCCACCAGCGCCGACACTGCTTCAATTTCGGCCGCCAGCGGGCGGTCTTGGGTGATCTTAGCCGACTTAAGCCGCACTGCTTCGTAAGCCTTCTTTGCCAGTGTCCCGGTTTGCAGCGGCGCCAGCAAATCGATCCCCTGGCACGCACACAAAAGCTCGATCGCGATCGTATTTCGCAAATTGACCAGCATGCGCTCCAGCCGCCGCGCTCCGCTCATTCCCATTGAGACGTAATCTTCCTGATTGCCGCTGGTGGAAATGGAGTCGACGGAATGCGGGGTAGCCAGCGCCTTGTTTTCGCTTGTGAGCGCCGCCGCTGTCACCTGCGCGATCATGAATCCCGAATTCAGCCCCGGCTCCGGCGTCAGGAACGCCGGCAGCATGCTCGTCAGCGGATTGGTCATCTGCTCGATTCTTCGTTCAACAATTCCGCCGAGTGTCGCAATCGCGATGGCCGCTTGATCCGCGGCCATCGCCAGCGGCTGACCGTGAAAATTTCCGCCGCTGATGATGTCGCCGCTGTTTGCATCGCGCACAAAAACGAGCGGATTATCCGTGGCGCTGTTCAATTCCACTGCCGCCATTTCCCGAGCTTGCCCCAGCGAATCTCTCACCGCTCCATGTACCTGCGGCGTGCAACGCAAGCTGTAAGCATCCTGCACCCGCGTATCTTTTTCAGCGGAGCGATGCGACTCGCGAATCTGGCTGCCCTCATTCAAGTGCGCGAGATTCCGCGCCGTCGTCGCCGCTCCCGCATATGCGCGCGCATGCATGATTCGTGCATCAAATGCGCCGGGACTTCCACGCAGCGCATCCAGAGAAAGGGAAGCAGCCACGTCCGCCGTGTCCACAAGAATGTCCGCTTCGTGCAAAGCCAAACTCAGCAGCGCCAGCATGCCCTGCGTGCCGTTCAGAAGCGATAGTCCTTCTTTCGCTTCCAACGCAATCGGCGCAATTCCCGCGCGCTTCATGGCTTCGCCGCCAGCCAAAATTTCTCCGCCAAACGCCGCGCGGCCTTCGCCAATCACCACTTGGGCCAGATGCGCGAGCGGCGCAAGGTCTCCTGATGCGCCTACGGAACCTTGCGACGGGATCACGGGATGCACTTTCGCGTTCAACATTTTGCAAAGTGTTTCAACGACGAGAGGCCGGATGCCGCTCAATCCCTTCGCCAGCGCGTTCGCGCGCAGCAGCATCATCGCCCGCGTCTCCGCTTCGCTCAGCGGCGCGCCGACGCCGCAGGAGTGCGAACGCACCAAGTTCACTTGCAGTTGTCGTACCTGCTCTGTCGAAATACGCACGGAAGCAAGTTTTCCGAAACCGGTATTAATTCCGTATGCCGTGGCCCCCGATGCCACGAGGCGATCCACCACTGCGCGCGAAGCGTTCATTCGTTCGGTCGCCGAAGCCGCCACTTGGACTTGTTCGCCGCGCAGAGCAACATCGTAGAGTTGCGAAAAAGTGAGATCGTTTCCGTTCAGCGCGACGCTCATGCCTTGATCCGATCGGATTGCGGCGCGACGATGGAATTAAATACCGTTTCATACTTCTTAGGCAGTATTTTTGGACGGCCGTTGCTCCCGCAAATCACGTGCGTCGTTTCTCCGTTCGCCAAAACTTTTCCGTCCGCGTCGCGAATCACTTCGTACGAAAACTTGATGAGGCGATTCCGCGATTCCGCGATGCGCGTCCGGATGCGCAGAACTTCGTCGTACATCGCCGAATGATGATACCGGCAGTGCGCATCGGCAACCACGATGCGGCAATCGTCTTCAATTTCCATGCGCTTATATTCAAAGCCCAGCGCGCGCATCAACTCCACGCGGCCGACCTCAAACCAGACCAGGTAATTCGCGTGATAGACCACGCCCATCTGGTCCGTTTCCGCGTAGCGCACGCGCACTACCGCATCATGATATTCAATCATTCGCATGTTCCCTATTTTTTCGTGTCGCCCTGCCAGACCGGTTTTCGTTTCTCGAGAAACGAGGCGACGCCTTCCTGGAAATCGGGCGTGCAGCGGATGCGCGCATTCTCGAGGATGGCTCGTTCCAAATCGTGATCCACACTGGGAGCCGCCGAAGACACCAGGAGATGCTTGGAGCGAGTAAGGCTGCTGGGGCTTGCCGCGATCAGTTGGTCCGCAAGCTCATGAGCCCGCGCCATCAGCCGCTCGGCCGGAACCACTTCGGAAACGAGGCCGAATTCCTTGGCCTCGGCCGCTTCGATGATGCGCCCGGTAAGCAGCAAGTCGCGGCTGCGTTTTTCTCCGATCTGCCTCGTCAAGAACACGGAGACAATTGCCGGAAGGAAACCGATCTTCACTTCCGTATACCCGAATTTTGCTTCCGGCACGGCAAGCGTGAAATCGCATAACGTTGCGATTCCGCAGCCTCCGGCGTAGGCTGCCCCGTTTACCGCTGCGATCAGCGGCCTGGGATAACTCCAGATTCTGCGGAACAGTTTGGCGATTCGCCGCGAGTCTTCCTGATTTTCGGCCGGAGACTGTTTCGCGATCGCTGCAAGCATGTCCAAATCCATGCCGGCGCAGAATGCTTTGCCCGCTCCAGTAATAATCGCCACGCGCGCATGGCTTTTTTCAATCTCATCTAGCGCCGTCTGCAATTCCGCCATCATCTGCGTGGAAATAGCGTTACGTTTGTCCGGCCGGTTCAGCGTGATGGTCGCGAGAGTGCCGGAAATTTCAAGAAGAAGTGTCGAATACATTTTTGAAACCCCCTCTTCAGTTCACAAGCGGGGCGTGCGCATACTTCACGCGAATCTCGTTGGCCATTTCGAGTACCTTCGTCAATCGCGCGGAATCGATTCCAGAATCCGCGCCCGCTTTTCGCAGCGCGGCAAGAACATCTTCCGTCGCGATGTTGCCGACCAGATTGTCTCCTGCAAAGGGGCAACCGCCAAGCCCGGTCAGCGCGCCGTCAAACTGCCGGCATCCCGCCTCGTACGCTGCGAGAATTTTTTCTTCCGCATTTTCCGGCCGGCTGTGCAAGTGTACGCCCAACTCGATTCCCGCGACGTGATCCTTCACGCTACGGTACAAATCACCGACGAGTTGCGGCGGCGCGTTGCCCACGGTGTCCGCCAGCGAAACCGTGCGCACGCGAATATCCTTCAGCCACTCCAGAGTATCCGCCACGATCTCCGGGCCCCACGGTTCATCGTAAGGATTCCCAAATGCCATCGAAATATAAATGACTAGCCCGCGATTTGCCGCCGCCGTTTCTTTCCGTAACTTTTCAACGAGCAGCCGCGACTCATCGCGAGTCATGTTGGCATTGGCGCGCCGGAAATACGCCGAAATCGAGTAAGGATATCCAATCGTCGTTACGCCCGGAGTCGCGAGCGCGCGCTCGAGTCCCTTTTCATTCACAACGATGCCGATAATTTCAGGAGGTTCAATGCCAACGGGCAGGGAAGCATTCAGTTTCGCCATCACTTCTTCGCTGTCCGCCATCTGCTTCACATGCTTCGGTGAAACAAAACTCACCGCATCAATGTGCTTGAACCCCGCGACCACAAGCTCTTTGAGGTACTCCGCCTTGTATTCCGTTGGGATGATATCCGGCAGGCCTTGCCAAGCATCCCGCGGACATTCTATGAATTTAACGGATTCTGGCATTTGATTGTCGCGAACGTCTGTCCAACAGTATCGAAGGTATGGACATTAATGCTGCGACTAAACCAAAAAAAAGCCCCAGCACAAATAGGAAAGCGTACGGAGTGAAGTTCTCCATAAATTCCCACTCCGGATAACGTGTGTCGCGCAGTCGATGAAGAATCAAATCGATGGCGATCGTAATAGGCAGGAGACTCCCTCCGCAAAGGAGCCACTTGGATCGGCGACTGATCACGTTTGAAGGACTCCGGTTCTAAATTCGCGGATGTCGGGATTGAGCGCGGCGGCTTCCAGGGCCCAGATCAAGGCGTCGCGGGTGTGAGCGGGATCGATGATGGCGTCCACCCAGAGGCGAGCGGCGGCGTAGCGCGGGTCGGTTTGATGTTCGTAGGTAGCGCGGACGGATTCGACCAATTCCTTTTTTTGTTTTTCGTCGACTTTTTTGCCTTCGCGTTCGAGTTGCTTCAATTTGATTTCTGCGAGTGTGCTGGCTGCGGCATCGCCGCTCATTACCGCGAAGCGCGCCGTCGGCCACGCGAACATGAAGCGCGGGTCGTAGGCTTTGCCGCACATGGCATAATTTCCCGCGCCAAAACTTCCGCCACAGATCACGGTTATTTTTGGAACAACGCTGTTGGCCACGGCGTTCACCATTTTTGCGCCGGCGCGGATGATGCCGCTCCACTCCGCATCTTTTCCGACCATAAAGCCGTTTACGTCATGCAAGAAAATCAGCGGGATGCGATTCTGGTTGCAGTCGAGAATGAACCGGGCGGCTTTTTCAGCGGACTCAGTGTAAATCACGCCGCCAAATTCGACGCGTTTCTGGTCCGAGCCGCGCGCCAGTGTCTGCACGTGTTTCTTCTGATTGGCGACGATTCCTACTGCCCAGCCACCGATGCGCGCGTATCCGCAAAGAAGGGTTTCGCCGTATTCAACGCGATATTCCTCGAATTCGCTCGCATCCACGATGCGCGCGATAATTTCGCGCATGTCGTATTGCTTGCCGGGATCGCTCGAGAAAATCCCGTAGATATCCTCGGCTAAATAGAGTGGGTCGCGCGATTTTACGTGGCTGAACGGCGAAGCGTTTGGCGCACCAATTTTATCGACTAACGCGCGAATGCGCGTGATGCAGGCGTCATCATCCGGCTCGCGGAAATCCACTGTGCCGCTGATTTGCGCGTGCATTTTCGCGCCGCCAAGATCTTCGGCCGAAGTCTTTTGACCGATCGCCGCCTGCACCAGCGCCGGTCCGGCCAAAAACAATCCCGAGCCTTCGGTCATTAAAATGTGGTCGCACATCACCGGAAGATACGCGCCGCCCGCGACGCACATTCCCATGATGGCGGTGATCTGTGGAATCCCCATCGCACTCATCACGGCGTTGTTGCGAAAGACGCGTCCGAAATCATCGGTGTCGGGAAAGACATCTTCCTGAAGCGGCAAGAAAACTCCCGCGGAATCCACTAGATAAATCGTGGGAATGTGATTCTCGATGGCGATGTTTTGCGCGCGAATGACTTTCTTCGCGGTCATCGGGAAAAACGCACCGGCTTTCACGGTTGCGTCGTTGGCAATCACCATGAAAGTGCGACCGCAAACTTTCGCAAGCCCGGTGACAGTCCCTGCGCTGGGCGCGCCGCCCCACTCTTCGTACATCTCGTAGGCGGCGTAGGTTCCCAATTCAAAAAGTTGCGAGCCCGGATCGATCAACTTGGCGATGCGCTCGCGGGCGGTTAGCCGGCCTTTTTTGTGCTGCGCTTCGATGGCCTTGGCGCCGCCACCCTGATGGATCTGCTCTTCTTCGTTTTTGATTGTCGTAAGTAAATCGATGATGCGGCGGGAGTTCTTTTCGAATTCGGGAGACTTGCGATTCGCACTGGTTTTCAGAACCGAATCAGACACGCGAAGTCCTCACTTACGGACAGTTTTCAAGAATGTACAACTCAAAGTTCAGCAAGGCAAACCAAGTGTGACAGTATACGAGTTTTGACCGTGGATGTGCGAATTGCGGCGGATTCCAGGCCACAATCAAGCGCCTAAAGTACTTGCACTCATTCCTAAGCAAGGTAAGCTATCACCCGGGATTTTGAGGACATCCGCGCCTGCTGTCCGCAGCCTAAGCGCGATATTGCGTTAATTCGAGAGGAAAACTTTATGAGGCATCTCCGCAAAAATGCAGCGTCGTTTGGTCTGCTCGCTTTGCTGACATTCGCGATTTCGTCGCCCGCACAAACTCCTTCGGCGCCTCCGGCGAAAGCACCGGCAAAAGCGCCAGCGCAAACGGCAGCCAAGCCGCCTGCGGCCAAGCCCGCGACACTCGAAGTGCCGCAACTGAAATTTGAAAAGTACAAGCTGGAGAATGGCCTGGAAGTGATCCTCTCCGAAGATCACCGGCTGCCGATGGTGGCGGTGAATCTCTGGTATCACGTC
>JBGPIX010000148.1:0-12365 GCA_041485085.1 Candidatus Acidiferrum sp.
CGCCGGATCCGCCGGCGGAAGAACATCGCTCCCAGCCCCGCCAGCGTCACCATCGCCAGTACCTCGAGGAGTGTGATCATGGATTGCCATCCTTTCCACATTGCGCCCTGAAAAATCAGCAAGCCCAGCAAGTTGGACCCGCCGAAACCCGCCTGCTCCAACTGCTGCTGCCAGGGCTGGATATATCCCGTATAAAGTGCGTAGACTCCCGTCGCCGCGAGTCCGAAAACCAATCCCCAAATCCATTGCATCGACTGCCGCGCCCGTTCCTGAAATTGCGCCAGCCGCGAAGGCAGCGGCTCGTCTTCTTCCAGCATCGCGCGCGTCAGCAGTCGCGATTCGCGCTCCAGCGCCCGCAGCAGCGTGCGGCACGCGTCGCATTCCTGCGTGTGCGCGGAAACTTCCAGCCCGCGCGCGCGGTCCAGTTGCCGCTCGATATACAGCAGGAGCGTCATTTCGTCCAGATGCTTCATTTTCTCTTCCGGAGTTTCGCTCATGAAGCTCCTCCCGCCGCCAGCGCTACGTTGCCTTCGAGCGCTTGCCGCAGTTCGTGCCGGGCACGCAGCAGCACCACGCCCACAAAGGCGCGACGCACTCCCAGCGCATCCGCAATTTCGTCGTAGCTCATATCCGAGTAATAGCGCATCACCAGCGCCATGCGCGCTCGCCCGCCCAGTTTGTCCAACGCCTTGCGCACTTCCTCGCTGCTGCGCTGCTCGATCAATTGCTCCAGTTGGCTGGGGTCCGGATGCTCCAGCGGCACGTTTTCCAGATCGTCGGTTTCCTTGTCCTGGCGAATCTTGCGCCGCCGCAGCGTATCCCAGCAATGATTCGCCGCCACCTTGTAGAGCCAGGCGGAGAACGACCGCGTCGCATCGTACTGCACAAGCTTGCCTTTCAATTTCATGAAAATTTCCATGGTGGCGTCTTCGGCATCTTCCCGCGTCGGCAAGGCACGTCGGCAGAACCGAAATATCGCCGGTGCGTAATCGTGGTAAAGCTGGCCCCAAGCCTCGGCATCACCCGCCCTGGCACGGGTAATCACCTCGGTCGGCTCCGTTATTCCCGGCGTGCTCATCCGGCCTGGTCTCAGCGTTCCCATAGACTAGTACGCACGCGGACCTGCAAATATTACACATTGCAAATCCCGCCCCGCCACCACTGCTGCCTCTAACCCATTCGTGTCTCAGCCACTTAGCTCTGTAGCTCAGGCCTTCAGGCCTGAGGTCTTACCCTTTCGGGGCCGCCCCAGCAATATTGCTGGAGGGTTTCTCCTCGTAGGGCCCGCTTTCTGAAGCGGGCCGCTCCCCATCTATGCCTCCCTGCTTCGCCCTAACTAGGGCTAGGCCCCGGCGAGAAATCCGGCTATATGCCAGCACTCTACCAGACAAGCGACGCCCGCCAAAGCTCCGCGCACGCCAAATTCAGACTCTTCATGAGGCAATACAGATGCGGTTATATGTTCAAAGAAAGGAGGGGTGTAGCCGGGAATTCTGCCACCCTGCAAGTCCGGCGATGCAATCTCACTGATGGCCAATACGATTGATTTCTTTTTGGATCGCCAGTTTGTCTAGACTTGAGAGCGGCAGGCTCAGAAACAAACTGATTCGGCGTTCCAGTAGCAGGTACGCATCGCGAAAAGCGCGCTCAATCTGCCCAGGTGCGCCTTTTGCCAGCGCGGGATCGGGAACACCCCAATGTGCGGTCATGGGCTGCCCCGGCCACACAGGACACATTTCCTGCGCCGCGTTGTCGCAAACGGTGAAGACAAAATTCATCTTCGGAGCATCAGGCTTCGCGAACTCTTCCCAGCTCTTGCTGCGTAAACCTTCCGTAGGCAAGTGTGCAAACTCAATCATTCTGAGCGCTTCGGGACACACCACTCCTGAAGGGTGACTTCCCGCGCTGTACGCTGTGAAGAGCGACTTGCCCTTACAGTTGAGAATGGCCTCCGCCATGATCGAGCGGGCCGAATTCTCCGTGCAGAGAAACAACACGTTATAGCGCCCCTGCATCCGCATCATCCTCTAGCAAAAGGGTGGGACAGGCATTCTTGCCTGTCCCCGTCAAAAGAACCGCAATGTGAAATCAACCGCGTACAACCGCTAGTAAGCTGCCGATCAACCCCGATCAAAATTCTTTCAATACCCTACAAGTTGAAGAGGCCAGACCTTTTCCCTCACTTGCAACACGACGGGGCGCAACAGGCTTCTGTCGTCTTCGCAGCCTTTGCCTTCGTCGCGCGCACGAAAGCGCTCATGAATTTGCCATCCACCTGCGGCCCCAGCGCGTCCACATCGAGGCCTTTTGCGGTCAAAAGCTCGCGTGCGTCCGCAACGCGGTAAATGCGTGTCGGCTCGATTTCCACTTGCTCGAATCCCGCGGCCACCAGCTTGTCGCGATATTCGTTTTCTTCCAGCGCCCCAGCCACGCAGCCCACCCACAGAAGTATGTTTTGCCGGATTCGTGCATCGACTTCGCCGCGCGTCACCACGTCGGAGACCGCCAGACGCCCGCCCGGCTTGAGCACGCGAAAAGCTTCTCGCAATACTTGGTCTTTGTCGGCAGAGAGATTGATCACGCAGTTCGAGATGATCACATCAACCGTATTGTCCGGCAGCGGAATATTCTCGATCTCGCCTCTCAAGAACTCAACGTTTTCGGCCCCGGCCTTGCGCTTGTTCTCATTCGCGAGCGCCAGCATTTCATCGGTCATATCCAATCCATACGCTTTGCCAGTCGGCCCAACGCGCTTGGCGGAAAGCAAAACATCGATCCCGCCGCCGGAACCAAGATCGAGCACCACTTCACCAGGATTTAGTTTGGCGAGCGCCGTCGGATTTCCGCACCCGAGCGAAGCTTGTAGCGCCTCCCCGGGAACTTGCTGCATCTGCGCGGCGTCGTAAAGATTGGAAGTGATCGGATCGCAACTCGTCCCGCTCGCGTCCGCTGTCCCGCAACAACTCCCGCTCTTCCCCCGCAGGGCTGCTTGCCCGTATTTTTCCTTAACGATTTCCTTGATGTTCGTGCTGTCCATGCCGTTCTCCTATTTGCAGATTTCCACGATGTCTTGCGGTTTCAGTGCCTTGTTCAACGTGCAGCATTCGGAATACAGAAACTGCAGCAGTTCCTGCAACGCTTCCGTGTTCGCCGTGTAACGCAAAAACGTGCTCTCCCGCTGCACATTCACGAGCCCTTCGTTTTTCAACTTGTCCAAATGATGCGACAGCGTCGAATTGGGAATATCCAATTCTCGCTGGACATCCCCCACCACCAGTCCTTCTGGATGCGCCGAAAGCAGTAACTGCATGATCCGTAGCCGCGGCTCCGTTCCCATCGCCGAGAACATATCCGCGTACTTCGCCACTCGTTCCACCCGCTTCTTGTTTGTTCCGCTTTCCATATTTCGATAATTGCAGAAATACGGGTTTCCGTCAACCCCTAAAATCGTTCTTGACTTTCCTCTAATTTATGCTACACTTTATCCCATTGATAACTGCGTTTGAAGTGCGGGAGCTTGCTCCCGCACTTCTTTTTCTAGGCCGCCTTTGCGCCTTGGAAACGTTTTGATTAGCCAGGATATCTCTTTAAATTTCAAGTACTTACAAATTGCAAATTTCCTAAGTCCTTTCCTTTGATATTCATGCAAAATGCCCGGGGGTATACCCCCTACCCGCTCAACTTGGAATGCGCTACATTGGAAGGTTGAACAACACGCCGCAGCGCCGATTGTGCGTCCGGCTCAGGAACTAATGCCCGAACTTCTCCCATCGCTCGTCATCGTCGGCCGCCCCAACGTGGGCAAGTCCACGCTCTTCAACCGTTTGACCGGCACGCGCCGCTCGATTGTCACCAACGAGCCGGGCATCACCCGCGACCGCATTTACGGCAAAGCCGAATGGCGCGGCCGCGCGCTTGAAATCGTTGATACCGGCGGCCTCGTCCCGGACGACAAGGCTCTGATTCCGCAGGAAATCCTGCGCCAGGCGCATGTGGCCATCAAAAAGGCGGCGCTGCTTGTTCTCGTGGTCGACAGCCAGGCCGGCCTTACCCCGCTCGACGAAGAACTGGCGCGGCTCCTACGCACCACCGGCAAACCGTTTGTAGTCGCCGTCAACAAAGTCGACGCCATGTCCCAGGAATCCAACGCCAATGTTTTCCACCGCATCGGCGTTCCGGTCTTCCCGATCGCCGCCGAACACGGCACCGGCGTGGACGATCTCCTCGATTCCGCGCTCGCGCAGGTCAGCGTCGTCGCATCGGTTGAGGAAGAAAAACAACACGACGTCATCGAGGTGGCCATCATTGGCCGGCCCAACGTCGGCAAATCCACGCTGCTGAACCGCCTGGTCGGCGAGGAACGCTCCATCGTCTCTCCGATTCCCGGAACCACCATGGACAACGTGGATTTGGAGATTACGCGCGAGGGCCGCGCGTATCGCTTCGTGGACACCGCGGGAATTCGCCGCAAGGGCAAAACCACGCTGGTCGCTGAAAAACTCAGCGTGGTCATGGCTCGCCGCGGACTGGAACGCTGCGATGTGGCGCTGCTCGTCGTTGACGGCGAGCAAGGCGTGACGCAGGGCGATGCGCAAATCGCCAGCTATGCCGAAGAGTCCAGTCGCTCCGTGGTCATCGTCATTAATAAGTGGGATCTCGCCGTGATTGCCGCGCGCGACGCCGCGTCACGCGATGCCGCGACCGCGAAAGGGAAGGCCAAGCGGGCTCCCGGAGAACGCCACAAACCGGAAAACTTCGATGCCGGCCGGATGATGTTCGAGTACGAAAAAATGATTCGCGCCAAACTGAAATTCCTCAGTTACGCGCCGATCGTTTTTCTCTCCGCAAAAACCGGCGAACGCGCCGACAAACTGTTTCCGCTGATCAATCAGTGCTGGGAAGCGCGCCGCCGCCGCATCTCCACGCCGGTGCTCAACAATTGGCTCAAGGACGAAGTCGACTTGCAGCGCGGCACCACGCCAAAGGCTCGCCCCGTGCGGATTTACTACATGACGCAGGCGAAAATCGCGCCGCCCACATTCCTAATTTTCACCAACCAGAAAGAGCCGCTACATTTCAGCTATCAGCGCTTCCTGGAAAACCAACTGCGCGCCAAGTTCGACTACGTCGGCACGCCCGTCCGCTTCATCCAGCGCCTGCGCAAACGCGAGAAGCGAAACATCGGCGGCGATTCGGACCGTGACGAATGATCGCGCTCGCGCCGTCCCGGCTTCATCAGGGCTCTTGGGTTTGTAGGGCCCGCCTGGAGTCTACCCCGACTGGGTCGGGGAGGCGGGCCGCTGTTGACGAAGTATCACTGCACCTACAGTCAGCGCCCAGAAACTGCTAGGATAGCGGCGTCCCCCTCCCCACAGGGTTTCCCGATGCCAAGCAACGGCACAGCAACGCAAGTCGCCACGGAGAAAAAACTCTACCGCATCGGCGAAGTCAGCCGCCTGGCGGCACTGAAACCTTTCGTTTTGCGCTACTGGGAAACCGAATTCCCCATGCTCGAGCCCATCAAAGGCTCCAGCGGCCATCGCCTCTACCGCCAGGAAGATGTGGACATGGTGTTCCGCATCAAGCGCCTGCTCTACGATGAAGGATTTACCATTGCGGGCGCGCGGCGGCATCTCCGTGAACACGATGGCACTGATGAAACGGAGCGCCGGAGCCCCAATCATTCTGCGGAAGGGTCGGCGCAGCTTCTGAGCCGCAAAATGCTGCTCGATCTTCGCGATACGCTGCGCGCTTTCTTGACGCTGCTCGAACGGCGGTGATAGCCTTGAAGTTGCAGTTGCTACCTCGATTCGGCCCTCTTGATTCTTGCCGCGTCGTTGTCAGCTCACCGGTCGGGACGTAGCGCAGCCTGGTAGCGCGCACGCTTGGGGTGCGTGAGGTCGCGAGTTCAAATCTCGCCGTCCCGACCATTTTCGATTTCTTCCCAGAGCTAGAAGTTGGTGAACAGCCTTTCCTTGTTGTTGTTTACATCTTGACGGCGGCATTGCTGGCGGTTGTTAAAGAGGGAGGCCGCTATGAAGTGTAGCGATTGCGAAAAAACGGCAACGCTGATGTTTCACTTCCGGAATGAGGGCGCGAATCTAAATGACTACAAGCACGTACCAAGATGCGATTTGCATTCGTTGAGAAACAGTCCACAGGCGGCGTCGTGCGTTTGCAAAGAGAACTGGGAAGTGCTCGTAGAAAGAGAACGCCGATGAAAATCCTTATCGGAATTGCGCTGATTATGATTGCCTACCGAATGTGGGCAACCCGCACTCACAAGAAAGTCGAAGGCCAACTCAAACAGAACGCTGCTGACATAGAGGCCATGCTTGAGCGGTACCCAGACCTGAAGGAGACATTCGCAGCGGATCCAAAGGTCACAAAAGCACTCAAGACGATGAGGGGCGAATAAATACCCGGGTGATTGTCTAGAATATGCCCCAAATACTCCTGACAAACGACGATGGGTACCAAGCGGAGGGGCTGCGGGCGCTGGCGGCGGCGCTGGAGGGATTTGCCACGGTGAGTATTGTGGCGCCGAGCCTGGAGCGCAGCGGGGCGGCGCAGTCGCTGACGCTGCGGCAGCCGATCGTTTGCAACAAAATCGGGGAGCGGGAGTGGGCGATCGACGGGACGCCTGCAGACTGCGTGATCGTGGCGCTGCACAAACTTTTGCCGGAAAGGCCGGACCTGGTGATTTCTGGAATCAACCACGGGGCTAACCTGGGAGAAAACGTTTATTATTCGGGAACTGTTGGAGCCGCGCGCGAGGGCGCGCTGCATCACATCCCTTCGGTGGCGATTTCGCTGTGCTCGAAAAAGACGGAAGCGAAGTTTGAAAACTCCGCGCGCGTGGCGCGTGCGGCGGCAGAAATGATTTTGAAAGAAGGATTGCAGGACCAGGTTTTGCTCAACGTGAATGTGCCGGAGCCGTGGAACGGCGGAGTGAAGTTCACGCGGCAATCGCAAAAAATCACGCGCAACCAGTTGACTGAAGGAAAAGATCCGCGCGGGCGCAGTTATTTCTGGCTGTTCGAGCAGAAAATTGACAAGGACATCGAGCCGGACACGGATTACGCGGCGATTTTTTCCGGAGCCGTTTCCATTACGCCATTGCACCTCGACCCCACGCACACCGAATCGCTGAATCACCTCTCGCACTGGGCTACGCCGATCGCCGCGGCGTTTGGCCGATAGCGTTTTGGAGTTCAAGAGCGCCCGCCTCGGAAGGCGGCCGCTACAGAGGCAGCAACTCTCCAATGGGCGAATCATGCCAAGCAAGGGCGCAGCCCGCAGCGGCGGGCGCCCTTACAGAGAATGGCGCGTAGCGTCAATTGGCTTTCGCCGTGGTTGGAGCAATTAGGGGCACGTTGTGTTTTTGCATGGCGTCGTTGATGGCCGGGAGATCCTTCGCAAGGACTTCGCGCCATTTGACGAGCTGGGCTTCGAAGCGCTGGTCGAGTTCGGCGAAAACGGCGAGTTCGGCTGCAGTGGGCGCGGTATCGGCGCTGTCGACGAGATTCTGCAGGGCGCTGAATTTGTTATCCAGCTTCACCGGAAAATTCGCAAAGTCCTCGCTGGACTTGCCACTGACCTGGACCAACTCTTCCTCGATGGCGCTCATCTTCTTGCGCAAATCGGCGGAGGCGGTGACAAGGGGTTTTTCAGGCTCGCCTGAGCCTAGGCGCTTCTCGATCGCTAGAAGCTGCGCGCGGGTTTCGCGAATGGTCATGACGGCCTTGTTCAGTTCTTCTTGGCGGTCGCGCATTTTTAGCATAAGTTCGAATTGCGCACGCAGATCATCGGCCGAGGTCTGGACGCGCGGATCCATTTTTACGTCGAACGGCGCGACCTGAGATTTTCCGGCAACGGTGAGGCGCACTTGGTAAGCGCCCGGCAGAACGAGCGGAGCGATCGGATCGCCCGCGTCATAGACGGCCTGCGGAATTTTTGCAGGCACTTCGTAGCGCAGATCCCAGACAAAACGGTTGAGGCCGGCTTTGGCGGGGATGTGTTCTTCGGCGGCGTCACGCTCCCATTCCGCTGCGGCTTCTTCTTTCTTCTTTTCCTCACTCGTGAACGAGCGAATCACTTTGCCCTGAGCGTCAAGAACTTCTAGCTTGGCAGGTTCTTTCGGCTCCTCTTTCAAGTAGAAGTAAAGGATGGCTCCCGAAGGAGGATTTTCGCCGAAGGGGTAGCGGCGCGTATTGAAGTGGCCCATGCGCGTTCGAAAGGCCGTATCCGGCTTGAAGAGATGGGCGTCTTCCGAGGCAATCGAGGCGGCAGCCTGGCGCAACGGGCCCACACTGTCCAGCACCCAGAACGAGCGGCCGTGAGTGGCCACCACTAGATCGTCATCGTGGATGATCATGTCGTGAATCGGAGTGGTCGGGAGATTCAACTGCAGTGGCTGCCAATGCGCTCCATCATCGAAGGAAACCCAGATGCCGGTTTCGGTGCCGGCATAAAGCAAACCTTTACGCTTGGGATCTTCGCGGACGGCGTGAACGTAGGAATTATCCGGAAGACCGGTGATTAATTTTGTCCAAGTCTTTCCATAGTCGCTGGTCTTGAAAATGAGGGGCTTGAAATTGTCGAGCTTGTGGGCATCGACGGCAACATAGGCGGTGGCGGGATCGAACGGGGAAGCTTCGATGAGGCTCACCATGCCCCATTCGGGCATTTCTTTGGGAGTGACATTCGTCCACGTCTTGCCTTCATCTCGGGTCAATTGAACCAAGCCGTCATCGGTGCCGGCCCAGAGCAGGCCTTTCTGCTTTGGCGATTCCGCGAGACTGAAAATCACGTCGTAGTATTCGACGGTATATTGATCCTTGGTGAGAGGTCCGCCGGAATCCTGCTGCTTCGTTTTGTCGTTGCGGGTGAGGTCCGGGCTAATGGTGGTCCAGGTGCGGCCGGCATCGTTCGAACGAAAAACGAATTGCGAAGTGTGATAGATGACGTCGGGATTGTGCGAAGAGATCACGATGGGCATGGTCCAGGTGTAGCGATATTTCTGACCGGCGGCCGGGTAGCCATTGGGATCCTCGGGCCATTGTTGAATGCTCTGCGCTTGATTGGTGCGGCGATCGTAACGGGTCAAGACCGGGCCTTCATCATCGGCGTAAACGATATTCGAATCGCGGGGGTCGGGGACGATGTAGCCACTTTCGCCGCCGCCAACGGCATCCCAGTCACCGCGATCGATGTACCCGTGGTCGCTGCGCGTGCGAATGCCGATGGAAGAGTTGTCCTGCTGCGAACCGTAGACACGATATTGGAAATCGTTGTCGGCAGCGACGTGGTAGAACTGCGCGGTCGGCTGATTGCCCTGCGTGGTCCAATTCTTGCCGCCATCGACGGAAATCGTGGCGCCGCCGTCGTTGCCGTTGATCATACGGTTCGGACTATTGGGATCAACCCACAATGCGTGGTGGTCGCCATGCGGAGCGCTGAGGCGTTCGAAAGATTTGCCGCCGTCGATGGAACGATATAGGCCGGTATTCGCGATGTAGACCTTGTTTACATCCTTGGGATCGGCCCAAACGTGGGTGAAATACCAGGCGCGCTGACGGAAGCGGTGATCGTCGTTGATCAAAGTCCAGTTGGTGCCGCCGTCATCGCTGCGGTAGAGGCCGCCCTTCTTGGCTTCGATCAAAGCGTAAACGACATTGGAATCGCCGCCGGAAACAGAGACGCCGATGCGGCCCAGCGGGCCCTCGGGGAGGCCATTGCCTTCGATGCGCTTCCAGGTGGCGCCGTCGTCGTTCGAACGGTAGAGGCCATCCTTGGCGCCGCCGCTATTGAGCGTCCACGGCGTGCGATAGCCTTCCCACATGGCGGCAAAGAGGATGTGGGGATTCTGCGGATCGAAAACGACGTCGATGCCACCGGTGCGGTCGTCGAGATACAGAACTTTTTCCCAGGTCTTGCCGCCATCGCGTGTGCGGAAGATGCCGCGCTCGGTGTTCGTGCCGTAGGCATGGCCGAGGGCAGCAACAAACGCGATATCGGGATTGGTGGGATGGACGATGACGGCGCCAATGTGGCGAGTGTCTTTCAGGCCGATGTTGTTCCAAGTCTTGCCGCCGTCGTTCGAACGATAGACGCCGTCGCCGAAAGAGATGTTGCCACGGATGCAAGCTTCGCCGCTGCCGACATAGATCACATTGGGATCCGATTCGGAGACGGCAATGGCGCCAATCGAAGAGGTGGTCTGCTTTTCGAAGAGGGGATCCCAGGAGTTGCCCGCGTCGGTGGTTTTCCAGACGCCGCCGGCGACAGCGCCAAAATAGAAAGTGTTGGGCTGGCTAGGCACGCCGGTGACGGTGATGGAGCGTCCGCCGCGGAAGGGGCCGATGAGGCGCCACTTCATGCCGCCGTAAGTCTTGGGATCGACGGGATTGGCGGGTTGCTGGGCAACCGCGGCCTGGATGAACAGGAGGCAGAGAAGAATGAACGCAACTGTGATTCCGATGGAGCGGATAAATGCTTTCACGCGAACCTCCGAATGACTTTTAGCGAAGCGCTGCATGTTATCACGAGGGACAGGGCGGGATTAACACAGAGTTCGCAGAGTGAGGAGCACAGAGGTCACGGAGGGGTTTGAGACGTGCGGGACGGGGTGCCGCGCCGGGAGGGATTGGGATAGGATGGCATATCAGACGGAGAGAGACGTGGGACTTCAAAAAACATTTGATGTGGCGGTGATCGGAGCGGGCGTGTTTGGGGCGTGGACGGCGTGGCATCTGGCCAAACGGCGGCAGCGCGTGGTGCTGATTGAGGCATACGGGCCGGCGCATTCGCGAGCAAGTTCCGGGGGCGAAACGCGCATCATTCGGATGGGCTACGGAGCGGATGAGCTGTACACGCTGTGGGCGCAGAAATCGCTGGAGCAATGGAAGAGGTTTTTTGAGAGTGCGAAAGCGCCGCTGTTTCATGAGACGGGGGTGCTCTGGCTTGGCGGCGAAGACGATTCGCAACTGCGGCGGACGTCCACGACATTGAGGCATTGCAAGGTACCATTCGATGAACTCAATCGCGCGGCGCTGGAAGAAAAATATCCACAAGTATCGTTCGAGGAGGTCAAGACAGGAATTTTCGAACCTTATAGCGGAGTGCTGATGGCACGCCGAGCGGTGGCGGCACTGGTGGAAGACGCATTGCGACTGGGCGTGCAGTATTGCAGTGCTCAGATTCTGAAGCCTACGGGATCTGGAAGGCTAGAGCAAATTGTAACGAGCCAGGGTGAGCGGATCGGCGCTGAGCAATTCGTTTTCGCTTGTGGAGCGTGGCTTGGCAAGGTATTCCCGGAAATTCTTGGCTCACGGATCTTCCCTACGCGGCAGGAGGTTTTCTTTTTTGGCATACCCGGGGGCGACACGCGGTTTGCGGCACCGGCTCTGCCGACGTGGTTGTTTCAAGAGGATCTTTTCTACGGAATGCCGGATATTGAAAGCCGTGGATTAAAGATTGCGTATGACGAGCATGGAGAGCCGGTCGATCCGGACACACAATCGCGCCTCGTCACACCGGTAGCGAGGGAGCGGGCGCGGGCGTATGTGGAGTGTCGATTCCCTGCTTTGAGAGATGCGCCGATTACGGAAACTCGAGTGTGCCAGTATGAAAACAGCTCGAATGGAGATTTTCTGATTGACCAGCATCCGGGGATGGAGAATGTGTGGTTTGTGGGCGGGGGCTCGGGACACGGGTTCAAGCATGGACCGGCGCTGGGAGAATATGTGACGGGGCGGTTGCTGGACCGAGCGGAGGCGGAGCCACGGTTTTCGCTGGCAACCAAGGCGAGAACGCAAAATCGAACGGTATACTGACGGTCCAGGCCCGAAGGACCGTCAATTGTTGAAACTTCTGGGAACGGGATGCGTCTTGTACTAAAGGGATGGTTCTTCGTCTACGCTACTGACTCGCCACTTTGAACATTCTAAAGGGGTTGGAAAACACGGAGGAACAATGCGTTTGAAGATTGATCGAGGCGTCCGAGCTTTTGCTGTGCTCACGGCGCTGCTCTTAGCGTGTGGCACGGCGGCCAGCGCGGGGCCTTCCAGTGCGGCGGAATTCAAGGTTCCCGTGGAGTATTACAAGCTGCCAAATGGGCTGCGAGTAGTGCTCTCGCCGGATCACACGTCGCCGACAATTTGCGTGGGGGTGTATTACCGGATCGGGTTTCGAATCGAGCCAAAGGACCGCACGGGGTTCGCGCACCTTTTCGAACACATGATGTTCCAGGGATCGCAGAACCTGGGAAAGATGGAGTTCATCAAGCTGGTGCAGCAGAACGGCGGAATCCTGAACGGATCGACGCGGTTTGACTTCACAAACTACTTCGAGGTGCTGCCCGC